>JBDRLN010000079.1:0-2782 GCA_043812955.1 Candidatus Omnitrophota bacterium | reverse complement strand
GGGTCATTACTGATCTGATTTGCCAGTTTAATCAATTCATCGGTAGTGTCCCCTAAAGCCGATACCACCACGACTAAATCATGGCCATTTTTTTTATAGCTAGCCACCCGTTTAGCAACATTTTGAATACGTTCGGCGTTTGCAACCGACGAACCTCCAAATTTTTGCACGATCAACTTCTTCATTATTTATAGCCCCGTTTTTTACGTATAAAGGCTATACCGATCAGGTATTTGTCTTTGTTTAGCATTTTATTTGAATATACCACTCTTCCCCAGACGAAAGCGGCGTCATCGTAGGACGTAAAAGGAAACTTTATTGCCAGCCTTATATTGTCATGATCGATCTTATCGTCGTTTTCAAAAGCTATACCCATTACGCTTATGTTTAAAATAGAGAATTCTTTGTTCGTAGATATGCTTGCGGGCTCGATTATCTTGCACATTAATTTATCTCGCGGAACCCCAGCCCTGAAGAATTTTCTTCTATCATCCATAGGTCGCTCCGTGGCTTTTTAGGATTTAATAAAATAATCCATTAATTCATGGCCTTTATCAAAATAAAGGTCGGATTTCTCCGCTTCTTTTTCACTGTAATTCAAAAACCCTCTGCCCATGACCCCTTTCCCAAAAATCCCGAAGCATATAATGTCGGAGGTATGAGTTTTCAAGGACACTGGGGTGGCATGATCAGGCAGGACCATGATCTTGAAATTCTTTTTACGTTTAAAGGCTTCTAATATTGTCCCTACGACCAGTTGGTCAAATCTTTCAATAGCGGTTATTTTTTCGCGTAGGTCTCCGTTATGCCCGGCTTCATCAGGAGCTTCCACATGTACAAAAACAAAATCACGGTCTTCCAATGATCTAAGGGCGGCGTTGGCTTTGGCTTTGTAATCAGTATCGTAATATCCGGTAGCTCCGGCAACATTAATAACATTCAGCCCGATAATTCTGCCCAGGCCTTTGATCAGATCAACCGCGGATATCACGCTTCCGCTGACCTGGTATTTATCGCTAAATTTGGGCATGTCCGGTTTTTTACCCTGTCCCCATAACCAGATCATATTTGCCGGATTTTCTTTAAGGTCAATTCTAACATGATTTATTTCGTGGGCCTCAAGGACCTTTCGGGAACCGCGCATTAAATCGATCATGATTTCGCTGTTTTTACCTTTAGGAAGATGCTTGGCGATATTGAGGTCGGTTATATCGTGCGGGGCAGAGCAGTTTAAATTTTCGAGCTCTTGGTCAGCCCCATTTTTTACTAATAATAAATGGCGGTAACTTATACCTGGATAGAATTTAAATTTATCATTGCCTAATTCCTGGTCGATCGCCTTGACCAGGACAGATGCTTCTTTTGAGCTGATATGCCCGGCGCTGTAATCGATCATGATATCATTGGCGATTGTAACCAGGTTGCAGCGGAAAGCTACATCGTCATACTCCATTTCAATGCCTAAATTTGCCGCCTCAAGAGGGCCCCTGCCGGTATAATATCTTTTAGGGTCATATCCAAGAATAGATATATTTGCCACATCCGAGGCCGGTATCATATTATCGGGTATAGTTTTTACCCGGCCGAGCCTTCCCTGCCTGGCTATATAATCCATATTGGGAGTACGGCTAGCTTCAAGAGGTGTCCGGTTGCCCAACTCCGCTACAGGATAATCAGCCATTCCATCCGGGACTAAGACGATGTATTTCATAATTTATATTATAATCCTTAATTTACTTATTGTAACGTTTTCTTTATGGTAAAAAAGCTGTTTATTGCCTTTAAAAGATTTTTAATCATTTCTGGCTTATTCCTTAACGGCCCGTGAAATACCCCATTCTTTCTTATGATATACGCTCGGTAACCATTCTTTCCCGATGTATTGGCAACAATAATATCCGCTTTTGAATTATCCATTAGTTTTTTAGCTTCCCGGATCAGGGTATCTTTATTCTTATCCGGTTCGTATTTAAAACCAACCAGGAATAAAGAGCTATCGATTTTTTTTATCCGGTTAATTATCTTGGGCGTAGGTTTTAGGCCCAGGCGCAGGAGTTTTCTATCTGAACTAATTTTTCCTGTCGATATCTTAACCGGTTTATAATCGGATACCGCTGCCGAATGAACACATATGTCGTACGTCCGGCGCGATAATTCATCTTGAATATATTCATTAAGCTGGCCAAAGAACTGGAACGGCAGAACCCTTATTTTTTTGTTCAGGCAGCATTTGTTTTCTGCGTTTATTAGCAGAGTAACTTTAGCCCCTTTATTTGCGAACTGATTAGCCAATAACTTTCCGGTAGCGCCTGTTGCGGTGTTGCTGATTACCCTGACTTTATCTATAGCTATCCAGGTCGGCCCAGCCGTTATTAAAATGCGTTTATTCCTTAAACTCATTCGGCTAATACCCTATTTCTTTTAATATCGCCTTTAAATTGGGCTTTATTATTTTCGGCGGTTTAATGCTTTTAATTGCCCTATCCGGATCCTTTAGTCCATGTCCTGTGAGAATGCAAGTTATTCTTTGAAAGCAGCCCCGCTTAAAATAACTTTTTTTGGCCAGTTTTAATAGGCCGGCAATAGAAGCCGCAGATGCCGGTTCAACAAATACGCCTTCTTTTGTGGCTAATAATTTATAGGCTTCGATTATTTCGCGATCCGACACCATATCAATAAGCCCCCTTGATTCATCGCGGGCCTCTTCTGCCTGTTTCCAGCTGGCGGGATTACCGATCCTTATGGCTGTGGCTAAAGTTTGCGGGTTTTTGATCGTGTGTCC
>JBDRLN010000078.1:0-44147 GCA_043812955.1 Candidatus Omnitrophota bacterium | reverse complement strand
TTTTATAGTTATGGGTTACCCGCGCGCCGTTGGCGGTATGGCCATCCCCGAAATCCCAGGTATAAGTTAACCGGTCACCATCAGGGTCGCTGGATGAAGAACCATCAAAAACAGATTCTATATTATCGCAGCAAACCAGGTCAGGCCCGGTATTGGCTATCGGCGGGGCATTTACCTTTACCTTTATAGTCTGGGTGCCCACCGAACAGACTGTACCTAATTGATCGTCTGCTGTAACCTTAACTAAGTATTCGCCTCCTTTTTGATAGGCGTGCGTGGTGCTTGACCCGCCCTCTACAACAGTTCCATCCCCGAAATCCCAGGTGTATTTTAAATTACTTCTTTTGGAATAGGCTCCTTCGGATTCGTTGAAGAAACAGGCGAAGTCGATACTCTTGCCTACGCAGGTATTCTTAACCTCTCTTATGACCGGATAGGGATTAGTATTAACCAAAACTGATACGCTGTCTTTTACCGGAGCGCACTTCTTGCTTTTTTTGTCATATACGGTAAGGGTAGCTTGATAATTACCCGGTTTTTCATACCTATGATTAACTTTGATACCCTGGGCCTCGGGGGTACCGTCGCCGAAATCCCAGGTGTAGGTAAATAAATTACAACTAGAACAAAGTTCAAAAACAGGCTTGTTTTTTGACTGACTGCCGTCCAAAGTAACGCTGCATCCTAAACAAATTACTTGATCCTCTCCGGCATTTGCTTGAGGTGGTACATACACCCGGATCCGATTTTGTTTAGCCCGGATGGCCTTCCCGGTTGAAAGATCGCAGGCAGTAAGCCTGACTAAATAAACACCGGGCTGGGAATATATTTTTTCCACCCTTCTTCCTTCTGCGCTTGTGCCATCGCCAAAATCCCATCTGTAATAAAGATTGTCGGCGGCATCTTCCGGAATAACTTTGGCGTAAAAAAGAGTTTTTTGGTTGGCGCAAGCCTTTATGCCAGAATTAAAATCTATCCTAGGAGGCCCTTTAATCTGCGGCGGCGTTCTTGGACACACCCTAGGTTCTTTTTGGGGTTTTTTACAGGATTTGCATTCTCCGCATTCTCTGGGTTTTACTTTCTCCTTGTATTCTTTACGCGGACTGGGCTTTTCAGGTAACTTAACTTCTTGGCATGGCTTGGATTTTGGAAGCTCTTTGCAGGATTTACATTCTCCGCATTCTCCGGCCCCTCCGCTGATTTGTTCTAAATACGCCCGGCATTTTTCATTATTTGGGCTTTTTAATAAACATTTATTGAGCTCGTGGATGGCATCGGTGGTTCTGCCTGATTGGTAAAGATCTTTTCCATATTCATAAAGGGCATCACCTGCCAGGTCGTTGCCTTGAGCATAAACTAATCTCCCGGCCCAGAAAAAAACTAAAATTAACCAAAAAATTTTTTTTCTATTCTTTTTAATATGCATATTTTAAACAAAAAAATCGGACGACCCTTTTTGTCTGTCCGATTTAATAATTAACGCCTGCATTTTCCGGTTGCCTCCTAACCGAAAGATGCCTTTATAAACTTACAACGTAAGATAGAGTATAAACTATTTTCGGCTCTGTGTCAAGGTAATTTAAGTAATTGGGCGTAATTTTTCCAAGCGTTGTTTAATCTTGGCTTCATAGCCGATTTCGGTGGGTTCGTAGTATTTGACCTTGCGGCGGGTGTATTTTTGTTTAACATAATGGCCTGGATAATCATGGGCATACTTATATCCCTTGCCGCGGCCCAACTTATCGGCTCCGGCATAAGAAGCATCTTTTAGATGCTCCGGCACTTCCTGGGTTTTTTCTTTTTCAATATCAGCGGATGCTTTTTCAATCGCTAAATAACTGGCGTTGGATTTAGGGGCACAAGAAACATAAATCACTGCCTGGGCTAAAGGGATCCTGGCTTCCGGCATTCCCACAAATTCACAGATCTGCAAAGCTGCATTAGCCAAAACTAAAGCTAAAGGGTCGGCATTACCCACATCTTCAGCAGCTAAAATACAGACCCGGCGGCAGATAAACCGGACATCTTCTCCGGCATAAAGCATTTTAGCCATCCAGTATATTGCCGCATCCGGGTCAGATCCGCGCATGGATTTAATAAATGCCGAGGCTGTATCGTAATGCCCATCCTCATCCCGGTCATAAAGTATGGGTTTTTTCTGAATTGAGCCGGCAGCAGCCTCCAGGTCAAAATTAATCCAGCCGTCTTTAGTTTGGCTTGAGCTTAAAACGCCTAACTCTAAAGCGCTTAAGGCCCGGCGGGCATCTCCTTCGCAGGCCCGGGCTAAAAACCCCAAGGCTTTTTTATCAGCCTTGATTTTAAGATCTCCTAATCCCCGCTCTTTATCCTTTATAGCCGAATTTAAAATCTCCGAAATATTATCGGAGGAAAGGGGTTTTAATTCTAAGACTAGCGACCGCGATACCAAAGCAGAAACTAAAGAGAAAAATGGATTATGAATAGTAGCCCCGATCAAGATCGGGTTGCCGTTTTCCACATCCGGCATTAAAACATCCTGCTGGGCCTTATTAAAACGATGGATCTCGTCAATAAAAAGGGTGGTTTTCTCGCCGGTAACAGCTTTGCGGTGTTTGGCCTGGGCAATGACTTTCCTTAATTCCTCAACATTTGAAGTAGTGGCGTTAATAGCCGCATAGTAGCTTTTAGTGATGTGGGAGAAACACCAGGCCAAAGAGGTTTTTCCTATACCTGGCGGGCCGTATAAAATTAAAGAGGTTATCCGGTCTGACTCGATTGCCCGGCGCAGAAGTTTACCCTTACCTAATATATGCTCCTGGCCTTTAAATTCATCCAGATTAACCGGACGCATCCGCACAGCTAAGGGCAGGCTTTTAAAATCTTCTTTGGGAATATTTTGCTGGGGGAAGAGGTCCATAATAAAAAGGGGGGATTATCCTGCTCGTAAACGCTTGAAAATTCCAGATAAATTTTCTTCGCACTCGCTGGATATCTCGGCCAAACAACTTACGTCGCCTCCTTCAAAGCGGGAACTCCGTAAGTTGTGGCCTCAATAAAAAATCCCCGCACTGTGCCGTTGGATTTTGGTGGTCTGAACCCGAAGCTCAGGTGGAAACCACTCGCGTAGACCAAGGCCTAAGCGAAGTTGTGGCTCCCCTTATATTGATGTTGGTTCAACAATCACCAATCTCCTAACGTGCACGGCAGGGAAATCTTCCCGTCACTATTAAAGCCAGGAACGGGATCCCGCACAAAGCGGGAAAGAGAACATCTTTACAATAAAAGTATAGCACTTTTTAGAAAATAGTCAACCTATTCCTAGCGCAGTTGGGCCTGGAATTTATTCTTTAGAGCGTCCAAGATCCGCGAATGCGCAGGATTAATCTCTTCTTCGGTGAGAGTTTTTTCTTCTGAGCGGTAAACACAAGAGAAGGTCAGGCCCTGGAAACCCGGAGGGATCTGCTTACCTTGGTAATAATCAATGACTTTTACTTCCGTTAAAAGCGCTCCAGCATTATTCTTAATCTCTTCCAGCAGCATATCCACAAAAACTTCTTTTTTAACTACTACACTTATATCCCGGGCAATAGCCGGATAAACTGGTAATGTAGAGAATTTTTTATTTAAATTAACCCAGCCGATAATTTTACTTAAATAAACTTCAGCTACAAACACCTCTTTATTCTTGATATCAAAATTATCCAAGACTTCTTTTTTTACTCCGGAGGCCCGGCCCAATCTCTCATTATTTAAATAGATATCAACTGATTTATCCGCGGACAAAACAAACCGGTAATCTTTTAGGCCTAAGCGCTCAAAAAGGATTGTTAGCGCTCCCTTGATATGTAATAATCCCATTTCATCTTTTACCTGGCCCTGGCTAAAAAGCCAGGATTTAGCCCCGCATAAACCAACTGCCAGCGCGATATCTTCATTAGGATAATCCTTGCCCGCGGAAAATACTTTGGCGACCTCAAAAATACTGATAGAACTTTGTTTTTGGTTAAGGTTACCAGCAATGGCCTTGAGAATTCCGGGAAGAATAGTCGGCCTTAAAATTTCCTGTTCCTTGCTTAAAGGATTGCGGATCGCAACCAGGTCATCCCGACCCATCCCCCTTAATGAATCTTTACTGATCAGGCTATAGCTGATTACCTCGCTTAACCCCAGACTAACTAATATATTTTTGATCAGGGAGACTTTATCCGTGTCAGTATATCCGCTGACTTGCGGCTTAACTGCCGGCAAGGTTACCGGCACATTCTCAAAACCGTAAACCCGGGAGATCTCTTCGATCAAATCTATTTCGGCCTTAATATCCTGGCGGGCCAAAGGAATTTCTACCGAGAAAATACCTTTTGTTTTAAGGGTAGGCTTAAATCCTAAATTACTAAGCATCTTTTTTACCTGGTAAGGGGTTGTTTTAAGGCCCAATATTTTGCCGGCATAATCCGGGCCCAGATTAACTTTTAGTGTTTTGGGACGAGGCAGACCAGCTTCTAAGTATTTAACGCATTTCCCGCCGGAAAGTTCTTCAATCAACCTAACTGCCTGCCAGGAAGAACTTTGACAAGTCTCATAATCAATGCCCCTTTCAAATCGGTATGAAGATTCACTCTGCATCCCCAGCTTTCTTTTTCCCTGACGGATAACTATAAGATCAAATATAGCTGCTTCCAGGAGCACATTCTTAGTTGACCCGCCTACTTCGGTATCTTTGCCTCCCATAATACCGGCAATTGCTACTGGTTTTTCTTTATCTGCGATTACCAGAATGTTTTTATCTAACATCCTCTCCTGGGAGTCAATAGAAATTAATCTCTCGTCGTTACGGGCCCGACGGATAATTATTTGATCTGAATTTAATTTATCCAGGTCAAAAGCATGCGAAGGCTCGCCAAAGGTAAACATAATATAATTAGTGATATCTACGATATTATTAATACTGCGACAACCAATCAGCTCCAGTTGTTTACTTAACCAAGTCGGCGAAGGACCGACTTTAACATCGCGAATAATTTTGGCAGTGTACAAAGGACAGTCTTTTTTGTCCTCAATCAATATTTTGAAATCATCCTGGTGCCCCGGTGTCTTGGTATCTTGGTGTCTTGGTGTCTTGATAACCCCTGATTTAAGTTTCGAATTAGTAATTGCTGCTGCTTCCTTGGCTATCCCGCTTACGCTCAGCCAGTCCGGCCGGTTAGAAGTAATTTCGATTTCAAAAACAAAATCCCCGTCCCGAGCTTCCAGGGACTTAACCTCTAAGCCAGCCATGGTCAGCTTATCGGCCAGCTTTTCCGCCGGGAGCTTGATCTCTACAAAGTCTTTTAGCCAATTATAAGTGAACTTCACCCCGCACCTTCCATTCTATTCATGCTCTTAAACCCTGCGCCTTTAATATTGAACTATTATGAAGGTGCGGGGTTAAAATTGTTTCAAAAACCTCAGGTCATTCTCAAAGAATAACCGGATGTCATTAATCCCGTATTTAAGCATGGCGATACGCTCAACTCCCATACCAAAAGCAAACCCGCTATATTTTTTCGAGTCATACCCCACATTCTTTAATACGCTAGGGTGGATCATCCCTGAACCCAAAACTTCCACCCATCCTTTTCTGCCGCAGACCGAACACCCCTCGCCTCTACAGATTATACAGGAGATATCTACTTCTGCTGACGGCTCGGTAAAAGGAAAGAAGTGCGGCCGAAAGCGCATCTTAATGTCTTCTCCAAAAACGCTTTTGGCAAAAACTTCTAAAATCCCCTTTAAATCTGAAAACTTTATTCCCTCATCTACCAAAAATCCTTCGACCTGATGAAACATAAATAAATGACTGGCATCTACCGCATCCGGTCGATACACCCTTCCTGGGACCACAATCGCCAAAGGAGGCTTGCGCGATTTCATCACCCGGACCTGGACCGGAGAAGTATGGCTGCGTAAAAGCAGCTTTTCATAATCTTTAAGGTAAAAGGTGTCAAAGGCATCCCGCGAAGGATGGTCTAAGGGAATATTCAGGCCGCTGAAATTATTATACTCTGTCTCTATCTCCGGCCCCTCTACTACCTGAAATCCCATACGCAGGAATATCGTACAGATCTCGTCAATAACCCGGGTAATGGGATGCAATCTCCCCGGTTCCTGGGAAATCCCCGGCATTCCAATATCAACTGTCCCTTCTGAAATATCGCTTACAAAAGAACCCAAAATTTTTTCTTTTTCGGAAATCAAATTAGTGATTTTATTTTTTAGGATGTTAGCCTGCTGGCCGAAGGCAGCCCTTTCTTGAGCAGGCATTGTCGGTATGGTTGCGGTTAACTGAGCCAGAATACCTTTTCTGCCCAGATATTTCAGGCGCAGTTCTTCTAAAGCCTGCGCGGAAGAAACGCCTAGAATATCTGATTCTATTTGAGTTTTAATTGCGTCAATATCCATAGTGTTAGGAGTATAAAGAGCAGAGAGGCTGCCAAGTTAATTTTTTTCCAATTAAGAATCTGCGTAACCGCGTAACCGGATTTTATTTTACGCAGGAACTGGGCGTGGATATCCAGATCTCCGCCATGTTCTAAACAGGCCTGGTGAAAAACCCCGGCTACCTCCAACCAGTCTCCTTTAGACTTATAGCTTCCGCTATATATAATTTCCGAGGCTTTAGCCTTATCCAACCAGATACCAATAGCGTTTTTCCCGTCATTAAGGTTTACCCAGGCATATTCGCCTCGGATCATTATATCACCAATCGCTTCCCCCTCATAGATTATAGTCTGGGCGTCAAATTCTTTGGCATTATTAATTAGATCGACGCTAGAAATAGGTTCGGCATAGGCCATTCGAAGCGCAAAACTTAAAATGAAAAACGCAAAACTAAAACTTAAAACTAAAAACTTTGAACTTTTAGCCTTTCCCGTTCCGCAATTTAACAAATAACGGGATCCCGCTTTGCGGGAAACTTTGCATTTTGCACTTTGCATTTTGCACTTTCTTTTCATTCTATTTTCCTTTAACTAGGGCTACGAAGAAACTCAGCAGGGTAAATACGGACATAAATTCCAATCTGCCTGCCCACATCTGAATTATATAGGTCACTTTTAATACCGCGGGCATTGTAACCGCGGTAATCCCGCAGGAGAGTCCGACATTTGCCGCCGCCGAAGTAGACTCAAACAAAGATTCCATAAATGGATACCCGCAGAGCATGCCTATTATTGTGCCTGCCCCATAGAGCAAGAGATAAAGCAGGGTTATTAAAAAAACTGACCTCACCTGCTTATCCTCTAAGAATATTTTGTATATATGGTGATACCTCTGGATTACTACCGCCTTCTCCGGGAGGATTATTCTCTTTATGTCCTGGATCAGGGCCTTGATTATTATACCTATGCGCAGCATTTTGATCCCGCCGGTAGTAGAACAGCTGCTCCCGCCAAAAGCCATAGCCAAGATTATGCCTATCATGGCTAAATTCCCCCACTCCCGGATAAACTGCTGGGCATATATGTTAGAATACCCTGTTCCGGTCTGGGCGGATATCAACTGGTAGAATCCCCGACGGAATAACATTAGCGCCTCAGGATAAAGATTCGCCTGTCTAAGGCCTGTGGCAGTAATCATAAAGGTAATCATGATCATAAAAAACAATACTGTAGTTTCAATATTCTTCCACATCTCTTTACGGTTACCAACCCAGATATGGTAATGCAATTTGAAATTAATCGCGCCCAAAAGCATTATGACAATAGTCACTATTTCAAATGGCAGGCTGTGGTAATAAAGTATGTTTTGGGAGTTAGGGGTAAAGCCGCCGGTGTCAAACGCGGCCATAAATATGCAGGCCCCGTGAAAAAAAGCGCTTACTCCCGTCATCCCGTTCAGCAACCCGGTTATCCCTAATGCTAGAGTGCCTAAAATAAGGTAAACAAAACTAACTAACCAGATAAAACGGCCGGTGTTAACTACGTTCGGTAAAACCTTTTCATCTCTGGCTTCTCCTACATAGATCTTAAAAGCCCCGGAGGAGCCTCTGACAAAAATAGCTAAAATTACCACCACAATACCCTGGCCTCCGATAAACATGATTAAATGCCTCCAGAGATTGTGGGCGTAAGACATATGGTCTAAATCCTGGACTAGGGTAAGCCCGGTAGTAGCTAAACCAGACATGCTTTCAAAACAAGCGTCTAAATAAGATTTAAAGTGACCCCCCAGATATAAAGGTAAAGCAGCTAAAAACATTGCCACTATCCAAGAGAGAGAGACCACGACCATCCCGTGCATCCAGCGGGCATCTTTTTTGGTTGAGCAGACCCTTACCAGAAAGAGACCCAGGCACAAAGTTAATTCCAAGGCTATAAGATAATCCAGCAGAGGATTTATCTCTTTAAAAACCAGGGCAGCAAGAATCGGTAGTAACATGGCCAGCCCTAGCCCGATTACAACTTTGCCCAGATAATACCCGATAACTAAAACGTCTTCTTTGTCAGGTTTAAGAATCATATTTTTAAAGAAAAAATAAGGCAGGCGATAAAAGCAATGAGGATAATAAACAGGGTATACAAAATTTCCGTGCCGATGCCCAGAATGGAATTAATGACAGGCTTGTTTTTCATCTTATAATTTACCTAAGAGTAAATTTAAGAGCTGTGATTCATTGCCGACTAAAGTTAAAGCGATAATATCGTCTCCGGGCTTTAACATTGTATTGCCTTTAGGGACAATAACCTCTTCACCCCGGACAATAGAAACCAGGACCGAGTCCGCCGGCAGCTGGATATCTTTGATTTCTTTATTTATCACGGGTGAATCCGTTGGCAAGTCCACCCGGACAATAGTCAGCTTGCCGCGCTTAAAACTCATTAGATTAACAAAATCCGAGAAGGAAACTTCTTCTTCAATAATCTTAGCGATAATCTTAGTGGAGTCAACCGGCACATCCACGCCCAGTTCGGAAAAGGTGCGCTCATTATCCGGGTTATTTACCCGGGCCAGGGTGCGGCGGACATTGAATTTCTCCTTGGCTAACTGGCAGATAATTAAATTGTCCTCGTCGCTTCCAGTAACAGCGGCCAAGACATCCGCTCTTTTTACGCCGGCTTCTTCCAATATATTCGGATCGCAACCGTCGCCGTTAATAACTAAAATCTCCAATTCTTTGGCTATTTCTTCGCAGGTAAGCTTATCTTTATCCACTACGCTGATACTATGCTTGCCTAAATACAGCCTCTTGGCTAAAAAATACCCGACCTTCCCGATTCCAATAACCACTATATACATCGCTAGATCTCCTCCAGCCCAAATTTCTCTTTTACTTTCTGCAGGCTCTCTACCTTGACTACGGCCATTAATACATCCTTGGGCCTTAAAACTGTTTTAGGCTCCGGGATAAACACGCCGTCTAATTTTCTTATTGCCACAACCAGAAGCTGCCGAGGTATATTAATATCTTCCACGATCTTACCGATTAAGTCATTTTTGACTTCAATCTCCAATACCCCCACGTCTTTACTTTCAATAAGCCAGCTGGTAAAACGGCTTTCTATAATCTTATCCCTGAGCATAGCCGCGAAAAGAATGGTCCCGCTGATAATATCCAGGCCTAAGGCTTTATAGATATGGGCTCTTTGAGGGTCATAGATACGGGCAATAACCTTGGGAACGTTAAATATCTTCTTGGCTGCCTGGGCTGAAACTAAGTTAGTATTATCACCGTTGGTAACCGCGCAAAAAGCGTCGGCTTTTTCAATACCCACCTGTTTTAATAACTCCAAGTCGAAACCGTTGCCGGTCGTAGTTACGCCGTTAAATGTGCCGCCTAAACGGTCAAAAGACGCGGGATTTTTATCAATAACAACTACGTCATTGCCTTCCTGAGACAATAGTTTGGCTAATTCTGAACCCACTCTGCCGCAGCCTACTATTATTACAAACATACTTAAGACTCCCTTGCTATTACTGTTTGGCCAGGCCTACCAATTTCTTAAACACCTTATTATCCTTTACCGCCAAATCAGCCAATATCTTACGGTCTAATTCTATCTTAGCTTTTTTCAGGCCATTCATAAACCGGCTGTAGGTAATACCTTCGGCCCTACAAGCGGCATTTATCCTGGCAATCCAAAGGCTGCGGATTTCTCTCTTCTTTACCCTTCTATCCCTATAGGAATAGACCAGGGCATGCATAAGCGCCCTGCGGGCCTGTTGAAACTGCTTACTCCTGTCGCCAAAAAAACCTTTAGCCTTTTTTAATACTCTCTTTTTTCTCTTACGTGTAGCTGCGCTATGCCCAACCTTAGCCATGATTCATCTCCTTTTGTATTTTCGTAATTACCTGCCTCGCCGCCTGCCTAACGGCAGCCAGGTCAGGCAAGCTAGTTATTGCATTATCCGTATGGTAACATCCTTTTTATAAAACTAATCTCTTTAGATTCATCAATTGTCCTGGCCCGACGCATACTCCTGACCCTCGACGACTTTTTGCTGGACTGAAGATGGCTCTTGCCGCCGCAATGGTATTTAATCTTGCCGCTCTTAGTCAATTTAAATCTTTTGCTTACTCCTTTTTTGGTTTTTAATTTATATTTACCCATAATTCTCCTTACAATTACATCTTTTTTGGTGCGATTACTAAAAATATGGCCTTGCCTTCCTGGCCCGGCTCTTTTTCTAACTGTCCATCGCTTTGGGTGTCGGCTATAAATCTATCTAAGACCTTCCGGCCTAAATCTATATGTTCGATCTGCCTTCCCTTAAAGAAAAGGCCGACCTTAACCCGGTCTTTCTTCTTTAAAAAATTTATCGTTTGTTTGAGCTTAACCTGGTAATCATGTTCGTCAATATTTGGCTTTAGGCGAATCTCTTTTAAGTGCCCGGCCTTGTGGTGTTTTTTAGCTTCCCGCTCTTTTTTCTCTTCTTCATATTTAAATTTACTAAAATCAATTATCCGGCATACCGGCGGGCTAGCCTGGGCAGCTACTTCAACCAAATCTAAGCCAAATTGGCTGGCCATATCTTTAGCCTTATCTAGGCTCATTACACCTAATTGGCCTCCGTCCGGGCCAATAAGACGAACCTCAGGTACTCTGATTTTCTCATTTACGCGGATAAATTTTTTAATCTCAACCACCTCCAGTCTTTTGGGGTTACTAAAATTGTAATTCTTCGGCCTTGCGCGCCAATTCTTCTTTTATTCTATCTATAAATTCTCCAACGCCCATTACGCCCAGATCACCGGCGCCTCTTTTTCTAACTGAAACCTTTTCCTGCTGGGCCTCTCTACCACCTATAACTAAACAATAGGGGGTCTTGGATAATTCAGCGTTGCGAATCCTTTTATCCAGGGTTTCATTGCGGTTATCAATTTCTACCCTTAGCCCGCTATCTTCCAGGTCTTTCTTTATTTTTAAGGCATATTCGGCCTGGGCATCTTTAATCGGAATGATTAAAATCTGAACCGGCGCCAGCCAAAGCGGCAGATCGCCTTTATAATGTTCCAGTAGAGCGCCGATAAAACGTTCCAGGCTGCCTAATAAAACCCTATGCAGCATTATCGGCTGCTTCTCTTTGCCGTCGGAATCCGCGTAAGAAAGATTAAACCTTTTAGGCAGGGCAAAATCGCACTGTATAGTGGCGCATTGCCATTTTCTCTTTAAGGCATCTTTTAATTTTATGTCTATCTTCGGCCCGTAGAACGCGCCGTCTCCAGGATTAATCTCATAATTCAGCCCTTTTTCTTTTAGGGCTTCTTCTAGGGCCTTGGTCGCCAGATCCCAGTCTTCTTCTGAGCCGATATATTTCTCCGGCCGGGTACTCAATTCAATACTGACATCATCAAAACCAAATGCCTTCATTGTATCATAAACAAAGTCAATAACACCTTTTATCTCCGGCTTCAGCTGTTCAGGTAAACAAAATATATGCGCGTCATCCTGGGTAAAGCCCCGAACCCTAAGCAATCCATGTAAGACTCCGGCTTTTTCATGGCGGTAAACTGTGCCTAATTCAAAAAGTCTGATCGGCAGATCGCGATAACTGCGACCCTTGGATTTGTAAATTAAGATGTGGCCTGGGCAATTCATCGGTTTTAAAACAAACTCTTTGCCTTCGCTATTAAAAATATACATGTTATCTTTGTAATATTCATAATGCCCGGAGGTCTGCCATAATCCCGACTGCATAATATGCGGGGTAATTACAATCTGGTATCCTCGTTTCAAATGCTCTTTTTTTTCATAGTCTTCAATTATGGTGCGTAAAATAGCGCCCTTGGGATGATAAAATACCAACCCTGCTCCCGCCTCTTCATGGTAAATATCAAAGAACTCTAATTGGGGCCCAAGTTTGCGGTGGTCCCGGGTTTTAGCCTCTTCTATATTTTTTAAATGCTCCTCTAATTCTTTCTTGGTCTCAAAGCAGGTGCCATACACCCTCTGCAGCATTGGGTTAGTTTCTAGGCCATGCCAATAAGCCCCGGCAACCGATAATAATTTAAAAGCTTTGATTTCTCCGGTCGAACTAACATGCGGACCCCGGCACAAATCAACAAAGCTATCCCCGGTTTTATAGATAGATATTTTTTCGTCCGCTAAACCCCGGATAAGTTCGATCTTATAATCTTCTTTGAGTTTGCCAAAAAGCTCAATGGCATTTTTTTTGGAAACCTCTTCCCGGACAAATAGCTCATTTTTTTTGATTATCTCCGCCATCTTCTTTTCTATCCGCGCCAGGTCTTCGTCGGTAAACGGCTCTTTTTTGTCAAAATCATAATAAAATCCGTCTTCGATCGAAGGCCCGATAGCCAGCTTAACCTCCGGCCAAAGCTCTTTTACGGCTTGAGCCATTATGTGTGAGCACGAATGTCTTAAGATATCCTGATCCATATTTTAGCCTGACTTACGCCGCATTGTTTTTATAATACCCATAAATTCCTTGTCGTCTTCACCAAAATCAACTACACTGGTGTTTAAACCAAATTGTATTAAAGAATTATCAAGCAATATATAGACGACATGAAGCATCCCAAAGGGCGTTTCTATCACCCTTTCGAAAGCATCCAAACCATTAATTGTTAGGGGATTCCCTTTATTTACCACCTTAATTTCTCCCTTGCTACGCTTGAGGGATATTTCTTTTTCCCAAGTTTCGTGCTTTACAGAAATATCTCTAAATATTAACTCTGGTGATTTACCCTTGTATTCGCCAGACAACAACGAAACCATAGAGCTAATAAAAGGAAGCGATTCCCCTCCTTCAATTTTTTCGTTGGAGATATAAAACGGAGTGGCGGGATTATCAAATACAACAAAATGCCACCTTCTTCTACTATTCAAAGGTATATTTAATAAAAAGCTCGGCTCTTGGTTTATATAATCTCCTTGTTTCTTCGTCCCTGTGGCGAGCAGGTCTTTTAATTTAAATATACGGGTCCCCTCGGCGGTCAAAGAAACCTTGTCCCCCCGAAACTTGAATGTTCCGATTGTGTCCATAAAATATTCCTGCGAGCGGTTAAAAGTATCAGAATAATCAATCCCCTGGAGGCTTATTACTATATTGCCTTTCATGAATTTACAATCTATGCTCTTTGTCGTCTGGTCCGGCTGGGCTATCTCAAACATACATACCGCACCTTCAGCTCCGTTTTCCAGCAAAACTCTTTCCAAAGGCCTGATAAGCTTAAAAGATCCACCCTTACTTTTTATCAATGCTTGATACTGACTAATGGCTAAGTTTGCAAAATCATAGGCACTTCTTATTTTGAGTGGCGCTATATCCATGGTAACCCGCAATGCTGGATAAGAAGCCCCGCCCTTCGAGAAAATAATATCCTTCCCGGATATTATTTGTTTACTCCAACCCTTCGGCGGCTTAATTTCAAACCCATACTCCTCGTTTACATAAAGCTCGCTCCCTGATTCAACCTGGACAGGGCTAATAGTTGGCTGCGGGACCAAATCATTACTAGGTTTTCTTTGATACTCGGCTCCTCTAAGAGTTTTTGTATTTAATGCCTGGTCTGTTAATTTAAAACTGCTTATCGCTTTTCCAAAAATCGATGTGCTTTGATCAAAACCATTTATCGTATCAATCCCCTGAAGGGATAATATTTGCCCATTGCCTACCAAAAATTTACAATCCACGCTTTTCATATTCCTTCCGTCGGGACTGGTTCTTTCATAAACAAACCGCGCTCCCTTTATACCGCCAACCTCAATCTCATGAATAGGCTCAACAATACGAAAAACGCCGCCATTTCCCTTGGCTCCCGCCTGGTAATCCGGCAATACCAATTGCGCAAACTCCATGGCAGATTGCATGCCCGTTGGTAGACGATCCATACTTAACGCCAAACAGGGAAAGCTGATTCCGGCCCCAGCCTGTTTCGTAAACAGCGGCGAGCCTTTGTAGTCTTGCGAGTGCCAGCCGGTCGGATATTGGAATTTAAACCCGTAAGGGCTCGTGAAAATTTCCCCCTGTTGCGCAATCTCATTAATATTGCTGCCAACTGTGGCATTATCGCTTACGGTCTGACTGTTATTTAGATAAACCGTTTCAGCTAAACATATCCGGCCAGAAAAAATCACGACTAGCGAAATTATAGATATTAGTATTTTGTACATAATTATTTTGTTTTTGCCTCTCACACCATCACATACGAACACGAATGCCCCAAAATTTCTAGATTCATTTATATCTGGTTAATTAAATATCTCTCTAATTCGGAATCAATCCAATGTTTTAATTTTACGTTACGAACTTCTATTCTAGCTATACCATATTTCGACCATTGCATATTAGGCTTACTTCTATTATCGGAATGTATGTTTACAGCAATTAATTGAATGGGTACTTTTAAAGTGTTTGACCAATAGGATTGAACTACTTTTTTATCAAACTTCTTATATAGCTGTATAGTAAGACATAACTTATTTTCTTTGACACCGCAAATCCTTTTAAGGAATTTAATAAATAACGCTAGCATCCTGTAATCTAAATTCGCCAACTGAATAACATGCCTATTTCTTCTACTACCTTCAGCCCAATACAGCATTAACCCAGCGACAAAAAGCTCTTTATCTTCAATGGTAAATTTATTCTTAATACAAAAGGGATCGCCATCCGGATTTTGCTTAACATATACGCTTTCGCTTATCGAACGCCTCTTAAGATGATATTGCTTCATCCAATAAGCAACAGTTGCAGGGGTTACATTTAATAACCTCGCAGAATCCACCATTGAAAGTTTTTTGTTATAATAAAATCTTTGTAATATTTTCTTTTCTAACATATGCATGGTGGGCGGTAGAGGACTCGAACCTCCGACAACCACAATGTCAATGTGGGACTCTAACCAACTGAGCTAACCGCCCCAATTTTTTGCCGAGGAAGGGAGTTGAACCCTCACGCTCTTACGAGCGGCGGATTTTAAGTCCGCATCGTCTGCCAGTTCCGACACCTCGGCGTATAAATTCGCTATATTTGAGGCGACGAGCGGAATCGAACCGCTGAATAGTTGTTTTGCAGACAACTGCCTTACCGCTTGGCTACGTCGCCAAAATTTATCTGAGAATCTTTTTTACTTCTTTGATAATGGCATCTATATCTGCCAAACAGCCCGCGCCTACCTTACCGCAGGCCAGCATCCCTTTTTTCGGCTCAACAAATTTATAACCTAAAGATCCCAGTTTCTTGATGTTCTCCTGGACAATTTTATTTTCATACATATTTTCGTTCATCGCCGGGCAGATCAATACCGGAGCTTTGGTGGCGCAGACTATACAGGTTAACAGGTCATCACAGATTCCGCTGGCAATCTTTCCGATGATATTAGCTGTTGCCGGAATCAACAAAACCAAGTCGGCTTTATCAGCTAAAGATATATGTTCGATCTCCCAGGCTTCGGGCTCATTAAATAAACCGGTATAAACTTTATTCCCGCTTAAAGCCCTAAATAAAGCCGGCCGGATAAATTCTTGGGAATCTTCGGTCATCACCACCGTGACTGAAAAACCCGCTTTTTTAAGCAAACGGGTTATATCGCAAGCCTTATATATGGCTACGCCGGCGCTTATCCCCAATATAATATTTTTAGGCATGATCTTTATACTTCAGCCTGCCTTCCATTATTTCTTTAAAGGCTACTGCCGAAGGCTTCATTGAAGAATCCGCCTCTACCATCTTTGGCTGGCCTTCAGCGATCTCCAACGCTCTTTTGGAAACCAAAACCACTAAATTATAAACCGACCCGCCGCTTTTTTCCAACAACGTTCCCAATGATATATACGCCATAATCTAACTCCTGACTTTAAGTGCTTGTATGTTCTAACACAATGTTCTTTAATTCCTTTAATGCCTCTTTCAAATCCTTGTTTACCAGTTGATGGTCAAAAGTCTTTGCCGCCAATACTTCTTTTTTAGCCAGCCTCAGCCTGCTTTTGATCTCCTTTTCCCTGGTCCCCTTACAGCGCTTGCGGATCCTCAAAGGCAAATCCTTTAACGACCCCGGACGTATAAAAATAGTTACGGTGCTATCCGGATACAATCTTTTAATATTTCTGGCGCCTCTTAAGTCTATACAGAAAAATAAATTCTTCAGCCGTTTTAGCTGCCGGTCTACGAAATCCTTGGGCGTTCCGTAATAATAGCCCAAATATCTGGTCCATTCAAGAATTTTTTTTGCTTTTACTTCAGCCTTAAACTCCGGCCCTGAAACAAAAAAATAATCCTGGCCTTCTTTTTCTCCCGGCCTCTTAGGCCTGGTAGTGAAAGAAACCGAACGGGCAAATTTATTTTTTAATTTTTTAGCGGTAAGTACCCCTTGGACCAGGGTGGTTTTGCCCGAACCTGATGGGCCGGAGACAACAAATATCAATCCTGTTTTTCTCAATTTCTTATCAACGCTTATTCTTTCTTGTTTATTGCCCCTTATCACTTAGCTCTTAATCCTGCCTTACTTTATTCCACATTCTGAACCTGTTCGCGCATCTTCTCAACCTGGCTTTTAATCTGCAGTACGCTGGCGGATATTGCTACATCAAAAGACTTCGCTCCCATGGTATTAGCCTCCCGCTGCATCTCCTGGGCTATAAAATCCAGCTCTTTGCCCATTGGCCCGGTTTTAACTAACTTGTTCTTAAAGGTCCGGATGTGGAAAGACAGTCTTTCGATTTCCTCGGTGATATCTGAATCTTTTAAAAAAGCCGCGCGCTCTTCATTAGTATTCAGCCCGGCAACCTTGTCTGTAACTGCGTTCTTAAACCTGATCTTAATCTTGCCCAGAAGTTTCTCTAAGATCTTAGCCCGGTGGTTTAAATATATATATAAGGCTTTGCCTTCCCTATTACGCGTAGCCGCCAAATCCTCTACCGCATGGTTAACCAGCGCCTTTACCTTTGGCCAGACGCTGGAGGCAGTTATCTTATTTTCAGCCAGAGATAATACGCCGGGTAGATTTATTAACGTATTTATATCCATCTCTTCGCTGATGTTGAATTTAAACTGGTGTTTAATTTTATTTACCGCTCCCAGGTATTCTTTAAGCAACCCCTTATTGATAAAAACCTTAGTGGCTTCTTTGGTCGAGATATTTACAGCGCAGGTAATCCTCCCCCTTTTTATTTTAGTCTCAATCTCCTTTTTAATCCTGTCTTCCCACTGCAGGAATCCGTCAGGAAGATGCAAAACTATATCCAGGAATTTATGGTTCGCGCTTTTTATCTCTATGGAAAACTTTCCCGCCGAAGGAATCTCCATTTCTTTATTGCCGAATCCGGTCATACTACAGATCATAAGCTCTCCTCTTTCTTAAGCCCAGACCTGTATTTTTAGGTCTTTTAGGGTTGTTACTTTAGTTGGATACAAATCCACGATAACCTCTTCGGGTAAAAACCAAAGCCTTATCTCCCTTTCTGCCTCAGATTGGTTCGAAGATACATGGATCACGTTTTCGTAAAGCCCGGAGGTGAGTATTCTGCCGTAGGAACCGCGGATAGAGGTTGGCTCAGCCTGCTCCGGGTTAGTAGTCCCGGCTAAATCCCGGCATTTTTCTATCGCCTCATTACCCCAGTAAATCAGGGCCATAACTTTGCGCCGGTCATGAAGTTCTCCCTTAACATACTTTACCAGTTCCGGGAAAAAAGGCTTATCCTTAAGATGCTTATAATGTTCCTCAGCTAATTCGTCCGTTACCCTAACCATTTTAGCCGCGACAATCTCCAGCTTGGTTTCTGATAACCGGGTTAAAATATTCCCGGTCAAAGATTTTTTTAACCCATCGGGCTTGATTAAAATTAAAACTGCCTCACTCATTTAATTTCTCCTCTTATTTTATTAGTAATCCTCTCCAGGTCTTCCTGGGAATAAAATTCAATCTGGATATGCCCGCGTTTATTTCTTTTCACCACCCGTACTTTAGTAGATAAAACTTGCTGTAATTCTTCTTCTAAAACTACTAAATATGGTTCCCGGGAAGAAACCTGCATTTTCTGCTTTATCTGCCTGGGCCTGTGAGTTTTAATCAATGTCTCTAACTCCCTTACTGACAAAGACTTAGATATTATTTCCTGCGCTAATTTACGCTGCAGGTTTACGTCGGCAACTTCCAGTAAAACCTTGCCATGGCCCGAAGAAATTCTACCCTTTTTAATTTCTTCCTGTATCTCCAAGGGTAATTTCAGTAACCGTAGGGCATTGGTAACAGCTACTCTGGATTTCCCTAAGATTTCACTGATTGCTTCCTGGGTGAGTTGAAATTTATCCGCTAAATATTGATAAGCCCTAGCCTCTTCAATAACATTTAAATTCTGTCTCTGAATATTCTCAATTAAAGCTAGCTCCAGGGAATCTTCATCTTCTACATCTTTAATTATTGCCGGTATTTCCTTAATATTGAGAGCCTGAGCTGCCCTAAGTCGTCTCTCTCCTGCAATTAATTCATAATAACCACCCTTTGGCCGGACTAAAATCGGCTGGATTATGCCTTTTTCTCGAATTGACTGGGTTAACTCTTCTAGATTCTGGGAATCAAAATCTTCCCTAGGTTGAAAAGGATTGGGTTTGATCTGCTCGGCTGAAAGAAAAAGTACCTTTTCTTCCCTGCCAGCCTTTTCAATTTCTTTTTCCGGTATTAAAGCGCTAATTCCTTTGCCCAGGGCTTTTCTATCCATTTTTTCTCCATTTAATCTATACCCGATTCCACCCCGTAGGTGGACAGGGTTCGATGGTGTCCACCTACGGGGTGGACAATGTTATCATAATTCGGCTTTAAAATTGTCCAATCTGGCTTCTGGCACTATAGGCAACCCTAAGATTTCCTGACATAATTCCTCATATTTTTTAGCCCCTAATGAATCTTTATCGTATAATGCTATAGGCTTACCAAAACCAGGGGCTTCGCCTAAACGGATATTGCGAGGTATAACAGTATTATAAACCTTATCCTTAAAATGATTTTTTACCTCATTTACTACTTCCCGGCTAAGATTAGTCCTTAAATCTGCCATGGTTAAAAATACTCCTTGTATTTCCAGGGTTGGATTAAGATTATTTCTCACAAGACTAATGGTATTAAGTAGTTGGGCTAATCCTTCTAAAGCATAATATTCAGATTGGACAGGGACTAATATTGCATCAGACGCGCATAGGGCATTAACAGTTAATAACCCTAAGGATGGCGGAGAATCAATAATAATAAAGTCAAAATTAGCTCTTTCATTAGCTAATGACTTTTTTAATCTATATTCTCGGCCTAAGGCCCCGACTAATTCTATTTCTGCCCCAGTAAGATCCAGATTAGCCGGAGCTATAAATAGATTTTCTACCATTGTTGGTAGTAATATTTCTTTTACATCTAATTCTTCTAAGAGAATATGGTAAGTGCTTTTTTTAATATTATGCTTATTAATCCCCAAACCGCTGGTCGCATTTGCCTGAGGGTCTAAATCAACCAGTAGCACTTTTTTCTGGGCCAGGGCAAAACAAGTAGAAAGATTAACTGCCGAGGTAGTTTTACCAGTTCCGCCCTTCTGATTACAGATTGTAATTACCTTACCCATTGTATTTTATACACTTACAAAATGTTCCACGTACAACATTACGAAAGTCTTAAATCTATTATCTTAAAAAAATGTCTACTGTCAAGTGTTTTCTTTACTTTTGATAAAACTAACTCTGATCTTTGCTTGCTTGGCTCCGGGCATACCAAAAAGCCCTTTTTCTTCCTCGCAAAGAACCTCTATTTTCACTTGTTCCCGCTTAAAATGCAGTTCTTTTAGCGCTTTTTTCACCGCCTCTTCTACTGTTTTGCCTTCGATTTCAATGCCAAGCTTATTTTTCATTTGCTTTGATTTATCCGTATTTGATAAGCTAACATTAATGTACTGTTAACCAACCAATATAATACTAAACCTGATGCCATCTTATAAAAGAAGAACCCAAAAATAACCGGCATTAATAACGTCATCATCTTTTGTTGCTGAGCATGCTCCCCGGTTGTATTGACGGTGGAGAGTTTCTGTTGCACAAACATCCCAATAGCCATTAAAATAGGCAGAATATTAATATTTACCGGAGAAGTAAATAATTTATCCGGCTCGGATAAATCCTTTATCCAGAGAAAATTTGCGCCCTTTATTATAATGGAACGATTTAATACCTGATAAAAAGACACAAAAATGGGTATTTGCAAGATCATTGGCAAACAACCACCAGCGGGATTTACTTTATTTTTTTTGTATAACTCCATGGTTTCCTTATGCATCCTTTGAGGATTATCTTTATATAGTTTTTTTAACTCTTCAATTTTGGGGGCGAGCAACTGCATCTGTTTCATTGATCGCATTTGCTTTATGGTTAACGGGAATAGGATCAAATAAACCACTATGCTCACAATTATAATGGCCAAGCCCCAATTTTTTACCAAATTATAAATCAATCCCAATAATTGGAAGAGCAGATTCGAGATAACATCAAAAAAGCCATAATAAACTATACTCTGCCACTCAGGTTTAATCAAGCTTATAATACGTAAATCCTGCGGCCCCAAATAGATGGAGTATTCTTCAACGCTCGTTTGCCCGGGGAGAATATTGATTTCCGGCGATATTAAACCTAATTTGGAGTTATTAGAATCTATCTTCTTAACAAACAGGCTGTGTCCGGCAGATTTAGGCTCAATTATGCCGCAAAAATAACGATTACGCGTCCCAATGAATTTAACCCCGTTCTCTAAAATATCTTTCCGGGGATTAGGCCGTAGGATTTTATCTGGCAATCCAACTACTATATCTTGGTATGCAGCCTGGAGATTAGCTGAATTAAAGTCTAAAAAGGCCAAGGTTATGGGCAATCGCATTTTAAGCGCGGAGTTAGACATATTTTCAATCTCTACTTCTAACACCATGCTATAATTAGTTTTAGAGAAAATAAATCGTTTTATAATCTTTTTATTTTCATCTAAGTGAATAAAGGATATACTATTATTTGACTGATTAAGCTTTTTGAATATTAGGCTGCTATCATCATAATAAAATCCTCGCCCTAAGGAAAACTTGGCTTGTTGATAATTTTTAAAAACTATTTCTTTAATCGCTGCATTGCCCTCTACAAAATCGACACTAAATTTATCCTGATCAAAATTTAGATCCGGAAGAGAAGGAACTATTTTTTCTGGGATTAAAATTGGCTCGGTCAAGGTTTTGGGTAAAACATTTTGGGTCAAATTATTATTTGTAACTGATTTATTTTCAATATGATACGCTTTGGAGATAAACGCCGACCATCCCATTAAGACTAAAAATGATAAAGCTATTGCTAATACAACTTTTTTATCCATAATCGCTCCTATTTAATTATTTTAAAGGATCATAGCCGGCCTGGGAAGAGAAGGGGTGGCATTTACATAGCCTTTTAACGCCTTTAAAACCTCCTTTAAAAAAACCGTATTTAATAACTGCCTGTTTTGTGTATTCGGAACAGCTCGGCCAAAATCGGCAAGCGACAGGCATTATTATCCTTAAGTATTTTTGATAGGCCTTTAAAAGAAAAAGGGCTGTCTTCCCCAACATTATATACAAATGTTTTTTCTCCCCTTGCGCCGCCTGCGGGATAGGGTCTGCCTTCCGGCCCTGGTCGCCATTTTCCGTCGGAAACCATGCTTTTTTTTGCCTACAATATTTGTGGGGGTCTTAAGGTTTTTTTTCATATTTTCCGGTTATCCTTTCCAGATAAACAATATTGTGAAACATAATTATAACACAACGATTCAAGCTGTCAACACGTTCGTGCGCCGCTTTAGGCAGGGCTGAATATAGGCTGAGCCTTTTTAAAAGTTTAGGAATTATAGCATACAAAAAATACCCGGTCAAGGTTTCTCTGAATTAATTTTGTTGACTCGATTAAAAAAAATTGTATAATAAGCAAGCGTTAACCAATATCCACAGAGTTATGCAAATTGTGTATAAGCTGTGGATTATTATAATCGGTATTTACAGTCCTAAAATATGTCTGAAATAAATAAAGCCTGGCAGGATGCAACGCTTTTATTAAAAGAGGAGCTGGGTGATACTGTTTTCCAGACCTGGATCCTGCCTTTAAAACCCAGGGCCCTGGATAAAACCAGTCTAGCCTTGGAAGCCCCGGACAGCTTCTTTACCGACTGGGTAGAGAAACATTATAAACTTCCTATTGAGGCAGCGTTAAAAAAAACGCTTAATCGGGAGATGTCTCTACGCCTGGAGGTTGACCTAAAAAAAGCGGCCCTGCCCGAAAAGCCGGGAATTGACAAAACCAGGCTCAAACCATCCACCGCTCCTGATGGGCTAGCTTTAAACCCCCGGTATATTTTTGATAATTTTATTGTCGGACCCTCTAACCGCCATGCCCACGCCTATTCTGTGGCAGTTTCGGAATCGCCGGCTAAAACATATAATCCTTTATTTATTTACGGTGGGGTGGGGTTAGGTAAGACCCATCTTGTGCAGGCAATCTGCCACGCCATTAAAGCGAGATGCGCGGGCCTTAAGATCTGTTATCTGCCTTCGGAAAGGTTCACCAATGAACTAATTGATGCTATACAACATCATTCTACTGCTAATTTCCGTCAAAAATACAGGAGCACAGATATCTTGGTTATCGACGACATTCATTTTATCGCCGGAAAGGAATCAACTCAGGAAGAATTTTTCCACACCTTTAATACTTTATATGATGCCCACAAACAAATTATTATTTCTTCTGACCGCCCGCCCAAAGAAATAATCAACCTCCAAGAAAGGTTAGTATCCCGGTTCAGCTGGGGGCTTACTACCGATGTCCAGCCTCCGGATTTAGAAACCCGGGTGGCAATTTTAAAAAAGAAGGTTGAGCGGGAACCGGTAGATGTCCCAAATGACGTAATCTTTTTTATAGCCCAGCTTATTAAAACCAACATCCGGGAACTAGAGGGCGCCCTCATCCGGGTTATTGCTTACGCCTTGCTGGAAGAAAAGCCCATAAGTATAGACTTGACCAAGGAGGTTTTAAAAGACCTCTTAAAAGAGCCAAAAAAACTTATTACTATTGATTTTATCCAACGCTGTGTTGCTGAAGAATACGCCGTGTCGCTTCAGGATTTAAAAATGAAGAGGAGGAATAAGAATATTGTTCTGCCCCGGCAGATCGCTATGTATATAAGTCGGGAGTTAACCGATCTATCTTTGCCGGAAATCGGCACTTTATTTGGAGGTAAAGACCATACGACCGTATTACATTCTTATAATAAAATTAAGGGTGAGGTAAACAAAAACTCTAATATTAAGGATAGGATAGATAAAATCATTCAGGTTATTCAACAATGAATTCACGGGTTTTACAATAATATTTTTTACTTTAACCATATAAAAAATATACATATAAAACCTTTTCAACAAAAACTAATCCCTATTACTACGAATACTATATATATTATATTATTAATACTAATAATGGAGGTAGAATGAGATTTAAATTCAACAAAGAAGATCTTATTAGGGGTATAGATACAATTCAGAATGTGATTAGCGCAAAAACAACATTACCAATACTATCCAACATTCTTATTGAGGCCTATAAGGGTCAAATAAAACTAACTGCCACTGACCTTAATATAGGTATAAGTTGTGTAATACCTGTTGATATGCAGGAAATAGGCGCAATAACTATTCCTGCTAAAAGATTTGGGAGTATTATAAAAGAATTACCTAATGGTGAAGCTGAAATAAATGTTAAAAAAAATAATTTAGTGATCATTAGTACAAAACTCTGCCAATTTAAAATAGTGGGTTTGGCCGCAGAGGAATTCCCGAAACTCCCAGAATTAAAAGATAAAGAGGTGATTAAATTAGAGCAGCAGGAATTAAAAAATATGCTCACACTAACATCTTTTTCTGTATCATTAGATGAAACCCGCTATATTTTAAATGGCATATTATTTAAAATTAACCAAGATAACCTTACTTTAGTAGCTACTGATGGTAAAAGATTGGCCATAATTGAAAAAAAATTAAAGCAGGATATTAATAAAGAGTTAAAATTTATTGTTCCTTTGAAAACAATACAGGAATTAGCCCGGAACTTAAAAGACGAAGGAGAGGTCTCTTTGGTTATTGGAACTAACCAGTTGCTTTTTGATTTCGGAGATGTTATTATTATCTCCCGCTTAATCGAAGGGGAATTCCCGGATTACCAACAAGTAATACCGCCGGTGTCGGAAAATAAAATAAAGATCGATAGGGGCCTCTTTTTATTAGCGGTTAAAAGAGCTGCCCTTTTGTCGACACCGGATTATCAGGCGGTAAAACTGGAGATATTTAAAGAAAGGTTAGTGGTTTCCAAGACTACCCCGGATATCGGGGAGTCCAGGGAAGAAGTCCCGATAGAATATAACGGTAAAGAAATAGCCATAGGTTTTAATCCCGGCTATCTTATAGATGTTTTAAAAAACCTAACCGGCGCGGATATTGAATTTGAATTAAGCGGGAATGAAAGGCCGGGCGTAATCCGGGTTAATGGGTATGTCTATATAGTTTTGCCGATGCGCCTGGGGTAAGCGATGCAGACGATCAAGGATACGGTTCAGGCGGTTATCAAGGGCTTAAGGGACAAGAATCAGAAAAAAGCCCAGGACGACCCCAGGGCTTGGTTAAAAAAAGTTTTGTCTAAAAAGGAACTCGCCCACATTGGGTTTAGATATTTTAATAAGGGTATTTTAGGGTTAAAGGTGGATTCTTCCAGCTGGCTTTATTATATGAGTTTACACAAGGAAGAGCTGCTGGATAAATTAAAAAAAAATAATATAACAATAAAAGACGTTCGTTTTTGGATGGGAGAAATAGGAGAGGAATAGTGAAAAAGAAAGCAATAAGTAAAGACGCCAAAGAAGAGTCCAGGACTCAAGCCGCCAAAGAAAAGGCTTACGACGCCACAACTATCCAAGTTTTAGAAGGGATCGAGGCAGTCAGGCTCAGGCCAGCTATGTATATCGGGGACACTTATAATAGGGGCTTTCACCACTTGGTTTATGAGGTTGTAGATAATTCAGTTGATGAGGCTTTGGGGGGCTACTGTAATAAAATAGATGTGATTATCAAATCCGGGAATGTCATTAGTATCGGCGATAATGGTCGGGGCATTCCAGTTGATATACATAAGACCGAGAAAAAACCGGCAGTTGAAGTAGCCCTGACTACCTTACATGCCGGAGGCAAATTTGACCACCGGGTTTATAAAGTATCTGGGGGTTTGCACGGCGTGGGGGTCAGCGTAGTAAATGCTTTGTCTGAATGGTTGGAAGTTGAGGTGCGTAGGGATGAAAAGGTTTATCATCAAAGATATGAAAGAGGGAAAACCGCGTCTAAGCTTACAGTTATCGGTAAAGCCAAAGCCACGGGCACCAAAGTAACTTTTAAGCCGGATAAAGAGATTTTTAAAAACCAGGAGTTTTCATACGATGTGTTGTCTCAGCGTTTAAGAGAGCTGGCTTTTTTAAACAAAGGCCTGGAGATAACCATTAAGGATGAGCGTAACGACAAAGAAGCGGTTTTTAAATTCAGCGGCGGCATAGTTTCTTTTGTCGAATACCTGAATAAGAATAAAAACCCCCTGCATAATAAGGTAGTTTATTTTGAAAAAGAAAAAGAAGGGATATATTTAGAGGCCGCTTTACAGTATAACGATAGTTACGCTGAAAACATTTTTTCATTTGCTAATAATATAAATACAGTCGAAGGTGGCACTCACCTGTCAGGGTTTAAATCCGCGCTTACCCGGGCTATCAATCAGCACGCTAAAAATAAAAACCTGATTAAGGACGATATAGCTATAAGCGGAGACGATGTTCGGGAAGGCTTGACCGCGGTAATTTCGGTTAAAATACCGAATCCGCAATTCGAAGGCCAGACCAAAACTAAATTAGGAAATTCTGAGGCCGAAGGGTTAACTGCCTCTGCGGTATTTGACAGCCTGACCAGTTTTTTTGAAGAAACCCCCTCAATTGCTAATAAAATCATAGATAAGGTAATATTAGCCTCCCGAGCAAGAGAGGCGGCTAGAAAAGCCAGGGAATTAACCCGCAGAAAAGGGGCTTTGGAGTCCGGAGGCTTGCCGGGTAAATTAGCTGATTGCTCTGAGCGCGACCCGGCTTTATGCGAGGTGTATATTGTGGAAGGCGATTCGGCCGGAGGTTCGGCAAAACAAGGCCGGGACCGCAGGTTCCAGGCCATCCTGCCGATCAAGGGAAAGATTTTAAACGTGGAAAAGGCCCGCTTAGATAAAATTTTATCCAATGATGAGATAAGAACCATTATTACTGCCCTGGGTACCGGCATAGGCGAGGAGTTGGACGAAACTAAGCTACGCTCTCATAAAATAGTGCTTATGGCTGACGCGGATATAGACGGTTCACATATCCGCACCCTCTTATTAACTTTGTTATACCGGCATATGCATAAATTAGTTGAAGGGGGCTATGTTTATATTGCCCAGCCGCCGCTTTATAAAATAAAAAGGGGTAACCGGGAAGAATATATCCAAACTGAACAGCAGATGGATGATTTGCTTTTGGATTTAGGCCGGGAAGACCAAGCTTTTGTGCGCCTGAAAGATAAACAGGATTTTACCGATAACCAATTTAAGGACCTGCTAAAATTGTTAGTTGAATTGGGTAAGCTGCGTAAGGGATTAGAGAAAAAGGGAGTAAATTTTGTAAAATACCTTCATTTTAGACATCCTAAGTCCAAAAAAATGCCAATTTATAGGGTAAAAGTGGATGGAAAAGACCTTTTTGTTTATTCTGACCATGAACTAGGCAGCCTGGCAGAAAAAGAAGGCAAGGATATAGAGCAGGACGTTATAGAGCTCTTTGAGGCCCAGGAGACTGAACAAACAATATCGAAAATCGAAAAATTAGGCTTAGACATCCTTACTTATGCCAACGAAGAAATCATTGCGTCAGTGAAAGACACTGGCGAAGATAAAACTAAAAAACCAAAACCTCTTTATCGGATAACTAGCGGTAAGGATCAGCAGGATTTTTATACTTTAAAGGAAGTTTTGGCCTATATTAAAGAGCAGGCTACAAAGGGTATGCATATCCAGCGCTATAAGGGTTTAGGCGAGATGAATCCCCGACAACTTTGGGATACTACTATGGATCCCGAGAAGCGCACAATGTTAAAAGTTACTTTAGAGGATGCAGTAGAAGCGGACAAAATGTTTACGGTTTTAATGGGCGATCAGGTAGAGCCGCGCCGGCAGTTTATTGAAGAATTTGCCCACCAGGTCAAAAATTTGGATGTTTAAAAAAGTTTACAGTGTACGGTGTACAGTTTACAGTATGTAGTTTTGTACATTCTTGAGCGGAGCGAAAGTCATGTATACACGCAATGAAAAAATAATCCCGGTTTATATTGAAGACGAGGTCAAGGATTCTTATTTGAACTACGCGATGAGCGTTATTGTGGGCCGGGCCCTGCCGGATGTCCGGGACGGGTTAAAACCGGTGCACCGCAGGATACTCTACGCTATGCAGGATCTTAATCTTGAATACCCTAAGCCTTATAAAAAATGCGCGCGTATCGTTGGAGAAACTCTTGGAAAATATCATCCGCACGGAGACGTAGCTGTTTACGATACCTTGGTAAGAATGGCCCAAGATTTTTCCCTGCGTTATCCTTTGGTAGACGGCCAGGGCAACTTTGGCTCGGTTGACGGCGATACAGCCGCGGCAATGCGCTATACCGAAGCCAGGCTTTCGGCGATTTCCGAGGAGATGCTCCGGGACCTGGACAAAGAAACAGTTAAGTTTGGGCCGAATTTTGATTCTTCATTGAAAGAGCCTCTGTTATTGCCGGCGGCCTTACCAAACCTTATGGTCAACGGCTCAAGTGGTATAGCAGTGGGCATGGCGACTAATATCCCCCCGCATAATTTAAATGAAGTAGCCGAAGCAATTATTTATCTTTTGGACCATCCAGAAGCTGAGCCCAAAGACCTAATGCGCTATATCAAGGGCCCGGATTTTCCCACCGGCGGAGCTATCTGCGGGAGGGCGGGGATAAAGGACGCTTATAATACTGGCAGGGGTAAATTGACCGTTCGAGCCAAGGCAACAGTCGAGCATCAGAAAAATGGTAAAGACCTGATTATTATTTCCGAAATTCCCTACCAGGTCCAGAAGTCATCGCTTATCGAGGCAATCGCAGCCCTGGTTGAAGATAAGAAGATCGAAGGCATCTCAGATATCCGCGACGAATCCGATAAAGACGGCATGCGCATAGTAGTCGAGCTAAAACGAGATACTGAGAACCAGATTGTTTTAAACCAGCTTTTTAAACATACTCAATTAGAAACCACCTTCGGGATTATAATGCTGGCCCTGGTTGAAAACAGGCCCAAGGTTTTAAATCTGCGCCAGCTGCTGGGTTGCTATATTGAGCACCGCAAGATTATTATTCGTAGGCGTACCCAGTTTGAACTGGATAAGGCTTTAAAAAGGGCGCATATCCTGGAGGGTTTGAAAATAGCCCTGAAGTTTATTGACCGGATTATTAAGGTTATTAAAACCTCCAAGAGTGTTGAGGCGGCCAAAGAAAATTTAATTAAGGAATTCGGGCTTTCAGCTATTCAGGCCCAGGCCATTTTAGAGATGCAGCTGCAACGCTTGACTGCGCTCGAGCGGGACAAAATTGAGGCTGAATATTTAGAGTTGTTGAAAAAAATTGAAATCTGTCGGGCAATCCTGGCTTCGGAGAAGAAGATCGAAGGTATTATTAAAAATGAATTAGAGGAATTAAAGAAAAAATACGGCGACGAGCGCAGAACCGATATTGTCGGCGAGGTCGAAGAATTAGAGATTGAAGACTTGATTGCCGAAGAAGATGTGGTGGTGATTATCAGCCATGGTGGGTACATTAAACGCCTCCCGGTCAGCGCGTACCGTAAACAAAAACGCGGTGGCAGGGGCGCAACCGGAGCTGAGGTTAAAGAAGAAGATTTTGTCGAGCATCTTTTTGTGGCCTCAACCAAAGATTATCTTCTGATTTTTACTGATAAAGGCCAGGCGTACTGGTTGAAAGTTTACGAGATACCCCAGGCCAGCCGGACAGCCAAAGGCAAAGCGATTATAAATTTATTACAGATGAACCAGGTTGAAAAAATCAGCTCAACTATCCCGGTCAGGGAATTTGCCGGGGATAATTATCTGGTTATGGTGACCAGGCTCGGCCAGATTAAAAAAACCAGGCTGGACGCCTATAGCAACCCCCGTAAAGGCGGGATCATTGGAATCACCCTAGATAAAGATGACGCTTTAATCGGAGTGGAATTAACCGATGGAAAGCAGGAGTTGTTGATCAATACCCGGCAAGGTAAGGCTATCCGGTTCCCGGAGAATCAGGTCCGGGATATGGGCCGGGCTGCTCATGGAGTAAGGGGGATTTCTTTAGCCAAAAAAGACGAGGTTATAGATATGGTCCTGGCCCAGAAAGACGCCACTATATTAACAGTTACAGAATTAGGTTTTGCCAAACGCACACCTTTCGAGGAGTACCGCTTGACTCGCAGAGGAGGCAAGGGTATTATTAATATCAAAGTTACTGATAAAAATGGCCAGGCAGTAGGGGTGAAGACCGTTAATGATAAAGACGAGTTAATGGTGATAACCCAGAATGGGATGTTCTTGCGCTGCGCCATCAAAGATATCCGTTCCACTGGCCGGGCTGCCCAAGGAGTGCGGTTGATCAAATTAGAGGCTAAAGATCGGGTTTCTTGTATCGCCCCGGTAATTGCCGAGGAAGAAGAATAAAACCTTACCCTATTGTCTTCCCGCCAGGACATTTTCAAAGTGGGCGGGATCCCGCCCAATATTTAAAACCACAGGCGGGAAGCCTAGTCCCAGGCGAGATATTATGGTGTATTATGTTTATGTTCTAAAGAACGATCAAGGTAGATATTATATGGGTAGCACCAAAGATATAGAATTAAGATTAAGACAGCATAATCAAAATAGTGTCAGGTCTACCAAAAATAAGGGGCCATTTAAATTAGTATATAAAGAAATATTTGGCACAAGAACAGAGGCGCGTAAAAGAGAAAATCAGGTTAAGGGTTATAAAAATTCTGACTACACAAAACGTTTGGTAAAAAAATAATCCTGACCCTGTCGTCTAGCCTGGTCCAGGACAAGAGCTTTTCAAGCTCTCGACACGGGTTCAAATCCCGTCAGGGTCATTAAAATAACACTTCGGGATGAGCCCTTGACAGGGGTTCTCCCGTCAGCTAAACGCAAGCAAATTGTTTTGACGGGACTTGCAGCTGCCGGGATTAATTCGGCCAAACAACTTACGAATATCATTGTTCCGTAAGTTGTGGCCTTATTATAAATCCCGTCAGGGTCATTAAAATAAGTAAAAAGTAAAAACGCAAAACGGAAGACCCAAAACAATTTTTATTTTTTAGTTTTTAGTTTTGAGTTTAGCCGAGCGGATAGCGAGGCGATATGTGTGGCATAATCGGATATGTAGGCCAAAGGCAATCCCAGGATATACTCTTGGCCGGGCTGAAACGCCTGGAATACCGCGGTTATGATTCCAGTGGTATGGCCATTATAAATCCGGTTAAAAATAAAATATCCATTCGTAAGTCTCCGGGTAAAATTCGAATTTTAGACGCCCTTCTGCATAAAAAACCCCTTCAAGGATTTATTGGTATTGCCCATACAAGATGGGCAACTCACGGTGCCCCTAATCAAGCTAACGCCCATCCCCATTCGGACTGTAAAGGCGAAATTGCCCTGGTTCATAACGGCATTATCGAAAACCACGTTCAATTAAAAAAAGAACTGATTAAAGAAGGCCATAAATTTTCCAGCCAGACTGATACTGAAGTGATTGTTCATTTAGTTGAGAAGTATTTAAAAGGCCATAACCTGGAAGAGGCCCTAAGAAGGGCTGTTTTAAAACTGGAAGGTTCTTTTGCTATTGGGGCGATCTCGAGTAAGGAGCCGGATAAAATTGTCGGCGCCCGGATGGGTAGCCCGCTTATCGTTGGGTTAGGCAAAAACGAAAATTTTTTAGCTTCGGATGCCCCGGCAATCCTAGTCGCCACCAAGGATATAATTTTCCTGGAAGAAAAAGAAATGGTGATTTTAACCTCCGATAGCCATAGGATAACCGATTTTAAGGGCAGGGAGATTAAGAGGGCTGCGGTGAAAATTAAATGGGATATTGCCCTGGCCCAGAAATACGGGTATAAACATTTTATGCTTAAAGAAATAAATGAGCAGCCGGAAATCCTGCGGGCTGTATTGGGTTCTAGGATTCAAAAAGAAACCGGCAGGATTGTTTTTGAAGAACAGAATATTTGCGGGGATATTTTAAAAAGTATCCGCAATATCGCGATTGTTGCCTGCGGCACGGCTTACCATGCCGGAATGGTCGGTAAATATATTTTAGAATCAGTTTGTGCTATACCTACGCAGGTGGATGTTTCTAGTGAATTTCGTTACCGCGACCTATTGATAGATAAAAATACTCTGGTTATCGCTATCAGCCAGTCCGGCGAGACCGCGGATACCTTAGCCGGCATACGTCAGGCAAAGCAGCTGGGCGCAAAAGTACTTTCTATATGTAATGTTTTGGGTTCTACCTTGACCCGGGAATCCGACGGCATAATTTATACCCAGGCCGGTCCGGAAATCGGAGTCGCCTCCACTAAAGCCTATACTGCCCAGATTACGGAGCTGTATCTTTTTGCTTTTTACCTGGCCGGAATAAAAAATATCTTGTCCCAGAGCCAGATCAATAATTATCTGGAAGAATTACGCAGAATCCCTCAGCAACAGCAGGAGATTTTAAAATCCCAGGATAGGATTGGCAAGCTCGCCCGCCAGCATTCCCACCTGGGTTCGTTTTTATACCTGGGTAGGAACATTAATTTCCCCTCGGCTTTGGAAGGGGCTTTAAAATTAAAAGAGATTTCTTATATCCCGGCTGAAGGCTATGCCGCGGGCGAGATGAAACATGGGCCAATCGCGCTTATTGATGAATACCGGGCAGTGGTTTGCATCGCCTGCGAATCCCATGTTTACGAAAAAATGATCTCTAATCTCCAGGAGATCCGGGCCCGCAAAGGCAAGATTATCGCCATAGCTACTAAAGGAGATGAAAAGATCAAAGATCAGGCTCGGGAGATTGTTTACGTGCCCCGCTGCAGCGAATTATTCTCTCCGCTTTTAGTAGCCTTGCCCTTGCAGTTGATCGCTTATCATATCGCCGTAAAAAGAGGCTGTGATGTTGACCAGCCTCGCAATCTAGCCAAATCCGTAACCGTTGAATAATGTTATATATAGTCGCCACACCGATAGGCAACTTAAAAGACATTTCTTTTAGAGCAATCGAGGTTTTAAAAAACGCGGATTTAATCGCCTGCGAAGATACCCGGCATACCAGGATTTTGCTCAATCATTACGGAATTAATATCCCCACTACCAGCTATTTTCAGCATAACCAGATTACCAAGGCCGGATATATTTTAGGGCTTTTAAAAGAGGGGAAGAATATTGCCTTGGTTTCTGATGCCGGGACTCCGGGGATACTCGACCCCGGGTATCACCTGATCAACTTAGCTATTAAAAATAATATTGAGATTACGGTTATCCCCGGCGCCGCAGCTTTTATCAACGCCCTGGTTCTTTCTGGTAAACCAGCCCATAAATTTTTCTTTGACGGGTTTCTGCCTAATCGCTCCCAGGCTAGAAAAAATCGCCTGAAAGAATTAGCCAAGCTCGATTGCACGGTTATCTTTTATGAGTCCTGCCACCGCATTTTAAAGACTCTTGCGGATATCCAGGAGGTTTTTGGCGATCGAGAGATAGCCTGTGCCAGAGAACTGACTAAAAAATTCGAAGAAATTAAACGCGCCAGCCCAAGACAAATCTTAGAAGAATTCCAAAAACAAAAACCCCGCGGCGAATTCGTCATCATCATCTAACCTGACACGCTGTCCTACCCAAAGGGGACACTATGTCCACCCGAACTTGTAATTATAAACTCTATTCCCGCTACGTAAGATACCTTCAAATTTTTCGTAAAATTTTAACTTACTTCGCGGGATCTCACTGAATGCGCCAAAAGGCGGCGCATAATTGTGTTCGAGAAACCGTTTTCCCAAAACCCCTAAAATACCCTTGAACCCCACCTACCTATATTGCATACTTTTCGTATAAGGCTGATAAATCACAATTCCAGTTAGAAACAATTTAGATAATGAATAAAAAACTCTCTAAAATCATCTCTATTTTTTTATGCCTTTGCTTTTTATCTCAGCAAATTGGCTTTGCCCAGGTTGCTGCCGAGCTGGACCTTTCTGCCCATTTTACCAGGTTGCATAATTCCATAAGCGTAGATAAATTCCGGCCCCTCCATTTACGCTATCTTTCTTATGATAACCTAAACAATAACTTTAAGCTGCTCCTTGATAAGGGAACAGATTTAGAAAAAGGTATAGGTACAGGTAAAGGTAAAGAAGAACAAGAAGATGCCCTGAAAGTCAAGACCAAAGAGCTTTTAAACTATTTCTTTGTCGGTATCTCTTTGCCCAATGATTCTTTCTGGGTTAATCTTCGGCCGGATTCACCGGATAACGTAATAGATCCCTATTTAGCCCAGACCGATGTAGGAAAGATCCTTCTGGAAGCCGACCTCCAGCTTAAAAAAGATACTAGCACGGCTACCTCTCCCCAAACCATAGAAGGCAAAGAATACTGGGGCAAGCTCTATAAGAAAGCAGAAGAGCTTTTTGGAATAGAATCAATAACTATTCCTACCTTAACCCGTCCCTGGATAGTCCCGGGTGAGATTATTATAAGGGAATCAACCGACAATGCTTATATTTACAAGGCAACCCTTAAGGTGATGTTAGAGCAAGACTACTTAGCCCAAGGTAAAGGCATAAGTACAGGTACAGGTACAGGTATAGATTATAGCTTTAAAGATGAGAGATTGAAAAAACTAAACGAATATTCAACCCAGCTCATCCGGGAGACCATTATCCCCAAACTAACCAAAGACGTAAACACTGCTAAAAGATACGCTCCCTTGCGCCAGGTATACTACTCCCTAATACTGGCCCAGTGGTTCAAGCAGAAGTTTTATGCTCAAGATGGCCTTTACAGCCACCTCATAGACCAAAGAAATTTAACCGACCTAGGTTCTAAACAGCCCTGGGATAAACAAACCTACTTTAAGGCTTACCAGACTTCTTTCCAAAAAGGAGAATACAATCTTAAAGAACCTGTATATACCCCCCAAGGCCAGGTCATTAGAAGTTATATGAGTGGGGGGATGAATTTTGGAGATACGCTAGCATCAAGCTCAATAGTTGGGACTGCAAGAGTGCTGCCAAAGAATTTAATTAATAAAGCCATCAGCGTTTCGGGATCAATGGACGCGTTTAGTATTAACAATCCTGAGATAACGGCAAGTGCCCCGGCATCAAAAATACCGGAACCCGCCGCCTCGCCGGTGGAACAAGGTACAAAAATTATTAAAAGTATGTCGGTAGCATTAGCAACGTTTATAACTACTGGTTTGATTAGGGTAGAAGCCTTGGCGCAACAGATAACTATTCCAAAACCCGGTTTATGGGGATCTTTTGATACTATGAATAATCTTTCGCGCGAGGATCAGTCTTTAATTGTGTATGGAGTTCTTTTTGGCGCCACTGTTTTACCAACTATTATTTGGTTTATTTATTCCCAGTTGATTAGGCCCTATCTCGAAAAAAACTCTCTTAGAGACTTTGAAAAAGGCCTTTTTGAAATTAATAATATATCATTAGCACATGATGGAATTAGAATTAAAACAGATAAAGGAACTATTCATCTTAGTAAGTATGAAATTACAATATATAGCAATCGGGGGCGCCGTATCTCGAAAGTTTACTCGAAACTGAGTGGAGAACAAAACAAGGAAGATAGGATATTTTTTAGAGAACAAATTCTTGATAAAATCGAAGGTTATATAGTTCAAAGCCAAAATACGGAAGGTCGCGAACAATTTTGGTCACAATACATAACGTTATTCAGCGATACATATTATGACGCCGCTGGCAAAAAAGACGCAGAGCGTCGTAAGAGGATAGCAAAATCTTTGGAAGCATTTTATGATAACGACATAAGAAAAATTAAAGAAATCTTTCCAGAATGGAGTTACCAGGGAATAATCATTAATGATTCTAGCATCGACAAAATTAATCCCCGCGACGTGTTTATTTATTATCTTTACAGAGAACCCAAAGCATTAGAAGTAATTTTGGTAAATAAAATTGAGTTTCTGGAAGATAGCTTAATTGAAAGAGCTGTAGAGGGTTTATTGATAAGAATAATCCCCCAATTAAAAGACGGGTTTATTTATGGAGAGGAAAGATTAGATAAGGATATAATTTTAGCGAAATTAAAAAGCGAACGCAGATTTAGGATACCGGGATATTTTGAAGAATATATTTCATTATTACAAGCATACGTTAATCAACAGGCCCCATCTTTTCAGGAAGATAAGTATGAGATTAAAGAAACGCAAGCCAAAAGTTGGTCTTACGATAAAACAGAGCGGGAGAATATTGATGAGTTACTGTCAAAAGGAAGAGACGGTCGCGGCTTCTCTGGCCATTTAGCAATGCACCAAACTAAAATTTGGGAATTATTTGAGGCGATTCTTACTGCCGGGTACATAATTCCGGCGGATATATTTGAAACGCTTAATGAAAAAAATCAATTCCAACAGATGTTAAGAGAAGGCAAAGTCAGAAGCTTGATAGCAACTGATTTCGTACACTTTTCGATTGATAAAAGAATCGGTTACCTAAACTCGCGTTATGCTTTTGTATATCCTCTCGAGATGTTTTTAGAAAATCAAGCGTTTATTCTCGATCCTCTTTCCGTGGATGATTGGGCTGTAGGCGGTTTTAGCGCTAACCCAGAACACGAAAGCCACAAAATTCCTGTGCGCAATGCTATAATTTTAGCACCAAAATCAGAACAAGAGAATATAGAGAAATTATTAAGTAACCTTGAACAGGGGTATCCAGGCTGGCAAAGACCAAAGAGAATTTTCTATTATGAAGGGCAATTTGCAGAAGATGGCTTAAAAGAGCTCCAGGAGAAATATAATCTAAAACAGCCTCTTGAGCGGGTCGCGATAAGTAGGGCACCAAAAATAATCAGAAAATTACAAGAAGGTAAATTTAAATGTGATTTGATAGGGCGTAAATCAATATCTTTGCTTAGTATAAAGGATGTTTTGGATATTAATGGGATAATTAAGTATCATGATGTTACGCATTTGAGAAGACTGCAAGAGGTGCAGGATTTTTCAAAGCAGCTGGAAGAGTTATCCGAGCGGGTATTATCTAGTATGAGTATAGGTGATATAGAAGTAAAAGATACAGGTTCTTCTAAGAGAGGTACATACCAAGAAAGAGACTCTAGCTTTCCAGATGATTTTGATCTTATGGTCAATCTGTCCGGGGCTGTTTTAACAGATCCACAATTGGAAGAATTTGGAAAAAAATTAGCAGACGAATTACAGGCAAAGAATTGGCTAATGACAATTTATGGGGAATCGGAATTTAGGGTAGTCCCAGAATCGTTCATATCCCATAGAGACGGACGCTCACTAGTAAAAATAAAAGTATTTCGGGGAAATGAACAAAATATTCCTGTTTTGTTGATCGATGTTAATTTCTTTAGTGACTCGGGAGGCGCCGACGGCATTAGGTATCAACAAAAATTCTGGAAAAATTTAGATAAGATTTTATCTGGTCTACCCGAAAAAAATAGAGAAGAAGGCAAACAACACATTTTGGCCATAATCCGTTCATTGAAAGCCATATTTAAAAATAATGGTGTATATGGCTGGGTTGAGGGTGGATTAAGAGGGGTGGGAACCGAACAATTGCCTCTTCAGCTTAATGGCGTAGAGGATGAATTTGGAACCCCAAAAAATACTGCTTTTGTGTCAGTAGATGATTTTAAAAAGATATACAGTATCTCCAATGCTTTGTTTATATTAGAGGAAGCCATGTTTAATGGGCAAAAATATTCCAGCTTAGAGGGTTTTAGAAAGAATTTACCGCTATGGGATCCTGGGAGCTTAAGTCCTACGAGGCTCACTAACAGGGTAAATGAGATGGCCCTGAGAAGGCTTATTGATATTACAACAGAGGCAAAAAATTCCCTCGGCAATATAGTTGAAATAGCAACCGTATCTACAGCCGCCTCGCCGGTTCAGCAACAATCCGCTCCTGAGCTAAAAATAGTGGATCTTGAGGATTTCGTGCCTTTTAGCGCAGGTAGTCAAGGCAAGATTTATTCAGATAAACAGGGTTATTATATACTTAAGGTTTTTACAATCCCGGAGATTAAAGATGAACATGTCAGAGAGGCGCATCGTATTATTACGGGCCTTCAAAAATCACTTAAAGAGGAATATAGGGGCCCTGTGAAATTCGTGGTGCCAGAATTGGTGCAGATTGAAGGAGGCGGTTTAGGATTTTTAGCCCGGCAGATCAACGGCCGCAGTTTAGCCAATGTTATTGACAAGATGGCTCCGAGTGACGTCTTTGGTTTCTCAGAGCCTGAGAGATGCGCTAGTGATTTAGAAAGTATGGCATTTGAGTTCTTAAATTTTGTAGATAAAAAAACCGGAATGGCAGATAGGCAAAGCCGAAACGGAATAGAATCCCTGGATAATTTTATAGTGCCCATAAAGTTTTTGCGCGTAGATGAAGTAAAGCCAGAATATTATGGCCAATCTATTCCTATCGTGAATATAGATCCTATCAATATGTATTTAGTTATGGAGGGTATGGCAGAAAGAGATATCCGGGATAAACTATCTCAGCTAGCCGCGAAAAACATTACTCAGGTAGAGTCTATTTTTACGGACGCAGTAAAAGATTGGAGGATGTTTTTACGCGTTGAAAGGAGATTATTGCGCGCCTACGGGGGTATTCCATCTGATGCCAGGGTAGTATTGCTTGAGGCGGGGGATGCGCTTTTAGAGAAGAAAACCGTACGCTTTGATTTAATTGGTTTCTGGCATCCGCAAGTTACGGTTATAATTAAAAACCAAAATAATAATGCATGGGGAGAAAAATTACGTGTTAATTTGGACAATTTATCCTTCGTTGATAAGGCCAGCCTACTGTTTACTAATAAAGATAAATTGCCGGAGTTGCTATTACGGCATGTTATAAATCAGGAATTTGCTCAGGGGCAAATTCTTAATGTGGCTTCGCAAAAAAATGATTTACCGGCCTCTTCACCAACCTCAGAAGATAAATCCGCCGCCTCGCCGGCGGATAAAAAGAGCACCTCTTCTCCGGTAAAGACGGTTGAGATTGATGAAAATGTCATAAAAAATTACGGCCTAGAACTCGAGACAGGTGTTGTTACGGCAGATAACACTTTACACGTAGAAGTCGTGTTAGATAAAAAAAATTTATTCCCTAGGTATATGCGGGTAGGGAAAATTATAATTATAGATGAAGGATTGAACTTGTCGCGTATTCCTAATGAGCTATTGGACCAATATATTGTTATCCAGGTAAAGACGGATGACCATTTGAGATTCTTTAATCATGCGATTCCTTTTATTGCGGCTATGCTCAATGAATATTCTGAAGGCGGGATAAAAGGCGTAATAGTAGAAGACGATGGGATTGGAGCAGGGATTATGGGTCTTATTGCGCTAAAACTAGGGGCAACGCGGGTTGTAGGTATTGAATGGCTGTCTGACGAACTTAATAAGGCTCAAAAGTTATTTGAGCAGAACAACTATACAGTTAAACGTTTTAAATTGTCTGATTTGGCCGAGGCGGGATACAATATCCCGCGGGGGGTCGACAAAGAAAACGCCCAAGTTTTTTTATTTGAAGGTAATCTATTAGGTTGGAATAAGATTCCACGGTCTATGCGCGAGAATATTGTAGGCGGTAGCCCAAAATTACTTCTGGCGGACTTAGGGCCAGATTACGCCGTCTATAATCAATGGCTCGACAATATATTAACAGAATACAAATTAACAGAATACAAAAATAAAATTATACTAGGAGGATTTAGAGTCTTTAACCCAAAAGGAAGTCTACCAATGAAGGTTATTCTAGACCCAGGTTTTGGAACAACCAAGGATAAACTTAATGAATACAAAATGAGATATCGGGAAAGCACCTATGATCCCGGGGAAGGAAGCGGTTTTTATGCTTTAACTGTTCAACCGGAAGCCTCTTCGGCGGCGATGAGTAATATGGATACCCAGATACGCCTATACAGAACATATTCTGCAAATGACATACTTGAGCCATTAAAACTTAATAAGGACGATGTATATGTTGATCTTGCGGGAGGGCCTGGTACGGTGAGCGCCGCCGCAGCAAGTATGGCAGGGAGAGTTATTTACGTTGACATTTCTGAAAAAAACATACCCTTAGTGAAAGGGATAATAAATTATGCTAAAAACCCGTCTGTTTTGGAGGCGTTAAAAGAAAAGCCGCTCTTAAATGTTAAAACTTATCTTGAGAAATTAAAAAATGAAAATTATGAAATAATACCAGCCACGAATGTTGAAATTTTATTAGCTGATGCTCAAAAATTGCCATTAGCAGATAATAGCGTTTCAAAGCTTAGTGTTACCGACCTCTTTTATTGGATAAGCCAGCGGGGAGGAAAAGAAGGCGTAGATAATGTAATTAAGGAAATGCTTCGGGTTACAAAATCAGGTGGCCTACTGCATATTAAATACGATTTTCCTTCTCAATCAAAAGAGTTTATAGAATATTTTAAGCAATTAGCCCAAAATCTAGGTATAGAGGTTATTATAATAGAAGATACGGTGATAGGCGGAACAGTCTTGGAAGTAAAAAACAAGACAAGCGTTTCTTCCCCATTAATTTCTGATAAAGGTGGTATTGACCTGCGCGCGCTGCCTATTATGACCCAGCCAATTAACCCTGGCACAATTTCCCTACAGGCTCCAGGCTCTAGGCTCCAAGCCCCAATACCTTTAGCTGAACTTCAGGATGAATGGCAGAAAATTGAGAATATGCTGGCCGTCGGCCTTACCCCATCCAGCGAAAGGATCAAGGAATATTTGCAATCATGTTGCCAAAAACAGGACTATAACCAAGAGATAGATAAGGTTCTCTCTTGTATAGCTGATATATTAAGATTAGAAGAAGAACAGGTTGCCAGCACTGATTCGGCTTTGAAAGAAGTTTTGGTATTGTTAGAGTCAGATAAGCCAGTTGAACAGATGCAATTGACTTTGGCTCAAATTACAGTGGAACCTAAGGAGCCCAAAACGATAGAGTAATAAGAGAAAAGGGGCGCCTACCTAAATAAGGTTTATCAGCCAATAAGCCCAAATTGCGCCCCTTTTCTCCTTGACAAGCAGTGATTTCAGTGGTATTCTTTTAATGTAGCAAGCAACCTTTAAGCCCGCTCTTGAGAGGCGGGCAAGGTGAAAAAATGAATAATTCCGGAAGAGAAAACAGGTTAACCCTTAGCAAAACCAGCTAAGGGTTTTATTTTTTAAACGAGCTATAAATTAGCGAAGGAGCGAGTTAATCCGCCAGGCTTTGTGGCGGATGATCCGATTAACCTATGAAAGAAAAAACCAAAATACTGGATAAAGAAACCATCGGCCGCAGCATTACCCGTATAGCCCATGAGATTTTAGAGAAAAATAAAGGAACTAAAGATTTATGCTTAGTAGGAATTAGAAATCGGGGAGTGTATATAGCTGCACGCTTAGCCGCACTGATCAAAAAGATCGAGAATGAAGATGTGTCTGTTGGAGTTCTGGATATTACTTTTTACCGGGATGACTTAGATTTAATTACAGCCAAGCCGGTAGTGCGTAAGACCGAGATAGATTTTGATATTACGGACAAGAATATTATCCTGGTAGACGATGTTTTGTATACCGGAAGGACTATCCGGGCAGCCCTGGATGCTTTAGCGGATCTGGGCCGGCCAAAATCAATACAATTGGCGGTTTTAATTGACCGGGGCCACCGGGAACTTCCTATCCGGCCGGATTATGTGGGTAAAAATATCCCTACGGCGGCAAACGAAAATATCGAGGTTCATCTGGAAGAAACCGACGGTAAAGACGAAGTAGTGCTACTCGAAAAAAATGAGCGAAATAACCTGGACTAAAAAAGACCTTTTAGGGTTAGAGGAATTAAGTAGGGAAGAGATCGAACTTATCCTTACTACCGCAGAGTCTTTTAAAGAGGTCTCCAGCCGGGAGATTAAAAAGGTTCCGGCCTTGCGCGGCAAGACTGTGGTAAATTTATTTTATGAGCCTTCTACCCGCACCCGGGTTTCTTTTGAGGTGGCTGCCAAGCGCTTGTCCGCGGATGTAATTAATATCGCCACCGAAACCTCAAGTGTTAAAAAAGGCGAAACCTTGATTGATACTGGTAAGAATATTGAAGCCCTGAAAGCGGATATTATCGTGATCCGGCATAATTATTCCGGCGCTGCCGCAATGCTCGCCCGCCACGTAAATTTAAACGTAGTTAATGCCGGAGATGGCTGGCATGAGCATCCTACTCAGGCTTTATTAGACATTTTCACTTTAAAAGAGAAATTAGGCAAGATTGAAGGAATAAATGTGAGTATTGTCGGAGACATTGCTCATTCCCGGGTTGCCCGCTCGAATATCTGGGGTTTGACTAAGCTGGGGGCAAAGGTAATTGTCTGCGCTCCTAAAATGCTTATTCCCCCGGAAATAGAGAAGATGGGGGCGCGGGTAACTAATGATATTGATGAGGCTTTAGAAAAAGCTGACGCGGTGAATGTTTTAAGGATGCAATTTGAGCGTGATCAGGGCGATGCCTTTCCGAATCAGTTGGAATATTTTAAGCAATTCGGGATTACCCAGGAGAGGCTGGCGAAAGCCAAAAAGAACATTATTGTTATGCATCCGGGCCCGATTAACCGGGGGATTGAAATTGCCAGCGAAGTTGCCGACGGCAAACATTCAGTAATATTGGAACAGGTAACCAATGGCATTGCCGTAAGAATGGCAGTGCTATTTTTAGTATCCCAGACAAATGAGAAAACCATTACTGATTAATAACGGTTTGGTTATTGACCCGGCAAATAACATTGACGATATTTTAGATATCCTGGTCAAGGATGGTAAGGTTTCTAAGATAGCAAAGAATATTAAATCCGAGGCCGAGGATATCATTGATGCAACTGGAAAAATCGTTATGCCGGGCTTAGTGGATATGCATGTACATTTGCGCGAACCTGGCCGGGAAGATAAGGAAACAATAGAAAGCGGGACTAGGGCAGCTTTAAAAGGCGGGGTTACTACTATTTTAGCCATGCCTAATACTCTTCCTGCAATCGATTCTTTGGAAACAGTTGGTCTATTGAAAAATATTATAAATAAAAGCGCGAAGGTTAATGTTTTAATAGCGGGAGCCATTACTAAAAGCAGGTTGGGTAAAGAATTAACCGACATCGCCGGGTTAAAAAAACAAGGCATAACAGCTATTTCTGATGACGGGTCTTCAGTAGATGACCCTAAACTGATGCTGGAGGCTTTTAAAAAAGCCAAGCAAAATAGATTATTAGTTTGCTGCCATTGTGAAGACAAGTTCCTTTCTCAAAATGGCGTAGTTAATTTGGGATTTACGTCTACTAAGATGGGGCTTCGAGGAATATCCCGCGAATCCGAATACAAAAGAATAGAAAGGGATATCCGGTTGGCCGATAAAGCTAAATGCCCGATACACATCTGCCATGTCAGCTGTAAAGAGTCGGTGGAATTAATCGCCCAGGCTAAGAAAAAAGGAGTTAAGCTAACCTGCGAAACAACCCCGCATTATTTTTCGCTGAGCGAAGAGGCGGTCTGGGGTTATGATACTAATATGAAGATGAACCCGCCCTTAAGAAGCAAGGAGGATGCAGAAGCTATTCGGCAGGGTTTAAAAAAAGGGGTAATTGACGCCATTGTCTCAGACCATGCCCCACATACTGAAAACGATAAAGATATTGAATTTGAACGGGCTGAATTTGGGGTTATCGGGCTGGAAACCGAGTTGGCAGTCAGCATAACTGAGTTGGTTAATACAGGTTTATTGGATTGGAACTATTTAGTCAGGAAAAATTCCCTTAACCCCGCGCGCATATTGGGCCTAAATAAGGGCAATCTGGGGTTAGGCAAAGACGCGGATATTATCATAGTTGACCCAGATAAAAAATGGACGGTTACCAGAGAAGAATTTATTTCTAAGTCCAAGAATTCTCCGTTTATAGGCCGGGAATTAATCGGCCTGGTTGAATATACTATTTATAACGGCGCCGTAGCTTATAAAAAGATAGTTTAATTTTGGCTGACGAGATTTATCCTGACCAAAGAACTAGGCCGGTTTGCCAAGTGGTTAAGGACTCTAGGCTGTACACTGTAGACCCTCAAACAGAGCGAGAGCAGATGGAATTCATAGCTGATTTTCATATTCATTCCAAATACAGCCGGGCTACCAGCCGGGACATGGATGTTAAGCATATTGCCGACTGGGCTAAGCTTAAAGGCATAACCCTGATGGGCACCGGAGATTTCACCCATCATCTCTGGCTTGAGGAATTA
>JBDRLN010000077.1:0-5308 GCA_043812955.1 Candidatus Omnitrophota bacterium | reverse complement strand
ATCCGGAGATGCCCTCTACAGGAAGGTCATGCCTGAACCAGCGCTCTCTTAGCTCCTGGTCAGAGCCTAAGCGCAGCATTTCCGCTTTTAGTTCCGGAGGCATAAAGCCTTCGGCAACCACTACTACTACGCCGCCATGCTCTTTCTTGATCTTTTTGGCATGCTCGGCAATAGAGCGTAAGGATGTGGCTTTTTCAGGGGCGATGATCATCACTAAATCCCGGAACTCGGTAATCTTACGCTGTTCTTCTCTGGATAATTCATCAAAGTTAGCCGGGAAGCGCCTGCCGGATTCATAGGCGAGCTTTCCGCAGGCCCTGCCAAAGGTCTCCACCACATGCCACTGATTATGGGTGTATGCATTCTGGGCTACAGCCCAGATCTCTCTTTGATATACGCCTACTGCGGTATGGAAGCCTAACATCTGTGCCGGGCGTCCAACTACCCAGCCATCTCCATCAATACTTTTAAAGGTGCCGACGATGATGAGTTCAGGTAAAAGCTTGGAGAATTTCTCGAGTAGGCCTAAGTGGTCATTACCGCCTGTGCCATATAAGAATTTAAAACCGGATACATTACTTAGAGTAGTTTTACGGATCTTTTCAAACTTTATTCTGTCTTCTTCGGTTTTAGCTTTCTCAAGGGAAGGTACGGGGTCTTGCCGGCTTGAGCCGTAAGGGGTAGAGGATTGGCCTAGGAAGTCTAAGGCTAAGAGCGGGTCGACCAGGATTAGTCTATTTAGGAATTTTTCATCCATTAAGCCTTCTCCGGCATTCCTTACTCCGAGCATGTATAACTCTGGATTCAGGTTAAGCCTTAACGAGCGGAAGAAGTCCGAGATACCTGCGCAATCTCCCCCTCCTGAGATGCCGATACCGGTAGTGGACCTGTCTATTGAAGAGATGAATTCCTGCTGGGTTATGGCCTTAAGTGAGCCTTCGGCTAAACCTTTTGCAATATATTCGTCGGTTATGCCTTCTTTATAGAGAGTGCGCCTGCCGGTAACCGAAGGACGAGCGATGAACTGGTTTGAGGCAAGGTCTAAGATAAGCATATTCTGGACGGGAGAAGAAGAGGCCCGGCCAAGGGTGTTCACCAGGGAGCCGAGGGGGGAAGAGGAACAAGATAATATCTTCTCTAACTTAATAGCCAACCTAAGCGCCTCGCTTAATATAGATAATGAAGAAGATCTTTCTTCTGAAGGCATTTTTATTGATTTATTATTAATAAAATCGATTAATCTTTGGATGCTTTGGATATCTTCTCTAAGTTTAGGTAGGGTTATCACTATAGGAGAGCTGGTAATTAAATTAAAACCTCTACCCTTTTCCGCCTTGCCAATTTCCGCATTCAATATACCTATCTTGCTACGGATAGCTTCTGATTTATAAACAATATTAGAACGCTTCAATTCAGACTCGCGCATGATATCCCCTAAACCATCTTTTATCTCAAGAAGAAGCGTTGGATAGATTAACCCGGTGTTCCTTAATATTTTATTTGCACCTACGATTGACCTAGATAATCTGTAATACCTATGTTCCAGAATCCCGAGTTTGAATTTATACCACCGCCGCATAAGCTTTAGCAATTTGATAGACGTATCTTTTTCTACCGCCGAGCTGGCACTACTTAAATCGCTAACTACCCTGACCCTCCATGTCTTTGCCCCGCCCTCACTTTTCTTTGTTAGTTTTATCTCATTTTGTAAGCTATTGAATTCTTCTACAAAACTAGGCAAATCCCTGGCAAAAACTTTTCTGCCCAAGACTAAACTTAATTGATTAATGAGCCATTCCTCAAATACAATATTACCGCTTAGTTTGGCTGTATCTTTAAGCCAATACTTAAAGCGCTTTATCTGATCCTCATTAAGCTCAATAGGGCTTGAGGAAGAAGAAACCGTTTTCTTTACAGATAAAATAAATTTACCCGGGTTATTGGTAACTGCGCCTACCGGAGAGCTGGATTCGGCCTTTATTTTTTCTTCTCTTTTCTTGATCGCCTCTATGTAGACTCTTAAAGCGTACCTTTCTTCCATAGCCTTAGCCGTAACTTTTTTGTTCGCGTTCCTGTACGAGTCAAACATTAACTTTTTCCACTTATCCGTATCATCATAATAGAGCCGGGACATAATCTCCATTTTCTTTAGTATATCCCCGGGCGCCTCAACAAAAAATTTATGTTTATCCGCCTCTAATCCTTTATTACTGAAATAAGTATAAGAACCTATAAGAAACCCGTTACCAACGCCTGTTTCTTCATTATAATCATCAATCAATTCAACCGGCCCAGCCCCCCTTATTCCTAAGGCTACGCCGCCGTTTAAAGCCGTCCTCTGCCCGGATGTGCCGCAGGCCTCTCCCAGCGGCCAGGGTATTTCCGAACAATTATCCGCGCCTATTGCCTGCATTTTAAGAAGCCTTATGTCTGATGTCGGCACATAAACAAATCTCCCTTTTAATTCCTCTACTTCATTTGTCCATCGCTGAAATTCACTAACCCAATATACTGCGAAGCTATCTACAATAGGACCGCCTACAACAATCTGCATACCTAAGCCTTTGACAACTTCTCTTCCCTGAAATATGTAATTTAATACGTTTTCCGCAAGCTCCCTATTATAATCCACCTGCAGGTTGGGAATATCCCTAAACCATTTATTTCTCAAGCCATCTTTTGTAAATTCACGGCCGCGGTCAGCGCACATAATATGCACCAGAAACCGCAATACAGAATATATGCTCTTATACTCTACTATTCTCCTGACTAGCCAAACAGTAAACTTATCAGGATTAAGCCTGATCCCGGCGCGTTTTTCTACCTCTTCCAGGGCATCTTTTTTACCATTTTGATGGATTGCACGAAGATCCTCGATGGATGCCTCTTTCCCTTCTTTTTCAAGTTTAATTAAAAGATCATTCTTCCAGGTTTTTCCTGACCCATTAAGCACGCCAATAACCTGAATATCAAAATTTTCTCCATACATAGTTTTATAAAGCTTTTTAGTCGCTATAGCGTGTTCGTCGCTGACAGCGTTAATAACATCCGCTAAATGTGTCGCCGCGTAACAAAAATCAACTACGCCGCCGGGCCTTAAAAATATGGAACGGAATTGAAGATGCTTATGTTCGGGGATCCCGATACTATACATCATCCTGTTATCATCAGTATGCAAACCTGCCGCGTGAAACATTTCCAGCCCCGCGGGAACAATAGTATGATTAGTATAAATGATAGCGGTTTTATTGAATAAACTGTCCGCCCTGGCTTGAGCAGCCGCGACTACGGTATGCGCTTCATTGAGATGCAATATGTCCGGGATGATTTTTAGTTCTTTCATAAGTTCGTATGCGGCCTTGCCAAAAACTACTTCCTGGGCAAAACGGCGCGCCCTATCTCCAACATAAAGAAAATCCAGGACTTTGGGGGAATATAAAAGAAACAACGGCGTTCCTCCGCGGTTAACCATAAAGACCTGAACTTTTCTCAAGGGATTTTTGTAAGCATTGCTATAATCTTCTTCATCCCAGGCATAAACCCCTAAAACCAAAGGCTTGCCGTCATCCGTATATACTCTTTGCAAAATACCCTTATCTATAAGCTCCTGATAGTCGATATTTATTGCCTGGCCGTCTTTCCTGATTTTGGAATAAGCAGGCATAATTCCGTAGGCGGTCATCCCTATCTCAAATAAACCTTCCAGTTTATCCCCGAAATAAGCTCCCAGGCCGCCTTTGGTGTTGGCGTTTTGCGCGTCATAGCCTTCAAATTCCGGAATATTGCCTTCCATAGAAAGAGTGATAATTGTTTTATCCAAGAGTTCCCTGGCATTATTATTCAACCAATCCTTATCAACTACCGGCGAGCTGGAACTCTCCCAATATACCCCATTCCTGATTAATTCATATTCAGGATAAAGATCAGCGTTGTTTAAGTTGTTCTTATCGGATACGCCCACTAGATCTACGACCATGGGCTCTTCTTCTTTAGGGTTCATTCCTTCAAAGTAGATGACTGCCTTGCCGCCGGTGATATTGTCGTTGATGATTTTAGCGGCTACAACCCCGAGCTTCTCGCCCATTAAGATATCATAGGCATCAGGGGTAGCGCCCCTGGCCTCATAATTTAAGATAACCCGGTTGACCTTGGATGATCCGCCTAAGACCTCTAAGGCCTTGATTATGAAGTTAGAGATGCCGGCAAGCTTGGTGACATTGCCATGAGGGTCGAATTTAGCCTGCCAGGCGGTCTTGGCGAATTGAGCCGCTAATTCAGGATCTTCTAGGATTTTACTTAAGTCGCTAAAGGCTCCTCCCCTGGTAGTGTGGATCAGTCCGGAGATGCCCTCTACGGGAAGGTCATGCCTGAACCAGCGCTCTCTTAGCTCCTGGTCTGAACCTAAGCGCAGCATTTCAGCTTTTAGTTCCGGAGGCATAAAGCCTTCGGCAACCACTACTACTACACCGCCATATTCTTTCTTAATCTTTTTGGCATGCTCGGCAATAGAACGTAAAGATGTGGCTTTTTCAGGGGCAATGATCATCACCAGTTCGCGGAATTCAATTATTTTACGCTGTTCTTCTCTGGATAATTCAACAAAGTTAGCCGGGAACCGTCTGCCGGATTCATAGGCCAGCTTTCCACAACCCCTGCCAAAGGTCTCGACCACATGCCACTGATTATGGGTAAAGGCATTCTGGGCTACAGCCCAGATCTCCCTCTGATATACGCCTACTGCGGTATGAAATCCTAACATCTGGGCGGGCTTACCCACTACCCAGCCATCGCCGTCAATACTCTTAAAGGTGCCGACTATGATGAGTTCAGGTAGAAGCTTGGAGAATTTCTCAAGTAAACCTAAGTGGTCATTACCGCCTGTGCCATATAAGAACTTAAAGCCGGATACATTACTTAAGGTGGTTTTACGGTTCTTTTCAAACTTTATTCTTTCTTCTTCGGTTTTGGCTTTCTCAGGGGAAGGTACGGGGTCTTGACGGGATGAACCATAAGGAGTAGAGGATTGTCCCAGGAAGTCTAAGGCTAAAAGCGGGTCTACCAAAATTAATCTATTCAGGAAATTCTCATCCATTAAGCCTTCTCCGGCATTCTTTACTCCGAGCATGTATAACTCTGGATTTAGGTTAAGCCTTAATGAGCGGAAGAAATCAGAGATACCGGCGCAGTCCCCTCCGCCTGAGATGCCGATACCGGTAATAGACTTGTCTATTAAAGAGATGAATTCCCGCTGGGTTATGGCTTTTAAGCTTCCTTCAGCTAAGCCTTTGGCGATATATTCGTCGGTTAT
>JBDRLN010000076.1:0-106692 GCA_043812955.1 Candidatus Omnitrophota bacterium | reverse complement strand
CCCAAGGTGCAGCAGGTGCAGAGTATTGAAATTTTGCAAAAGAATTAAGGCAGGGAAAAGCCGTTGAAAATAATCTCTAAGACTATCCAAAAAGATACTTTGGGCAATCCGGATTTGATCAATATAACGCTCGAGATTGATGAAATCCTGGAGTCATCCGGATTAAAAAAAGGTAATTTGACCGTATTTGTGGTTGGTTCAACAGCCGGCATTACTACATTTGAATACGAGCCTGGTTTGGTCCAGGATATCCGGGAATTTTATGAGAAGATCATACCTTCGGATAAGACCTATAAACATGATGAAACCTGGGGCGATGCCAATGGTTTCAGCCACTTGAGAGCGAGTATTCAGGGCCCCTCCTTAGTCATCCCTTTTGAAGACGGAAAACTTTTATTAGGCACTTGGCAGCAGGTAGTTTTGGCGGAGTTTGACAATCGGCCGAGGAAACGTAAAATAATAATCCAGCTTATAGGCGAATAATAATGAAATTATTGAAACTCTGGTTTCCGGTTCTTTTCTGGTGTTGGCTGATCTTTTATCTTTCCAGCGTTCCTTCTTTAGAGACTCCCTGGGGAATTTGGGATTTTATTTTTAGAAAGATAGCCCATATTCTTGAGTATTATATCCTGGCCTGGCTGATATACCGGGCATTTAAAGGGACATTTATCTCAAGTCGGCTTAATCTATTTTTTTGGCCGGGGATACTTTCTTTTTTGTACGCTGTATCCGATGAGATCCATCAGTATTTTGTCCCTACCCGAGGGCCCAGCGCCGGGGATGTTTTAATCGATTGCGCTGGAATTGTTATATTTTACGCTAATTTAAAATATCTCAAAAAATTAATCCGGACGCTTTAATTCCCCTGCGCTTTTTTCGCAGCAGGATTACGGTAGAACTACGGAGGATGTTGCTAAATAAGTAATTTTAAAGGTGCTCCAATGATCAAAGTAAAGATTTATTATCATCATACTGATTCCGGGGGAGTAGTCTATTACGCAAACTACCTGAAGTTCCTGGAAGAGGCCCGCACTGAATTTATGGCTGAGAGAGGCGTGTTTTTAAAAGAGCAGATGTCTAAGGGCGAATTTTTTGTGGTCAGCCGCCAGACTGTGGATTATAAGGCCCCGGCTTTTTACGGTGATGTTTTAGAGCTGGAGAGTGAGATAAGTGATATATCCGCTGTCCGGCTTAAATTTGAACACACCATAAAGAATCAAAAAGGTGAGGTTTGTATCTTAGCCGCTACTACTTTAGTATATATAGGCAGTAATTTTAAACCTAAGATTATGCCGGATGAGATCCGGAAAAAATTGGAAGGTAAAGTTGCTTAACCGCCAAGAGATAGAAAAATTAATCGAAGAAAAAAACCTGGTTTCAAAATATATTGATCTGGCAGTTCAGCTCACTCCGAATGGCATAGATCTGACAGTGGAGAAGATATTTGAATTTAAAGATTGCGGCATCCTTGATTTTTCGAATAAACAGAGGAGGCTTTCCGGGTGTAATGAATTGATCCCGGAAAAAGAAAAACCCGAAGATAAATTTGGCTGGTGGCAGCTTAAAAAAGGGATCTACAAGATAAGAACCAATGAAGTTGTTAATCTGCCCTTAGAACTTATGGGTATTGCTTTTCCCAGGAGTTCGCTTTTAAGGCTGGGGGCTTTTACTCAGACCGGGGTCTGGGATGCAGGTTTTAGGGGTGAAAGCGAGTTTGTCCTGGTGGTTGAAAATCTTAGCGGTATTAAGATCAAACAGAATTCCCGGATCATCCAACTGGCTTTTTTGAGAATGAATGAAACTAATAAGGGCTATAATGGGATTTATCAGCGTTAAATCAGTAAGGTTTAAGCTAATTCTAGGGTTGCTCATCCTTTTATTTATGCCTAAAGCCTCCTGGGCAGACACCTTATACCTTAAGAACGGACGTAGTGTTGATGGTTTTATCAAAAGCGAAGATACTGACAGCGTTAGTTTAGATATCGGATTTGGCACAGTAGGTTTTAGAAAAAGCGATATCGATAAAATTTACCGGTCAAACCAGGTAGAATCAGAGCTTTTGCGCCAAAAATGGGAAAAACAGCGCTTAGACCGGATTAGAAAGCAGGAAGAGGTATCCAGGATCGAAGCGGCCAAGGCTAAAGCCGAGAGTTTGAAGCCTAAGGAGGTAAAGGTGTCCCGGGAGAGCGGCCATATCTTTGTGCAGGCCAGGATAAATGACAAAATTCCTGTGGAACTGCTATTAGATACGGGGGCTTCATTTGTTTTATTATCAAATGAAATAGGCAGAAGGTTGGGTGTAGATAAGGAAAAGAGAAAAAGCATTATTATAATGCGGGTGGCTGACGGCAGGCCGGTTGATGCCCCGTATGTGCTGTGAGAAAGTTTGACGGTCCAGGGGGTTGAGGCCAAGGAAGTGGATGCTGCTGTTTTACTCGATGAGGTTGCGGGTATAAAATTTAAAGATGGGTTATTGGGGATGTCTTTTTTAAAAAAATTTAATTTTAAGATCGACCAGGCGAACAATCGGGTAATATTAGAGAGGCTGGAATGAGAACGCATACGGGCTATCTTTGGTTCAATACCAAGACTCGCCAGGAATTTATTAACATCACGCCGCAGGTTGAGGAAGCCGTTGAGAAAAGTGGCATTAAGGAAGGCCTGTGTCTGGTTAATGCTATGCATATAACCTCCAGCGTTTTTATTAATGATGATGAAGGGGGTTTACATCAGGATTTTGGGCTGTGGCTAGAGAAACTGGCTCCCTTTGGCAAGGATAAATATAAGCATAATTTAACCGGAGAAGATAATGCCGATGCCCATTTGAAAAGGACGATCATGGGCAGAGAAGTGGTAGCGGCTATAACCAAAGGAAAGTTGGACTTCGGGCCCTGGGAACAGATATTCTACGGGGAATTTGACGGCCTTCGCAAAAAGCGCGTCCTGATTAAAATAATCGGCGAATAAATCAGGGACGGTTCTGAAAACAAAGCTAAAGTGTCCCCGTTAAGGGGACACTTTAAGCACAAATTCAGAACCGTCCCTATATTGATATGAAAATAAAAGATACCGAAATCAAAATAATAAAAGGCGATATTACGGAATTGAAGGTGGATGCTATTGTCAATGCCGCTAATAATAAATTGGTTATGGGCGGAGGGGTTGCCGGGGTGATAAGGAGAAAAGGCGGGAAAGAGATCGAGGATGAGGCGGTTAAAAAGGGGCCGATCAAGATCGGGGAGGCAATTTCTACGGCAGCGGGAAAGTTGCCGGCTAAATATATTATTCATGCCGCAACTATGGGTATGGACTTCAAGACCGATGAAGTTAGTATCCGGAATTCCTGCCGGAACGCGCTTTTGGTTGCTGACGAATTAAAAATAAAGTCAATTGCCTTTCCAGCTTTAGGCTGTGGAGTAGGCGGATTTTCTTTAGTAGCCGCAGCCAAGATTATGGCCCAGGAGGCATTTAGGCATTTAAAGGAAAATAAAACTTCTCTTCAGGAGATAATATTTTGTTTATATGACCAGGAAGCCTGGGATATATTTAACAAGAACGCCATTAGCTATTTAGAATATATAATCCATAAATTACAAAATGGGCCTTTTATTACCGTAGACGCTATTATTGAAGTTCCGGTTTCAACAGGTCAAATAGGTATTGTGGTTATTCAGAGGAGTAATCCTCCTTTTGGCTGGGCTTTGCCCGGAGGATTTGTGGATTATGGCGAAAGTTTAGAAGAGGCGGTAATAAGAGAGATGAAAGAAGAGACCAGTCTAGAATTACAAAGCCTTAGGCAATTCCACACTTATTCTGTTCCGGATCGCGATCCCCGCTTCCATACTATCGGCACAGTATTTTTGGCCAAGGGTATTGGAACACCTAAGGCTGGCGACGACGCAGCCGGATTAAAAGTAATTAAATTAAGTGAGATTAAAGATCTGAATTTTACCTTTGACCACAAGTATATTTTAGAAGACTATTTAAAATATAAAGAAAATGGCATTCTGCCGTAACATGGGGACTGTCTTTGCTTCTCAGGGACTGTTTTTGATTTTAATATTTATTTTATTTCTTAGCCCCTTGCAAGCTCAAACCCGCCAGGTCTGTATTCGTAATGTTTGTATCCAGGTTGAAATAGTAGATTCCCTAGAGGCCAGGTCTCTGGGTCTGATGTTCCGTGATAAATTAGGCGAAAAAGAGGGGATGCTTTTTATTTTTGAGGAAAAGGAAAGGCATAATTTCTGGATGAAGAATATGAGATTCCCTATTGATATAATTTGGATCAATCAGGATAAAGTAACAGTGGATATCCATAAAAATGTCCCGCCCTGTACCGATGAATGCCCTAGCTATACCCCGCAAGTTAATGCTTTATATGTTTTAGAGGTTAATGCCGGATTCAGCGATAAAAATAAAATCCGCGTAGGCGATGCTGTAAAATTTTAAAGCTGAAAGCTGCCACGCTGTCCTACCTAATCGGGACACGCTGTCGGATTTAATCGGGAAACTGCGTCCAGAGTCCATTTATATAAATGATATATTCGTAGGAGATTTCATTGGAGGTGACACAGTGTCCGCTTTGGCTGGGACAGCGTGGCAGGATTTAGCTTTAGCCCTCGCGCAGCTGTTTTTCAGCGTCAATGATGTCGCGGTTGATTACCCGGACAGTCTCCCTTATTCTTTGTTTTAAGTTATGGGAGGCTATGGGGATATCCTGGATTTCTCTTAAGATCTGCACACTCATCCTGAAATAGCGCACTATCTCGCCTTCATCAGTATCGGTGAACTGCAATATCTTATGAAATTCAGTCCCTTGCAACCAGGCTTCCATAGCCTGGGCTAGGTGAAAATAGGGTAGCTTGGTAAGGGGGCGCACTCTATAGCGGATCTCTCTTTGCCTTATGGTTTCATGTATCTCTTCGCAGATCCTTCTGATATTCTTGCTGTTTTTAGAAAGGATTAGGATGTGTTGATTTTTCCGCGGTTCAAAAACAGCAGCTACTGCCAGGATCCCCAGGGTAAATTCATCCATCTGTTCAAAAAAATTACGGGCGTAGAATTCCGAGAGAATCAATTCATAACCATATACGCTTTTGGCAAATTGCCCCTTAGGGGTTAGGGCTTTATTTTGGATATATCCGGTATCCTTAAGCAGGTTTAATTTCGCTTCCATTAAGCGCAGGGCGTCTTTCTGCTGGTATTTTTTAGTCTGAAAATAGTGCAAAGACAGAGGGTATATTTTAAAAAGGTTCTCTTGGTATTTCTCATAGAGGTTTAAGATAGTGGCATAAGAGGTATTAAGCTGGCTTTTTACTTCTTCCGGCCGGCTATAGATAACATTTTTTACATCCAGGGGATTTATTCTCATCAGGTTTACCCGGGAATAAACAAAGCCTTCATTGTCTATTCCTCTGCGTCCGGCCCGGCCAGCCATTTGGAAAAAATCCCGGGTTTTTAACGGTCGGACGAATTTGCCGTAGAATTTTCTCAGTTCATCAAAAATAACCGAGCGGCTGGGCATATTGATTCCTAAGGCAAAGGTTTCAGTGGTAAAAATCACTTTTAAAAGCCGGCTGGTGAATAATCTTTCGATAACTTCTTTTAAAGTAGGGAGCATGCCGGCGTGGTGAAAGGCTATCCCTCTTTTGATCAAGGGTATTAATTCAGTCGCGCTTTTTTCGTTTTTTAGATCAAAACGAACGCAGAGAGATTCATAAAGAGAGAATATCTCATCCCTTTCAGTAGAATTAAGAAAGTTGTATCCGCCTAATTCCCAAGCCAGGTCTTCGGCCCTTCTTCTACCAAAAACAAAATAGATACAGGGTAGGCCTTCTTTATCTTTTAGGTAATCAATCAGGAAATTTAATTTATTGGCCCGGTATGGCCGGACTCTTTTTAAATTATCAATTTTATCCAGGATTTGGTTCTGGCACTGAAAGAAAAAATGTAAGGGGACTGGCCTTTTATCCTCAACTACCATTTTAATTGTTTTTTTATGAATGGATTGCAGCCATTCGGTTAATTGTTTGATATTCGGTATTGTGGCGGATAACCCTAAGATTTTGATATGTTCAGGTAGGAACATCAAGGATTCTTCCCAGACCGTTCCCCTTTCCGGGTTATCAATATAGTGGATCTCATCAAAAATGACCCAGGAGTATTTATTTAGGCTCTGGGGTTCATCCAGGATCTTGTTGCGGAATATCTCGGTAGTCATGATCAGGACCTGGGCCTCGGGGTTAAGGGAGACATCGCCGGTTAAAATACCTACGGCATCTTTGAACTGGTGCTGGAAGTCGCGGAATTTCTGGTTGGAGAGGGCTTTGATCGGCGCGGTGTAGATCACCCCGATATTACTCTCCAGGGATTGCTGGATGATATGTTCGGCAATCGCGGTTTTACCCGCACCAGTGGGCGCGGAGACGATCACTGAAAACCCCTGGTTGATATAGTTGATTGCCTCTTGTTGGAACCTATCGTAATCCATAATAATAATATTATAGTGTAAAATGTTAATTTATTCAATAAAAAGAGATAACCGGAAAGATTAGTGAACGTTTCTATTTTTTTTAATCTGAGTTGTAAAAATAGAAACGTCCCCTAATTATCCTAAAAGTATTGATTTATCCAATAAAAAGAGTAAAATAAATGAGCGCATAAGTTATTGAATTAGCAATAAGATAAGCGCCCGCCACAAATATAGGCGGGTCCGCCCATAATTTAGGGGCGGAACATAACTTATGGGCGCGAATTTATCCCTACCTTTTGGCGTGATTTAATGCATATTAAACCAAAAGAGAGGGATAATTGGTAGGATTCGAATATGAAAAAAATAAATATTTCCGGATTAGCCGGTTTTTTCTTAACCCTAATTGTTGCTGTTAGTTTCGTGGTTTCAGGCAAAGGGTATCCTGTTTCAGACTGGAAGATATCTTTTCCTTTTAGCCAAAAAACCGACTACAATGATATTTTAGTTGTTCGGGTAGTTGACGGTGACACTCTAAAGCTGGGCAATGGCGAAAGGCTGCGTTTGATCGGTATCGATACTCCGGAGATGCACGATTCAAATAAGTTGTACCGGGATAGTCAACGCAACCACCAGGATGTTGAGCAGATCAAGAAACTAGGTCGGCGTTCTTACGGATTTACCCGGAATTTAGTTGAGGGTAAAAAAGTAAGGTTAGAATTTGATTTGGAGAGAAAAGATAAATACGGCCGGTTATTAGCCTATGTTTATTTACAGGATGGGACATTTATAAACGCTGAAATAGTGAAGCAGGGTTTTGCTTCTTTAATGACTATACCTCCGAATGTAAAATACGCGGATACATTTTTCAAGTTTTACCAGGAGGCCCGGGAGAACAATCGGGGGTTATGGAGATAGAATTTAGGGACGGTTCTGAAACTGAAGCTAAAGTGTCCCCAGAACCGTCCCTAGTTAGCACGGAGGGTTAATATGTTAAGACAATTGACTGCAGGAGAGTCGCACGGCAAAGGATTAATAGCGATACTGGAGGGTATGCCGGCAGGGCTGAAAATAAATCCCAGCTTAATCAACCAGGAATTAAAACGTAGACAATCCGGTTTTGGCCGGGGGAAAAGGATGCAGATAGAAAATGACCGGGCCCAGATAATCTCAGGCCTGAAAAAAGGGATTACTATCGCTAGTCCAATCGCTTTGTTGATCCAGAATAAAGACCAGGGTATTGATAAATTGCCCCAGGTTTTATCTCCTCGTCCAGGGCATGCTGATTTAGCCGGACTTCTAAAATACGACTTTTCCGATAGCCGGGATGTTTTGGAAAGGGCTTCAGCCCGCAGTACAGCCGCAACTGTCAGCATCGGAGCGGTTTGTAAAATATTCTTGGATAATTTTAAGATCAAGATATCCAGCCGAGTTTTGTTAATAGGTTCTGAATCTAAGTCAGACTTGATGAAGGAAAAAATAAAACAGGCTTTTGCCAGGAAAGATACTTTGGGCGGGATATTTGAAGTGGTGGTAAAGGGCGTTCCAACAGGCCTGGGTAGTTATGTCCAACCAGACAGGCGTCTGGATTCCCGGCTTGCCTCCGGGGTGATGTCTATTCCCGGGATCAAGGGGATGGATATCGGCTTAGGATTTGGCTATGCCGAGGAATTTGGCTCTCAGCTTCATGATGAAATATTTTATTCTAAAGCCAAAGGGTTTTATAGAAATACCAATAATGCCGGAGGCATAGAAGGCGGAATTTCTAACGGCGAGGATATTTTAATCCGGGCTTGCATGAAGCCGATTGCAACTTTGATGGATCCGTTAAATTCAGTGAACATGGTTACTAAAAAGACTGCTTTAGCCAGCATCCAGCGTTCGGATGTTTGTGTGGTTGAGGCAGCCGGGGTGGTAGCGGAATCTGTGTGCGCCTATGTTTTAGCCGATGCATTTCTGGAAAAATTCGGCAGTGATTGTTTAAAAGATATTAAAGCCAGTTACGGTAATTACTTAAAAAGAATAAAATAGTTTGTTAGAAAAAGCCCATCCGTTCGTCTATTAAAAGTGAGGGCACAACTTACGGACCGCAAGTGTTCGTAAGTTGTATGCCCGAACTTATCCCGACCGCTTGAAAGCACGTCGGGAAATAGAAGAGGGGGTGATTGATATGGATGATAGCGTAATTGAGGTCAGCCGGATCTACCGCTTTGACGGTGAATCCAAGCTAAAGGCTTTTGCCGATGTGAATTTATCCGGCATAGTGGTCAAAGGCTTTAGTGTGGTTGACGGCAGCAAGGGTTTATTTGTGAGTATGCCGCGGCATCAGGGCAAAGATGGCAAGTGGTATAACACAGTTTATCCTACTACCAAAGAGCTTAAAGAACAGTTAAGCGTAGCGGTTTTGACAGCCTACAAAGAATAACAGCAGGAATAAAAGGTAAAGGTAGAGGTATAGGTATAGTAAGGAAAGGAAGTTTTTCTTTACCTTTTCCTATACCTTTACCTAGGTCTATTATGGATATTTACTTAGTGGAATTCATGGGCTGCTGCGGCGACGAATAAGGAGCCGCGCTTAGCAGGCTTACCGAGATAATAAGGCAAGCCGGGTGGAAGTTAAAATGAAGAATATTTATTTAGTCGGATTCATGGGTACGGGCAAGACTAGCGTGGGCAGGGAATTAGCCGGGATAAAAAAGCTCGCCTTTATCGATTTGGATGAATTAATTCTGGTAAGAGAAGAAAAGACTATTGCCGAAATATTTACCTGCCAAGGCGAAGCTTATTTCCGGGCCTTGGAGAAAAAAATTTTAGCTGAAGTATCTCAAAAGGATAACCAGGTTGTATCCTGTGGCGGCGGGATTGTGACGGATAAAGATAATATTGTCCTGATGAAGAATTCGGGTATAATAATCTGCCTAACTGCCCGGCCAGAGGTGATCTTAGCCAGGACCAAAAATTATCATCATCGTCCGCTCTTAAATGATAATTACCCGGAAAAGAAAATCAGGGAACTCTTAGAAGCCCGGGAGTGTTTCTACGCGCTGGCTGATTACAAAATCGATACCTCGGATATTTCTTTAAAAGAAGTAGTAAATAAAACCCTGGAATTAATTAAATAAACCATGACTGAATTTGAAGCCTTAGTTGGTTTAAACCTTATTTTAGATATCGGTAGTATCCGCCTTAAAAGACTGCTGGATTATTTTTGTACTCCTGAGAATATCTTAAAGGCGCCTAGAGAGGAACTAATGCGGATTTTAGGTATCGCTGATAAGATAGTGGATAAGATCCGGGCTTTAAAGCGAGAGGATCTGGATAATGAATTGAATTTAGCCGGGAAACAGGGCGTAAAGATAATTTCTTATAAAGATGATGATTATCCTGAAAATTTAAAGCAGATTGTTGATCCCCCGATCATACTTTATATTATCGGGGAATTAAAAAAAGAAGATAAATTCAGTTTAGGCGTGGTAGGGTCGCGCCGGGCTTCTTTTTATGGGTTATCTTCAAGCGAAAAGTTTGCTTATAATTTAGCTAGTAAGGGTTTAACCATTGTCTCAGGTATGGCCAGGGGCATAGATACTTATGCTCATCAGGGAGCTTTAAAAGCAGGAGGAAGGACTTTAGCTGTTATTGGAAGCGGCTTTAACCAGATCTATCCTCCGGAGAATAAAAGATTAGCTTTAGAGATCGCTAAAAGCGGAGCCGTTATATCGGAATTTCCGATGAACACTGGACCTTTCAGGCAGAATTTTCCCCGGCGTAACCGGGTTATCAGCGGGTTAAGCTTAGGGGTTTTAGTGGTAGAGGCCGCCCGTAATAGCGGGGCTTTGATTACCGCTGATTTTGCCCTGGAGCAAGGTAGGGATGTTTTTGCCCTTCCCGGAAAAATCGATGCAGTTAATTCCTCGGGCACTAATGGATTAATCAAACAAGGGGCAAAGCTGGTTTCCGGGGTTGATGATATTCTGGAAGAACTGAACATAGTTTTTATTAATGAAAAGCCCGGGAGTGAGAGAAAGCCGCTTTCTTTAACTGAAAGGGAAATTTTGCTTTATGATCTGCTTTCCAGTTATCCGACTTGTTTAGATGAAATCCTAGAGAACGCGAATATGGATATGACAGAGGCAGCCCACCTGCTTCTTAAATTGGAACTAAGGAAATTAATCCGCCAGTTACCTGGTAAACAATTTGTGAGGAATTAGATGAAAAAGAATTTAGTGATAGTGGAGTCTCCGACTAAGGCCAGGACTATCAGTAAGATATTGGGGGATGAATTTGAGGTAGTTCCTTCCATGGGACATCTGATAGACTTACCCCAGAAAAAAATAGGCATTGATGTGGACAATAATTTTGAGCCGGATTATGTGGTTATCCCCGGCAGAAAAAAGACCCTGGATGGATTAAAAAAATCGTCCAAAGGCAAAGAGGCTATTTATATCGCTACTGATCCTGACCGGGAGGGTGAGGCAATCGGCTGGCATATTAAAGATAAGGTATTTAAGAAAAAAAAGATCCTGAGGGTTGTTTTTCATGAAATTACCTCCCAGGCAGTAAAAACAGCTTTCGCTAAATCCCGGGATTTTGATTCCAATATGGTCGAGGCCCAAGCCGGCCGCAGGATACTGGATAGGGTAGTGGGTTATTTTTTAAGCCCTTTACTCTGGAAGAAGATCGGCCGGGGTTTAAGCGCCGGAAGGGTGCAATCCGTAGCCTTAAGATTGATTGTTGAGCGGGAAAGGCAGATCCAGGCTTTTACCCCCCAGGAATATTGGGAAATCGAAGCGGAGTTAGAAAAAGTCGCCCAGACACAAGAACAGCAGGATACCGGTAAATTTACAGCTAAGTTGGCTAAGGTGGAAGATAAGAAGGTAGTAGTAAATAATCAGATAGATGCGGATAAACTGACCGCTGATATTAAAGAAAAAGAGTTTAAAGTTTTAAGTATAGAGAAAAATGAAAAAAGGCGTTTTCCTGATCCGCCGTTTATTACCAGCACGCTACAGCAGGAGGCATTTAACAAATTAAGATTTAACGCCACCAAGACCATGATTATTGCCCAACAGCTTTATGAAGGTATAGATATCGGTCAGGATGCACCGGTTGGCCTTATAACTTATATGCGTACGGATTCGGTATCTATAGCTAAAGAGGCGGTTGAAGAAGTTAGGAATTTTATTCAAAAGCAATATGGTAAAGATTATCTGCCGCAGACACCTCCGGTATACAAAACCAAAAAATTCGCTCAGGAGGCTCATGAGGCTATTCGGCCGACTCTGATCAATAGGCCTGCGGAAAGCCTAAAAGATTTCTTAACCCCGGAACAATGTAAATTATATGAATTGATCTTTAATCGTTTTATTGCCAGCCAGATGAATCCGGCTCTATATTTGGCTACCTCAGTTGATATATCCGCAGGAATTTACGAATTTAGCGCCTCAGGAAGTTCGCTGGTCTTTGAAGGCTTTAGCAAAATATATAATAAAAATAATAACGGCGAGGAAGATAAGAAGAAAAATAACATCCCTCCTTTAGAAAAAGGCGAAGTCCTAACACTTATTAAATTGATCCCCTCTCAACATTTTACTAAGCCTGCGGCAAGATTTTCCGATAGTTCGTTAATAAAGGTATTGGAAGAAGAGGGCATAGGCCGGCCTTCTACTTATGCCCCGATAGTTTATACCTTGGTTTTTAGGGATTATGTGCGCAGGTTAAAGGGTTATCTTCAGCCTACTGAACTGGGCTTTAAAGTCTGCGATTTATTGGTGGAATATTTCCCCAAAGTAATAGATGTTAAATTTACTGCAGCCATGGAAGAGCAATTAGACCAGATTGAAGAAGGAAAAATTGATAAGTTAAAGGTATTGAATGATTTTTACCAGCCTTTTAAAGCCAGTCTGGATTTCGCTCAGGAGAATATAGTAAAAGAGGTGATTGTCTCTGATAAATCTTGCGATAAATGCGGGAAGCCGATGATAGTTAAATGGGGTAGAAAAGGCAAGTTCTTGAGTTGTTCAGATTATCCGGCTTGTAAGAGTTCCAAATCTATAACCAGCGGGGTCAAGTGCCCGGAAGCTGATTGCGGGGGAGAGTTGATTGAGCGGCGTTCCAAAAGGGGTTTCTTTTTTGGCTGTTCCAATTTTCCTAAGTGCAGATTTGTCTCTAAGAATCTTCCTCAGGACAAAAGCGAAGCCGATGACGATAAAGGTTCGAAAAACGAAACCGACGACCCGGGTAGCCAGCAGGGACTGTCCCCGTAGAAAGCTATAGTCGAAGGCTGGTCAGGGGACAAGATAAGTATTGCATCGTTAAGAAACAAAAAAAGGATTATGGATAGATATATTGGGAAGTTCATGCGCTACCTTAATATTGAAAAGAATTATTCCCCACATACTATTTTGAATTACCAGCTGGATCTATCTAATTTTCAAGCCTTCTTAAAAGAACAAACCATTGAAAGTATCGACTACCTGGTTTTAAGAAAATACCTGGCAGTATTAAAGGAGAAGAGTTTGGGTACCAGGAGCGTTGCCCGGCATCTGTCTACCCTAAGATCGTTCTTTAGATTCCTGACCCGGGAAGGGTATCTTAAAACTAATCCTATCCTCAGTCTTTTAAGCCCCAAATTAGATAAATACCTTCCTTCGTTTTTAACCGAAGAAGAGGTCTTGCGTTTAATCGAATCGAGCCTCTCCAAAGATGAAATGGGCCTGCGGGACAGGGCAATATTAGAGACAATATACTCTACTGGTATCAGGATCAGCGAGCTGGTAGGTTTAAATTTAGAGGATATTGATTTTATCGGTTGTATTATTAAGGTAATGGGTAAGGGTAAAAAAGAGAGGATAGTTCCTATAGGAGATAAGGCTGTAGGGGCAATAAGGGATTACCTAGATAGCCGAGAGAAATCCGGCTTGGCTGTATTTTTAAATAAGCGGGGCGGCAGGATAACTGACCGGGGAGTAAGGAATATCGTTAAGAAATATATCGCCATTGCTGGGATTAAGAAAGGGGTTTCGCCGCATACCTTAAGGCATTCTTTTGCCACCCACCTTTTAAACCGCGGAGCGGATTTAAGGAGCGTCCAGGAACTTTTAGGCCACGCTAATCTTTCAACTACCCAAATATATACGCACCTAACTACCGAGAAATTAAAGGGGGTGTATGATAAGGCGCATCCCAGGGCCTAGGTCTTAAATATGTTTATTTTATACGATTTTATCTATCTAGTATTTGTAATATTCTACTTGCCGGTATTTTTCCTAAAGAAAAAGAAATACCCTGGTTTTAGGATGCGCTTAGGGATTTTACCTAAGGATTTAAATTTAGAAAGCCCTATCTGGATACACGCCGTAAGCGTAGGGGAAGCCCAGGCAGTCAGAGGCCTGGTTGAGGGCTTAAGGGTTCAATACCCCGGTAAAAAATTGGTTATCTCGACAGTTACTCCTACGGGCAATAAGATAGTCCGAGGTATCGCCAGGCCTGTCGATTTTGTATTTTATTTTCCTCTTGATCTGAGCTTTATTGTTAGAAAAGTAATTGCCAGGATAAAACCATCTTTATTTATTATCGCTGAAACCGAGATCTGGCCTAATATCATCTCTTATATTTCCGCGCAAGCCATCCCGATATTGGTGGTAAACGGAAGGATATCGGATAGTTCATTTAAAGGGTATTATTACCTGAAGTTTATACTAAAGCCTTTGTTAAATAAAGTGAATATATTTTGCATGCAGACTGAACAGGACGCCCATAGGTTGGTCTGTCTGGGGGTTGATCCTGATAAAATAAAAATAACCGGGAATGTAAAATTTGACCTTAAAGACTATTCGGGTTCTAATAGTTCCTGCTTACCGGCAGGCAAGGGTTTAAAGAACAGATTAGGGATTGAGGAGCAGGGGAAGATATTGGTTTGTGGCAGTACTCATCCCAAAGAAGAGGAGATAATTTTAGGGGCTTATATAAAATTATTAGATGAAATTAAGGGCTTAAGGCTGATTATTGCTCCGCGTCATCCCGAGCGTTCAAATGAAATCTCCGGATTAATAAAGAAGTTTGGCTTGCAATCCCAGTTATTTAGTTCTTTAAATTCCGCTATATATAATTCTCAAAAAAAATCAGTAATAATTGTAGACAGTGTTGGCCAGCTGCTTAATTTTTACGCTATCGCGGATATTGTTTATATAGGAGGAAGTTTAATCAAACATGGTGGTCAAAATATCTTGGAGCCGGCTTTATTTGCTAAGCCGATTCTTTTTGGACCCCATATGTTCAATTTTCGCAATATCGCGGATTTATTTTTAACGAACCAGGCAGCAGTATTGGTCCATAATAAATCCGAATTTCAGGATAAAGTAAAATATTACCTGGCAAACTCTCAGGCAGCTGCTGAATTAGGGCGGTGCGCAAAAAGCTTGATAAGCAAGAATCAAGGGGCGACTCAAAAGACCTTAGAATATATAAAGTTATTATATTGATTCTTAAGGGGGGTTATGTTAACAGTGGTATTAAGGCAGGTGAGGTCAGCGGTGATACTGGATTTATCCGGGAATATTGACATTGATTCTTCTATTTTGATCGAAAAGATAGGTTTATGCCTGGATAACGGATACCGGGACCTGGTTTGTAATTTTGAGAATGTAAATTTGATCGATTATGCCGGGTTATCGGTTTTAACCATAGCCTATAAGAATACGATTAACCATAAAGGAAGGATAAAATTTGTTAACGTGGCTGCGCACCTGACTAAGGTCTTTAGTTTAGTCTGTATGGATAGGGTTTTTGATATTTATCAAGATGAGGAATCAGCCTTAAAAAGCTTCGAGGAAGACAGGGTAATTTCTGAGATTCAGGAGAAGAAATTACGCCGCAGGTTCAAGCGTCTGGATTTGGGTATCGATATTAGTTTTAAATCCAAAGCCGAGGATCAATTTCATCAGGGGAAAATCCTGAATTTAAGCGGGGTAGGGGTTCTGGTTTTTACCGAAGAAAAAACCTATTCCGTAGGGGAACTCCTGGATATAAATATTTCACTTTTGCCCAAACCTGGTAAAATAGAGGCAGAGGCTAAAGTCGCCTGGCTAGTAGAAAAAGATATCCAGCCGCAGCTTTTTCCGGCAATGGGCTTAGAATTCTATAATTTGGATACTTCTGCCCAGAAGAATATAATTGAGTTTGTGGACAGGAATACCGCTTTAGATATTAAGGAGTGCTAAATTTTGGTATTTATCAAAAAAGGAGATTCCCGATGCGTCAATTGGTGTTTTTGTTCATTTTTAGCTTTGCCTTAATAAGTCAGGCTTTTGCCCATCCACCTTCAGATATCAAGGTAAAGATAGATGGTACCCGCGTCAGCGTAGATATCTTGCATGCTGTGGCTGATCCAGCGAAACACTATATCTATCAGGTTTTCGTTAATTTAAACGGGGCTAGGATTATCGAGCAGAAATCAAATCTTCAGTCTGATAACAATAAACAGGTGGTGGCTTACAATATACCTTCACTTAAAAAAGGGGATAAATTGGTAGTTTGGGCAGGTTGTATTAAGGGAGGGGATTTAAGTAAAGAGGTAAAGGTGGATTGAGGGCATTTTAATTGATAACCGGATAAAAAGAAGTATAATAAACTAAGTTGAAACTTGCGGGGTAGATAACCAACGCAACTTAAAGAAATGATTAAAAAGGATAAAATAAATGCAGGATTATAAGATCAGTCTTTCGGAAAAGGATATACCTTATCAATGGTATAATGTGGTCGCGGATCTCCCTTTTAAACTGTCTCCACCTATAAATCCCGGCACAGGCAAGCCATTAGAGAAAGAAGACTTAAGGGGAATTTTCCCTGTTGGTTTAATTGAGCAAGAGATAAGTTCTAAACGCTGGATAGATATACCGGTTGAAGTTCGGGATATTTACCGGCTCTGGCGGCCAACTCCTTTAAGAAGGGCGAGAAATTTAGAAAAATTTCTTAAGACAAAATCCAGAATATATTATAAAGACGAAAGCGTATCTCCCACCGGAAGCCATAAAACCAATACTGCGGTTGCCCAGGCTTATTATAACAAGAAAGAAGGTATAAAACAGCTGGTGACTGAGACTGGCGCCGGTCAGTGGGGCAGCGCAATAAGCTTTGCCTGTAATGTTTTTTCTTTGGGCTGCCGGGTATATATGGTTAAGGTGAGTTTCCAGCAAAAACCATTCCGAAAATCATTGATGCATATCTGGGGAGCAGAGGTTATTCCTTCCCCTTCAGAATTAACCCAATCCGGAAGAAACGTCTTAAAAAAAGACCCCCATTGCCAAGGTAGCCTAGGAATTGCCATTTCCGAGGCAGTGGAAGAGGCAGCTAAAAATAAATCTACTAATTATGCCTTAGGCTCTGTTTTAAATCACGTGTTAATGCATCAGACCGTGATCGGGCTGGAAACCAAAAGGCAGTTGAAATTAGCCGGAGAAAAACCGGATTATCTGATCGCCTGCGTTGGCGGAGGGAGTAATTTTGGAGGTTTTGTTTTTCCTTTTATTAAGGATAAATTTAAAAACCAGAGCCTTAAAATAATCGCGGTTGAGCCAGTATCTTGTCCTACTCTGACCAAAGGCCTCTATTGTTATGATTTTGGAGACGAGGCCTGCCTTACTCCGCTGCTTAAGATGTTTACTCTGGGCCATAAATTTGTCCCTCCGGGAATTCATGCCGGAGGCCTGCGGTATCACGGTTGTTCTCCTCTGGTAAGCGCGATACATAATCAGAAGGTCATTGAGGCTATCAGCTGCCAGCAGGTGGAAGTTTTTAAAGCAGCGATCACCTTTGCCAGGGTTGAAGGTATTGTACCTGCCCCGGAGACTGCTCATGCTATAAAAGTAGCGCTAGACCTGGCTAGGCAAAATAAAGAGAAGTGTATTGTTTTTAATTTCAGCGGGCATGGCCTTCTGGATTTAGCCTCCTATGATAAATTCTTAGCCGGAGAACTTAAAAATTACACCTACTCTTCTATTGAGATAAAGAAGGCCTTTGAATATTTACCTAAGATTTTCCCGCCAGGCTAATCTGATAGCCGGCGGGATCCTGCTAACTATTTTAATAAACATAGCGGGAAAAACGAATACCGGTAATTTTTTTATATAAATTGATATTTAAGAAATACTAATTAAAGGAAGAGATTATGAGACGAGCAGGTTTTCAGCTAAAATTAAGTTTAATTTTTATTTCTGCTTTGACCCTTATCCTGATAGTCACCACTTATTTTGTTTATCAAAAGGCGATTATCCGGCAGAAAGAAAGTTTACGCCTTAGGATTTTAGATTTGGCTAAACTCTCCAGCATGCTTATCGATGGCGATAAACTCGTCCAGATAAAACCGGAGATGGAGAGCCAAAATACCTTAGCTTATAAAGAAATAAAGGTGGTCTTAACGAAAATAAAAACCACAGATCCGATCATTGACGATGTTTATACCATGATTAAGAGTAACGAGGATAATGTGTTGATATTTCTGGTGGATGCCGGGGACAAAAATAATATTATCGCTTATTGCGGAGAGCGTTATGATATTGCCAAAATACCCCGGATTAAAGAAGCTTTTATTCGGCCGGCTGTTGATGATCAGCCGATAGCGGATAAATGGGGCATTTGGCTATCAGGTTATGCCCCGGTTTATAACCGCGACGATAAGGTTGTGGCAATTGTAGGATTGGATGTATCAGCCGCGTCAATAAGGCAGATTCAGTTGTCTTTGGCCAGGAGTGTCTTAGGGGTACTGATCCTGGCTATTATTGTTTCTATTTTATTGGGTTGGCTGGTAGGTAGGGGTATAACCAGGCCTTTGCGCCTGTTGATTAAGGGGATAAAAGGAGTAGAAAGAGGAAATTTTGGCCATAAAATCAAGGTTAAATCCGGCGATGAACTGGAAGAATTAGGCGCTGCTTTTAATAAGATGAATGACGGGTTAAAAGAGGCTCAGAATAAAATACAGCAGCATTATCTGGATACTATAAAGTCTTTAGCCCGGGTACTGGATGCCAAGGATGGTTATACTAAGGGGCATTCGGAAAGGGTGGCTTTTTACGCGGTGAATATCGCCAAACATATGAAACTTCCACCCCGTGAGATTAAACTGCTGGAAGATATATGTATTTTACATGATATTGGTAAAATCGGGATTCCGGAGAAAATTTTATACAAACCCGAATCTCTTACTGATGAGGAGTGGCGGGTGATCAAAATGCATCCTAAGATCGGTGAGGAGATACTTGAAAACATAGAGACCTTAAGGCCGGGCCTGACAATAGTGCGTGATCACCACGAGCGCCCTGATGGAAAAGGCTACCCCAGAGGTTTAAGGCTGGACGAAGTTTCTTTACTGGCTAGTATAGTTATAGTGGCAGACGCTTATGATGCGATGACTTCGGATCGGCCTTACCGCAAGTCTTTTACTAAAAATCAGGCTATTACCGTGCTCAGGGAGAATAAAAATACCCAGTTTGATTCCCAGATTGTTGATATTTTCATTAATTATCTGCAGGAAGACATATAAAACTTAGAGTGTATTTCCGCGCTTTTATTATTAATCTCCTCGCCTACTTATTTATAATTTTATTTTATCATCCCGGCTTTTGCGACAACATCTGGCCTATACCTGATTTTACCCAAGGAGAACGGGTTATTATCTTTGCCCCTCATCCTGATGATGAGGCAATCGCTACCGGCGGGATTATCCAGCAAGCCTTGGCTAAGCACGCCTTGGTAAAGGTAGTTTGTTTTACTAACGGGGATAATAACGAGCTGGCTTTTATTGTTTTTGAGAAACGCCTGACTTTCAGAAAAAATGAATTTTTGCATATGGGCCAGGTTAGAAGCCGGGAGACCATAGAGGCTATGGCCTCTTTGGGCTTAAAGCGCGAAGATATTATTTTCCTGGGTTATCCTGATTGGGGGACAATGGAGATCTTGACTAAATATTGGGGGGATGTCAAACCATTTAAAACCCTCTTAACCCGGGTAAACAAGGTTTCTTATAAGGACGCCTTATCTTTTGATGCCCCTTATATGGGCGAGAGTATTGTTAATGATATAAAGAAAATAATTTTGGATTTTAAGCCGAATAAGATTTTTGTTTCTCATCCCGGGGATGCTAATCGCGACCATCAGTCATTATATTTATTCTTAAAAATTGTTTTATGGGATTTAAATAGCCGTAGACTTCATGTTAACCCCCAGGTTTTTCCTTATATAATCCATGTGGTTGGTTGGCCTAAACCCCGGGGCTTTCATCCGGAATTAGAATTGGATCCGCCTCCGAAATTAGAGGATGCGCCTTGGCAAGATTATTCCCTGACCCCCCAGGAGGTTGAGAATAAGGGCAAGGCTATAAGTTTCTACCAGAGCCAGATAAAATATAATCCGCCTTATTTGTTTACCTTTGCCCGTAAAAAAGAACTATTCGGAGATTATCCGAATCTGATTTTAAAAGATGAAGATGCTCCGGATATAAAATGGAAAGAATTAATTTCCGATAATTATCTGCAAGATGTAGAAGAGTATGTGCTTCCCGCCTCCAGGGCTAATAAAAGCCCGATTAGCGCGGTTAATTACGCTTTAAAGGGTGGGCAGTTATTTATAAAATTCAATCTTAGGAAGAAAGTGGATAGGGGCAGAGGGATCTCGGTATTTTTGTTAGGTTATAGCAGGAGTGCGGATTTTAAATTAATGCCCAAGCTAAAAATTTCCCTAGGGTTGCTAGGCACCCGGATCAAGGATAAAAAACAAACTATATTTATCAAGAATTTTAAAGTCTATTATGAAGGTAAAGATTTAATTATCAATATTCCTGTTGCCAGCCTGGGTAATCCGGATTATATCTTAAGCCGGATAAGGGCTCGTACCGGCGCTTTGCCTTATCATGCCTCAAGCTGGCGGGTTATTGAATTGGTAAAATAGCTAGATGCAGCGTTATTAGGGAACGTGTCTATTTTTTCCGTCCCCCTAATTTGTAAAAAAAGAAACGTCCCCTAGTTTCCTAGATTTTAAGTTGACATAGTCCAGTAGTTATGATAAATATAAGTTGATAGTCCGACGAATTCCAATATGGCTATTATAAAAAAGGAGGTGGCAGATGAGTGGTTGGCAATTAATTCTTATTGAACCAACTAAGACACTAGTTTTGCAAATCAGTCAGTTTTTGGGTAACCTGTTACTGGTGTGCATCATTCTAATTATAGGTTGGCTTGTAGCTAAAGCCTTCAAATCCCTGGTAATAAAAGTATTAAAGACAGTTAAGCTTGATGAGCTATCCGAACGGATTGAATTAGGTATCCTGTTGGCTAAAGGCGGAATAACTTATAACCTCTCGGAGTTGATTGGAGTAGTATGTTATTGGCTGGTGCTTTTAGTGGCTACAGTGGTAGCGGTAAATTCTATCGGGCTTACCATTGCTGCGGAATTATTGAACCGGGTAGTCCTTTATATACCTAGTGTTATTGCTGCTATATTCATTTTGGTTCTGGGTATGTTTATGGCTACGCTTCTGCGTAATATTGTTCAGACCGCGGCCAATAATGCCGGACTATACCAGGCTAAATTCCTGGCTAAGTTAGTTGAGACGTCAGTTATTGTTTTCGCGATAATTATATCTTTAGAGCAACTGAACATAGGAGCCAGGCTTATTGAGTTAATTATCAGCGTGGTTTTAGCTTCTTTTGGCCTGGCCTTGGCTATTGCCTTTGGTCTGGGATGTAAAGAACTGGCGGGAAAGTTTATGGCAGATTTGTTGGATAAAATGAAATCCAAAAAGTAGGCTAGTTTTTTGAGTTTATATTGCAGTCCCGTCCCGCTCTTTTGGCAATATTTTCATATATCACGCCAAAAGAGCGGGACTATCATTATTAGGACTAGAACGGATGATTTACGAATTTATCGATAATCAGGGGACTTTTAGAATAAAATCACCCCAGCGCTACAATTTATATTTTCCCCTTACTAATAAATACGCCAGCCTAATAAGCTCGATTAGTCCTAATTTATCTGGAGACATTAAGAAAAATAATGAGCATTTTCTTACTCCTCCGGCAAGCATTGAAGATCTGCGAAGCTCTCCCCTTTGCCGCCGGGATTTCTTCATAAAAACTGATAAAGAGATTATTCGTTTGTCGTCTTCTTATAACGATACTCTGGAAGCTGGCTTTTTATACCATAAGGTGATTAAGAAAACTAAGACTTTGGAGATAGGCGTTTTAAATTTTATACCTCATGACCTGCCAGTAGAGATAATGCGGGTCAAGGTTAAGAATATCATAAATAAGCCTTTAAAAATAATTCCTACATCGTTTATTCCTCTTTTTTGCCGGGCCGAGAAAAATCTAAGAGACCACCGCCATGTTAGTTCTCTCTTAAATCGTATCCAGCTGGACAAATACGGTATCTTGGTTAAGCCGGCAATGATTTTTAATGAGTCAGGGCATTCTATAAATAAAACTACTTATTTTGTCTTGGGATTTGAAGGTAAAAAGGTAGCTTTGCTAGGACAATTTCCCATCTTAGATTTTTTTTATGGTGAAGGCGATTTATATTCGCCGGATGCCATAATTAAGGATATATTGCCAATAAATAAAAAAAATCCTGGTATTGACGGGAAAGAGGCTTGCGCTGCTCTCAGATTTAAGGAAGTAATATTAAAGCCAGAGGAGGAAAAAGAATATTTTCTGATTATGGGTCTTAGTGATGACCCAAAAGAAATCCGGAGGATTTTTGCCAGGCTGGATTCGCCGGCAAAAATCAATAATATTTTTCAGGCAACCAGAAAATACTGGCTGGATTACCTGAGAGGTTCCCTGGAGTTCGATTTTAAAGATAAGAATTTCAATAATTGGTTACTCTGGGTAAAATTACAGCCGACTTTAAGAAAATTGTTGGGATGTTCTTTTCTGCCCCATTTTGATTATGGTAAAGGCGGAAGGGGATGGCGGGACCTCTGGCAGGATGCCTTAAGTTTGCTTTTGTTGGATAGTGGTTCAATCAGGGAATTCTTGCTAAATAATTTTAAAGGGGTCAGAATAGACGGTTCGAATGCCACTATTATTACTAAGGAAGGTGAATTTATCTCTGATCGTAACCGGATAAACCGGGTTTGGATGGACCACGGTGTATGGCCATACCTGACCTTAAGGCTTTATTTGAATAAAACCGGCGATCTGGGTATTCTTTTAAAAGAGGTGGCTTATTTTAGCGATCATCAGTTTCGTAGGGCAAAAGAGACCATTTCGGCTTTAGCCGGGAATGACTATTTATTGCATTCAAGGAATAAAAGGATATATCAAGGGAGTATTCTAGAACATATTTTAGTCCAGCATCTGGTTCAATTTTTTAATGTGGGCGAGCATAATATTATCCGCCTAGAGAATGCTGACTGGAATGATGGTTTGGATATGGCCTCTAGAAATGGCGAGAGCGTTGCCTTTAGTTTTATGTACGCTTATAATTTAAGGGATATTTGTGTTTATTTAGAGGCGCTAAAAAGCAAGGCCAAAAGCGTTGAGCTAGCGAAAGAATTAATCCTGCTTTTGGATAAAATTGGAATTCCCCTAAATTACAATAATTATAAAGAAAAGCAAAAACGATTAGAGGAGTATTTTAATCAGGTTAAGAATATAAGCGGAAGAAAAATAAAAATAGATATAGATAGTCTGATCTTGGATTTAAAGGATAAATCCGCCCATCTATCTTCCTGGTTAAGAAAAAAAGAGTGGCTCGCCTTGGGTTTTTTTAACGGGTATTATGATAATAAGGCTTTAAGAGTTGAAGGTAAAATAAAAGGAAGAGTTAGGATGATGCTTCCGTCTCAGGTATTTGCCTTGATGAGTGGGGTTGCCAGCAAGGAACAGGCTGGAATAATCTGGCAGACAATAAAAAAATATCTTAAAGACTGGAAATTAGGAGGCTTTAAGCTGAATACGGATTTTGGTTCTGTTTATATGGAGTTGGGCCGGGCCTTCGGGTTTGCTTATGGAGACAAGGAGAACGGGGCGTTTTTTAATCATATGGTTGTAATGTTGGCCAATGCCTTATATAAGCAGGGTTTGGTTAAAGAAGGCTTTGAAGTGATAAATTCCATTTATAAAATGGCTGTCAGTGATAAGGCTAAGATCGGACCGGTTATCCCTGAATATTTTAACGCCCAAGGTAGGGGATTATATTCGTATCTAACCGGTTCAGCCAGTTGGTATATCTATACCTTATTGGAGGAAGTGTTGGGGGTAAAATTTATCTTAGGAGATTTATGTATTGATCCCAAATTAGTCCCGGCCAACTTTTTTAAACAAAGTATTGATTTTAAATTCAATTTTCATTACAAGATTATCAAGGTTTCTATAATTAAAGGGGCCGTGAAAAAAAAGGCGTACCAGGTGAAGGAAGTTTTATTAGAAGGAGAAAAGATACCTTCAAGCAGCGGTTTATATATAATTAAGAAATCGGCGTTTAGGCAAAAAATTAACAATTTAAAGGTATATTTACATTAAACCAATTCCACCCCGTAGGTGGCCTCCACCTACGGGGTGGAAGCAGGTAAAGGTGGAATATATGATTAAAGAGATGATTGAGAAAGCGGTTAAAAGAGAAGACTTAACTGAAAAAGAAGCTATTGAGGTGATGCGCGAGATTATGGAAGGTGCTGCCACCCCGGCCCAGATAGCCTCATTTATTACCGCCTTGAGGATGAAAGGCGAGACTGTTGAGGAAATTACCGGTGCTGCCTTGGTTATGCGGGAAAAGGCAATTAAGATCAAGATTGATAAAGCTAATATTATGGATATTGACCGGGATGAAATCAATCTGGATTATGAAACCATTATTGATACCTGCGGCACGGGAGGTGACGGAACTAAAACTTTTAATATCTCCACTACTACCGCTTTTGTAGTTGCGGGAGCGGGATTTCTGGTAGCTAAACACGGCAACCGTTCGGTATCCAGTCTTTGCGGCAGCGCTGACGTAATTCAGGCCTTAGGGATTAATATCGATATTCAGCCGGATAAGGTTAAAGAGTGTATTGAAAAAGTGGGGATCGGATTTCTTTATGCCCCTTTATACCACAGCGCGATGAAACACGCCTTGGCCCCCAGAAAAGAAATCGGTATCCGGACTATATTCAATATCCTAGGGCCCTTGACTAATCCGGCGTCTGCCAATGTTCAGGTTTTAGGGGTTTACAGCCCGGACCTGACTGAAAAATTAGCTGCAGTTTTGAATAATTTAGGAACAAAATCAGCACTTGTATTTTATGGAGAAGGAAGCCTGGATGAGATCAGTATTATCGGAAGGACTAAGATATCCCAGCTAAAAAATAAAGAGGTAAAAACTTTTTACACTGAACCCGGGGAATTCGGTTTAAAAAAAGCCAGCCTAGAAGATATAAAGGGCGGGGACGCTAAGGAAAACGCCCGGATAATCCTGGATATCCTAAGCGGGCGGGAATTAGGGCCTAAAAGAGATGTGGTTTTAATGAATTCCGCGGCCAGTTTTGTGGCTTCCGGGTCCAGCAAGGATTTTAAGCAAGGGGTAGAGACTGCCTGTAAATCAATAGACAGTAAAAACGCCTTAAAAAAGCTGGAAAATTTAATTAAATTCAGTAATCAGTAAATAAGTAGGGACGGTTCTGAAACTGATCTTAAACTGTCCCTTTTATGGGGACACTTTAGCTTTGTTTTCAGAACCGTCCCTGTGTTTTTCTTCCCTAAGCAAAAAAGCTTGGGGTTTTTTGTTTTTGGCGGTATAATCCCTAGGGGGTTATGAGCTTATGAAGAAGTACTTTTATAACATAATTATTGGTAAATACAGGGGTTTAGTTCCTGGGTTAATCCGGTCTCTTTTGTTTATTCTGGCAATTTTCTATGTCTTGGTTATAAGAATTTTAGCTGCTTTTAATAGCCTAAAGCAGGTCAGGCTGGGTTGCAGAGTTATCAGTGTTGGCAATATTACTTTAGGCGGTACAGGCAAGACTTCCCTAGTTGAATATATTACCCGCTATCTTAAATCAAAAGGGAAAAAGATAGTTATTTTGACCCGCGGCTACAAAAGAAACTCAAAGCTCAAAACTCCCTGCCTCGCTGGCAGGCAGGAAAGCTCAAAATTGGATTATAACAGCATGGGCGATGAGCCGTATATGTTAGCCAAAAAGCTGGGTATTCCGGTCATAGTAGGCCCTGACCGGGTCAGGTCAGCTAAATCAGCCGGCAAAGATTATAATGCGGATACTATTATATTGGATGATGGTTTTCAGCAGTGGAGGATTAAAAAAGACTTAGAGATCGTTACCATTGACGCTACCGATCCTTTTGGTAATTTCTATTGTTTGCCCCGGGGGATCCTGCGCGAGCCTCTTTCTTCACTTAAACGGGCGGACATCTTAGTGATAACCAAAACTAATCTTAACCCCGACGTTGCGGATATTAAGGATTTCTTAAATAAGATTAATCCTCGGGCAGCGATTTTTGAGTCTATACATAAACCAAAAGGTTTTTATGCTTTAGACAGAGGCGATCAGCCGTTGGGGTTAGGTACAATTAAAGGAAAAAACGTTGCAATATTCTCCGGGATAGGCGACCCGGATTCATTTGAAGAATTAATCATCAGATTAGAGGGAAAAATCGGTTTATCCCTTCAATTTTCCGATCACTATAATTACGTCCAGAATGATCTGGATAACATTATTAAACAGGCCAGAAACAAAGGTATCAATATCATTATTACTACCGAGAAAGACGCGGTCAGGCTTTCAGGTTTAGAGATAAGCGATAAGTGTCAGGGGATAGTTTTTTTGGTTTTAACAATTGAATTGGAAATTACAAAAGATGAACCAGCATTCTATAGTAGATTATCTGGGTTATGCCCTGCTTAGGGCGCTCGGGCCAATTTTAAGGATTATTCCTAAAAAAGCGGTTTTTTTCTTAGGGGAGATCTTGGGGGATTTATATTATTTAATCGATATCAAGCGCAAAAGGGTGGCCTATTCTAATATTCGTACTGCCTTTTCCGATAGATATGACTTTAGGGAATTTGCTAAAATTGCCAGGGATTCTTATCGCAGGTTCTTTCAGTGTCTGATGGAGGTATTTCTCATACCTTTAATAGATAAAGAGTATTTTGATAAATATATAACGATTGAAGGCCAGGAACATATCCGTGAGGGTTTTAAAAAAGGCAAAGGCATAATCTTTGTGGGTGTGCATGAAGGAAGTTGGGAGTTGTCCAATATTATTTCGGCTAACGCCGGTATTTCTTTTTATATGTTTGTCCAGGAACAAAAGTTCCCCAGGATGAATCGGCTTTTAAACGGTTACCGAATGCAAAAAGGCTGCAGGTTGATTAAGCGGGAAAACCAGTTAAAACAGCTGATTTCGATATTAAAGGATAATCAGTCAGTAGGTATGACTGTGGACCAGGGAGGTAAGGCAGGTACCCAGGTTAAATTTTTCGCTAAAACAGCCTCCATGCCTTCTGGTGCAGTCAGGATAGCTTTAAAATATGATGCCGCTATTATCCCTGTTTATACCACCCGTATTCAAGGGCCCTATCTTAAAGTGATCATTATGCCTCCTTTTGAGATTAAGAAAAGTAATGATCCGGAATTGGACGTCCGGGATAATCTCCAGCGTTTAGTGGGTATTTTTGAAGATTCTATCCGTGAGTACCCCGCGGATTACCTGTGGACCTATAAAATCTGGAAATATTCTAACGAAAGAAACATTTTAATCTTAAGCGACGATAAGGCTGGGCATCTCAGGCAGTCGCAGGCCTTAGCCAAGGTTTTACAGGAATTCTTTATAGAAAAAAACATAGCGGTTAATTTGGGCGCCCTGGAGATAGGATTTAAGAATAAGTTATCCCGGCCAGCGATTTTAATCAGCAGTTTCTTAGGCTCTAAGTTTAGTTGTCAGGGGTGCCTAAGGTGTCTAAAACATTTTCTAAAGAAAAGTGTTTATGATTCAGCAAGGAAGATAAAACCCGATATTATTATCTCTTGCGGCTCTTCCCTTGCTCCGGTTAATGCAATACTTTCATTGGAAAATCAGGCTAAATCCTTAGTAATCATGCGGCCAACGGGCGTGAAAACAAGCATGTTTGATCTAGCAGTAATTCCTAGGCATGATAATCCCCGCACCGGGCGAAATATTGCTATTACCGAAGGCGCTTTAAACCTGATAGACGAAGAATATTTAAACCGACAATCCCGGGCTTTATCTACTAACTATGAACTACGGACTACCAGCCAATTGGTTATTGGTTTACTGATTGGTGGGGACACTAAAGACTTTCATCTAGATAAGAATATGATGGTCAAGGTAATTAAGGAATTGAAATCGGTCTCTTCTAAGCTTAACGCGGATATCTTGGTTACTACCTCCCGCAGGACTTCCGCAGAGATAGAGGAGATTGTTGCAGCCGGGTTCACCGGGCATCCCTTTACCAGACTTCTGATAATAGCTAATAAAAAAAATATCCCTGAGGCAGTTGGCGGTATCTTGGGCTTGAGCCAGGTAGTCTTAGTATCCGCCGAAAGCATTTCTATGATTTCTGAGGCTGCCTCCAGCAACCGTTATGTTATAGTTTTAGACTCCCAGGTTAATTCCCGGCACAGATATTTTTTAAACTATATGGCAGATAAAAGTTATATTTACCTTTGTGGAAGCGAGGGATTAGCTTCGCTTATTACCAGGTTGTTTCGCGACAGGCCGGGCATAGTAATACTCCGGGACAAAGATATAGTTAAAAATTCTTTTAGAACTTTATTTTAATTAGCCAGAAAATATTTTTGGTTGTAGTTAGGAGAAAATGAATATACTTCAGATATTGCCGGAATTAAGGGTAGGGGGAGTGGAAACCGGAGTGGTGGATTTAACCCGCGCGCTGGTTAAATTAGGCCATAAGGTGGTAGTTGTTTCTAATGGTGGAGACTTAGTCTGGGATATTGAGTCCAGTGGCGCGCTGCATTATCAATTACCAGTGCATAAGAAATCAATATTTAGCATTGTCCGGTTGATCCCTAAATTGACCCAAATTATCAAGAAGGAGAATATAGAAATAGTCCATGCCCGTTCTCGGGTTCCGGCCTGGATCGCTTATTTTGCTTGCCGCCGGAGTAGGGCTATTTTTATAACCACCTGTCACGGGTATTATAAAGAGCATCCATTTAGCCAGGTGATGGGCTGGGCAAAAAGAGTTATCGTTATAAGTAATGTTATCGCCCGGCATATGGTTGATGATTTTCAGGTTACCCGCGATAAAATCAGGCTAATACCCCGTAGTGTAGATCTGGATAAATTTAAATATAATACGCTTCCTGAGAAAAAGGGAGATGATTTTCAGGTCGGGATAATCGGAAGGATTACCCCTATTAAAGGGCACCTGCATTTTATTAAGGCCATGGCTAAGGTTTACCGGGTGACCCCGAAACTTAAGATATGGATTGTAGGGGATGCGCCGGCTTCCAAAGAGGCTTATAAGGACGAGTTAAGGGTATTGGTAAATAGGTTGGGCTTAAAGCATTATACTGAATTCTTAGGCACGCAAAAGGATATTCCGGCAATTATGAAGAGCCTGGATATTCTGGTTTTAGCCACTACTACCCATGAAGCATTCGGTAGGGTTATTATTGAAGCCCAGGCCAGCGGTGTCCCCGTAGTCGCTACTTCAGTGGGAGGAGTTGTTGATATTATTGAAGATAAGGTTACTGGGTTATTAGTCCCGCCGGCTGACCCTCAGGCCATGGCTGAAGCGGTGATAAGGATTTTTCAGGATAAAGAATTAGCGCTCAGGTTAACCGAAAATGCCTATAAAAGAGTGAAGGAAAAATACAATATTGAGTTAATGGTAAAAAATACCCTGGATGTTTACCGGGAAGCACTTTCGAGTTTTAAGGTCTTGATTATTAAATTTAGTTCTTTGGGCGATGTGATACTCTCTACCGCGGCTATCCGGGCGATAAGAGAAAAATTTGGACCGAATTACAAAATCAGCTTTTTAGTCGGCGAGGATTCTAAAAGTATACTTTTGCGCTGTCCCTATATAGACGAATTATTAGTCTGTGACTTGAAAAACAGGGATAAGGGTTTCACCGGGTTTTTAAAGCTGGGGGCTTATTTAAGAAGAAAGAATTTTGATAAGGTGGTTGATCTGCAGAATAACCGTAAGAGCCATATCCTTACCCGTTTGACCCTGGCTTTTGACCAGTATGGTTATGATAATAAAAAATTCGGATTTCTGCTTAATCATAAGGTCAGGGATGAGTTGTCCGCTCTGGACCCGGTCTCCCATCAGTTCAGGATATTAAAGATGTTAAATATCGAATTAAAAGACCCGCGCCTTGAGCTCTGGCCCAGCCCTGAAGATGAATATTATATCAGAGAATTTTTAGGCGCGGAGTGGCTGAGTTTAAACCAAAAGATCATCGGTATAAATATAAGCGCCAGCGCCAGATGGGTTACTAAAATTTGGCCTATCCCTAAAATTGCCAGATTATGCGAAGAACTTGCTCGTCAGGATATGCGGGTAATTATTACCGGTGCCGAAGGAAATTTACTTCAGGCTAATAATTTAATAAACTCGGTAAAAGGTGTAAAACCTATAAACGCCTGCGGAAAAACCACAATTAACCAGTTGGCCTGTCTAATTAATAAATGCGGTGTATATATATCTATGGATTCAGCCCCGATGCACGTTGCCAGTTGTATGGGTACGCCTTTCGTAGCTTTATTCGGGCCGACAGATCCTAAAAGGCATTTGCCTTTGGCTAAAAAGTATATTGTTATAAAAAAAGATTTACCCTGTGCTCCCTGCTATAAATCCAAATGCCAGAATCAAAAATGCATGGATTCTATAACCTCAGAAGAAGTCCTGGAGGCAGTTAATAGCCTGTTGAAATGAATATATTATTCTTATCCACTCACCTTAATGTCGGAGGGATCTCCAGTTATCTTTTATCCCTGGCCGGGGGCTTAAAGAAGCGGGGGCATAATATTTATCTGGCCTCAAGCCCAGGGGAATTACTACCTGAATTTAAAGGCTTAGGCGTTAATTTTATTCCTATTCCTATTAAGACAAAGTCTGAGGCCAATTTCTTTAAGATCTTGGCCAGCCTATTTCGCCTGCTGCCTTACATTAAAGATAATCATATAGATATACTTCATTCTCATACCCGGGTAACTCAGGTACTGGGCTGTTTAATCAAAAAGCAGTCCGGTATAGCGCACATAACTACCTGCCACGGATTTTTCAAAAACAGGTTATCCCGCAGGCTTTTCCCTTGCTGGGGAGATAAGGTTATTGCGATAAGTGAACAGGTAGAAGAATACTTGATCCGGGATTTTGGATTAAAAAAAGAAAAGATTAAAGTGGTAAATAATGGGATAGACATAGAGAAGTTTAGAGTCACTTGCCTGCCAGACAAGCCTGCCTGTCCGGCAGGCAGGCAGGAAAGCGCAAAGCTTAAAGATGATGTAAAGGCAAAGTTTGGTTTAAAAAATGGGCTGGTGGCGGGAATTGTGGCCAGGCTTTCGGATGTAAAAGGGCATATTTACCTGATCCAGGCGATGAAAGAAATACTGGTTGGATTTCCCGATGCCCAGTTATTGATTGTCGGTGAAGGTAAAATGAAGGATGACTTGCTAAAATTATCCCGGGAACTTAATTTAAATAAAAGTGTGTATTTCTTGCCTAGTATAATAGATATTCGGGAAGTATTGTCGGCAATGGATGTGTTTGTTCTGCCTTCTTTAAAAGAAGGCTTAGGCTTAGGGTTAATGGAGGCAATGGCCGCTGGCCTGGCAGTGGTAGGAACGGACGTCGGCGGTATTAAGAGTTTAATCCAGAACGGGGAAAACGGTATTTTAGTAAAGCCGGCTGATAAGAGCGGCATAGCTAAAGCTATTTCAGAGTTGTTTTCTGATCCCGGCAAAAGAAATTCGCTAGGGGTAAAGGCCAGGGAGTTTATAAAAAATAAATTTTCATTAGAAAAAATGGTTATACAGACGCAGGAGGTATATAGGGAATGCCTAGGTCTAAAACCCTAAGAATTTTGATTGCCGGGGTAGTCTTATTTTTTATATCGGCATATTTTATTGTAGGTTATATCCGTTATCTTGGCCGGAATTATATGGTGCCTATACTTATGTATCATGCGGTGAGGGCTGAGGTTTCCCGGGGAGCCAGGCTGATTGTATCGGCTAAATCTTTTGAACGCCAGATGGGTTTTTTAAAAGAAAGGCATTATAATGTTATATCTCTGGAAGAGCTAGCAGACATGATAAAAGAAAAAATAAAAATTCCCCCTAAAACGATCGCTATAACTTTTGATGATGGTTATTGGGACAATTATACTTATGCCTATCCGGTATTAAAAAAATATAATCTTCCGGCGACCATATTCCTTATTACTAACGAAGTAGACAATATGGTCGGTTTAAGGGATAAATTAACCTGGGAAAATGTAATTTTAATGCAGAATTCAGGTTTGATTACTTTTGGCAGCCATTCTTTAAGCCATCGAGTGCTTACCCAGATTAAATCCGCAGATGATCTAAAGAACGAAATATTCGATTCTAAAAGAATACTGGAAGAAAAACTCGGACGGAAGGTAAATACCTTTTGCTATCCTAAGGGCGTTTTTAATCAACAAATTAAAAGGATAGTTAAAGAGGCCGGGTATAAAGTCGCAGTAGCCACTTCTCCGGGCCGGGGTTTTTCTAATGAGGATGTTTTTGCCTTAAAACGCTTAAGGATATCTGAAAAGTCAGGAAATCTGTTTATCTTTTGGGTTCAGATTTCAGGGTATTATTCCTTTATAAAGGAAAAACCGAATGGCTACTAAAAGGATCCTGATATTCAATGTTAATTGGCTAGGCGATGTTTTGTTTTCTACCGCTACAATCAGGAATATCCGCTATAATTTTCCTGACGCTATCATAGCCTGCGTTATTCCGCCTCGCTGTTATCCGGTTTTAAAAGATAATCCCCATTTAGATGAAATTATAATATTTGACGAGTCCGGAAAACACTTCGGGCTTTGGGGAAAAATCGCGTTTATCAGGCAGCTTAAGACCGGTAAATTTGGCCTAGCATTTTTATTGCACCGTTCTTTTACCAGGGCCTTGATCTGTTATCTTGCCGGTATACCAGTAAGAATAGGTTATTGTACCGGCAAGCAATGGCTGGTTTTGACTAAAAAGATAATCCCTCCGGATAGGGATCGAGTCCACCGGATAGATTATTATTTGAATATCATCCAAAAGGCAGGGCTTAAGGCAGAGGACAGGTATACAGAATTTTTTATCACCGATGAAGATGATAAATTTATCCAAGACTTCTTAAGCAAAAAAGAAATCCAACAAGGAGATTTTATCGTAGGGGTTAATCCCGGAGGAAACTGGTTGCCTAAGCGCTGGCCTAAGGAATTATGGGTTAGTTTGATTGACAGATTGACCAGGGAATGTGGGGCTAAGGTTATACTGACCGGAGGCCCTGAAGACTTAGTTTTGTCCAGAGATATCGGGAGTAAATTATCGGATAAATCAATTACTGCTTGCGGGTTATTGAGTTTGAAACAACTAGGCGCGCTTTTTAAGAGATTAGACGTTTTTATTACCGCGGATAGCGGGCCGATACATATCGCCAATGCCGTAGGTTGTAAAAATATTATTGGGTTGTTCGGTCCCACTAACCCTTTAATTACCGGACCATATCCAGGCGATAACGTAATTATTCTAAAAAAAGAAATTGGCTGCCGGATACCTTGTTATAAGGTAAATTGTCCGGATAATCGCTGCATGAAGGCGATTACTGTGGATGATGTAGTAGAGCAAGTGAAAAATTCGAAGGTGTATAGGTATAGGTAGAGGTAGAGAAAAAGCCTTTCTTTACCTTTACCTCTACCTGTACCTGCTAATATTGTCTCTAATAGCTATATGAGAGAAGTAAAGAAAATCCTATTTATAACCCTGAGCAACATTGGCGATGTGATCCTAACCCTACCGGTATTTGATTATTTAAAAACTAATTTTCCTAAAATCCCGATCACAGTTTTAACTGGGTCAAGGCCCGCTGAGATATTCCAGGATAATTCTAATGTATACAGGGTGATTATCTATGATAAGCATTGTGGGTTGAAAAAGAAGATAAGTATATTTAATGACCTAAAAAAGGAAAATTTTGATTTAATCGTTGACCTGCGCAACAGCCTTTTAAACCTAATGCTGCCTTCGCCATACAAGCTTCCGTTTTTTTTAAAAATACCTAAAAGTATTGTCCATATGAAAGAAAGGCACCTTTTTAAAGTGCAAAGTATTCCCGCTAATAAGTTAAATAGCGAAAGCGGGATCCCGTCTTTATTTAAAGTCTCGGGACGGGAAAAGCTAAAAGCGCCGGGCCTGACTACCGGACAGGTAGGCCTGCCGGCAGGCAGGAAAAACGAAGTGATATCCGATACGCCAAGGGGTGTTTTGGATATTAAGCCTGCCGACAAGGAATATGTCGAAAACATCTTTAAAGAAAATTCAATTTCTAGAAGTGATAAGATAATTGCGGTTTCCCCGGGAGCAAGAAGCCACATCAAAAGATGGTCTAAGGAGAAGTTTCTGGAATTAACCCAATTCTTAGTAAAAGATTTGGGGGCTAAGGTGGTCTTGGTAGGAGATAAGGATGATGTTTTGATAGCGGAATATATCATTAGAGATTCTAAATATCCCCTGATAAATTTATGCGGGAAAACTAACCTTAGACAGCTGGGGTATCTATTAAAAAAAACCGCTCTTTTGATTACTAATGACAGCGCTAATCTGCATTTGGCCGGATATTTAGAAGTGCCTGCGGTAGCAATTTTTGGGCCTACTAACGAGCTTAATTACGGCCCTTGGTCAGGAAATTCTAGGTTAGTAAAAAAAGATATATTCTGCCGTCCTTGCCAGAAAGCTCAATGCAGGTTTGGTAGTTTGAAATGCCTGGAGATTATTAAAGTTGATGATGTTTTAAGACAGGTCCGGGATATATTGGACACCTGGACACCAAGACACCTTGACACCAAGACATCAGGACACCTTGATACCAAGCAGGATAAAGAATATAAAAGGATACTGATTACCAGGACAGATAGGATAGGAGATGTTGTATTGTCTACTCCCGTGATCAAGGCCTTAAGAAAAAATTATCCATCTGCGTATATAGCTATGATGGTAAGTCCTTACACTGAAGATATTGTTAGCGGAAATCCGGATCTAGATGAGGTAATAATCCTGGATAAAGATGATTTACATAGGAATCTTAAAGGGGTTTGGGAACTTTCCCGAGATTTAAAGAAGAAGCGATTTGATTTAGCCATTGCGCTTCATCCTACCAACAGGGTGCATCTGGTTATTTTTTTAGCCGGTATACCCAAAAGGATCGGATATAACCGTAAAATGGGGTTCTTATTTACCGACAAGATTAAACATTTAAAACAGTTAGGAGAGAAATATGAATCGGAATATAATTTCGATTTATTAAAACCTTTGGGGATTGAGCTGAAAGATCGAGATTTGTTCATTCCGCTAAAAAAAGAATCCGAGGATTGGGTTAACGAACTTTTCGCTCTAAAAAGTATTAAACCCGAGGATAGAATATTGGCTATTAATCCTGGGGCGAGCTGTAGATCTAGGATTTGGCCGGCTGAAAGGTTTGCTAAAGTCGTCGATGGATTAATTGAAAAATACGGCTTTAAGGTTTTTATATTGGCCGGGCCCAAAGATGTTAATATGGCAGATAAGGTCATTGCGCAAATGGAGCATAAGGCAATTAATCTGGCGGGAAAAACCTCAGTCAGTCAATTGGTCAGTATATTAAAAAGATGTGAATTAATTATATCTAATGATTCCGGCCCGGTGCATATTGCCTCCGCTCTAGGCACGCCGGTAGTATCAATATTCAGCAGGTCGCAGAAAGGTTTAAGCCCCAAGCGCTGGGGCCCGGTTGGTAAAAGGGATATATTTTTGCATAAAGATGTAGGTTGTATTGAATGCCTGGCTCATAATTGCGTTAAAGGCTTTCTTTGTCTAAAGGCGATAACCATTGAGGACGTAGTTAAAGCCGCAGATTTAATCATAACCAATTCCATCCCGTAGGTGGAAGGCACCTACGGGATGGACAAGCGGTTTATGATATTAATATTGACAAATAGGGGGTTTTTCTATAAGATTAAGTTGTTGTATAATAATTCCCGCCTTAGGCTACTCAGAGCGAGATAATTTATCGAAGGAGATGATCAATAGGTGGATAGTTTAGTAAATAAGCAAGAACCGGGTTTATTGAAATACCTGAAAGACAAATATATAAATTTAGATTTAAAAGGCGATACCAAGAAAGAGATTATAGAGGAGTTGGTCGATCTGATCGCTGAGTCGGGTAAACTAAAAGATAAAAAGGCCCTGATTAGCGTAATCTTAAAACGGGAAAAATTAGGCTCTACCGGAATAGGAAACGGCGTGGCTATTCCTCATGCCAAGTCGAATAAGATAAAAAATTTCATTCTGGCTTTTGCCCGCAAGAAAGAAGGTCTTGATTACGGGGCTTTAGACGGAGAAAAGACTTATCTGTTTTTTCTCCTGGCTTCTCCGGAAAGTAATGTTGGCGGGCATTTGAAGATTTTGTCCAATATCTCTCGTTTAGTAAAAGATAAATTTATCGTAAACAGGTTAAAAAAGGCTGTTGATAAGAAAGAGATTCTAAAGATAATCTCAATTTTTTAAATCACCTTCCCTTTATTCCAATGAAATTTAACAAGTTTTTATCAGTAATTGCCGTCTTGATTTTTTTTGCATTCTCGGGTTTTATATTAGCCCAGGAGTCATCCCGAGAAAATCCGGCAAAATTAATATTTTTTTATTCTCCTACCTGCAATCATTGCGCTGTAGCCAGGGCAGATCTGATACCGATAATCCAAAAGAGGTTTAAGGACAGGATTGAAATAGATTACCGGGATATCTCTAATATTGAGAATTATAAAATGCTTATCAGCCTACAGGAGCAATATGGCAAAAGTAAAAATTATGACCTGCCGGTTTTTTTCTTTGAAGGCAAAATTATAAGTGGAGAAAAAGAAGTTAACCTTAACCTGCTTAAGGTTATCGATGAAGTTTTGAATCTACCGGCGAAGATTATAAATCAGGACACCAAGTTAGATTTAACGGAGCGTTTCTTGTCTTTTACTCCTCTGACAGTTTCAGGTGCCGGCTTAATCGACGGGATTAATCCTTGCGCTTTCACCGTAATTGTATTTTTTATTTCTTTCTTGGCTTTGCAGGGCTACCGTAAGATGGAGATGGTACTAACTGGGGTGTTTTTTATACTTACGGTATTTTTAACTTACCTTTTAATCGGCGTAGGTTTATTCGATGGGCTATACCGGATTTCCGGATTCTGGATAATCGCCAAGACGATCAATATTGCCTTAGGAATATCTAGTTTAGTGTTGGGAGCAATTTCTATTTACGACCTGATAAAATTTATTAAAACAAAAGACTCACAGGGCATGATTTTACAATTACCTAAAAGCGTTAAGAACCGGATACATTCCCTAATCCGCTTTCATTACCAAAACCCCTTAAGAGATCTGGGTGATAAACCAAAACTGGGCGTTTTTAAATTAATCCTTACCGCGGTAATCACCGGTTTTCTGATCAGCTTATTGGAAGCGGTATGCACCGGACAGTTGTATCTGCCGACCATAGCCTTTATCCTTAAGACCTCCGAGCTTAAGCTTAAGGCTATTTTTCTTCTTATACTCTATAATATTATGTTCGTAATTCCTTTAGTGGTAGTTTTTTTATTGGCTTTACTAGGCCTGACTTCAGCTAATTTTTCCCTATTTTTGCGCAAATATATGGCCTGGATAAAAATATTTATGGCGATGATATTTTTCAGCTTAGGCTGGTTATTAATCTGGAGGCTTTAATGAAGAAAGTATTTATTCTCTTAGGTTTGTTTTTATCTTTTAGCCTGCTTAATTGTTTTGGCCAAGAAGGCAATTTAACCGGACAAGTTGTCCTAGATGAGAAGTATCTCTGGGATTTTGGCAGGGTCAAAGAGGGGTTAGCGTTAAAGCATGATTTTATCCTGCAAAATGATTCTCCAAAGGTCTTAAATATCAAAGGAGTGAATACTTCTTGCGGTTGCACTGGCTCCCAGGTTGATAAATATGAATTAAATCCCGGTGAATCAACCCGGGTCAAGGTCAATTTTAAGACTAAAGGTTTTTCCGGAGCGGTTCAGCAATTTGTTTATGTAAATACTGATAATCCGGACAATCCTATTTTGAGGTTTACAATTAAGGCAGAAGTGGTAAAATAACCATCTCCACCCCGTAGGTGTAAGACACCTACGGGGTGGAATTAAAGTTGGGGTGTTAAGATGTGGTTTTTGCATTTAAAGATGTGGCTTTTGCTTACCGCGTTATTTGGCATTATTTACGCGGTCATTGTAATGATTGGTTCATATATGGGCCTGGGAGGTTTTGGTTTTTACCTTTCTATCTCGCTTATAATTATGCTTATTCAGTACCTTATCGGGCCTAAAATTGTAGAATGGACTATGCGGGTCAAGTACGTAAAAAGACAGGATTATCCTAAATTATTCCAGATGGTGGAAGGCCTGGCTATAAGGGCGGGGATTCCTAAGCCAAGAATCGGCGTTGCCCAGACCCCCTTGCCTAATGCCTTTGCCTTTGGCAGGAGTATAAAAGACGGCAGGGTTTGTGTTACTGAGGGGATCTTAAATCTATTGAGCGATGAGGAGTTAAAAGCGGTGCTCGGCCATGAGCTAAGCCATTTAAAGAACCGGGATGTTTTAACCATTACTCTTCTTTCAGTTATTCCGATGATCATGTACCGGATCGCCTGGCAGTTTTTATTTTACGGCCGCCGGCGCGATGAAAGAGGAGGCAGTACGGTTCTTTTAGGTATAGCGGCTTTTATCTTTTACTTTATCACTAATCTTTTAGTGCTTTATGCTTCCCGGATCCGGGAATATTTTGCTGACCGGGGTTCGGTTCTTCTGGGCAATCAGCCGAAATTCCTGGCCTCCAGTTTATATAAATTAGCTTACGGTAGTGCCCGGACAGATAAAGAATCCTTAAAAGAAGTCGAGGGGTTAAAGGCGTTTTTTATAAATGACCCGTCTCAAGGGCTAAAGGAGATCCGGGAATTAAAACAGCTGGACCTGGATAATAGCGGAACAATCGATGCCTCTGAATTGGTAGCCTTAAGGAATAAACAGGTACATTTGGGTTTTGCCGATAAATTATTAGAGTCATTCAGCACTCATCCGAATATGCTCAAAAGGATAAAAGCACTCAGTCAGATACAGGCATAATTTTATCCGCTTTCGCGTTAGTCAGTTTAAATATTTTATGCTTCGGCGGATAATCCTCCTAAGCCATATATGTTAAGTGTCTGGCGAAGGAGAAGGAGGATATGATATATAATATAGGTAATCTGAGTATACCTGCGGTATGTTTTCCGTAAAATATATGCCATCAGGCGCTAGTATACATATTCCCCAGGAGACCGCGCGCAGGCTTAGCCTCTACCAAAGAAGTTTAAGAAGGCTGATTCAGGATAAAATTAAGGTCGCTTCCTCTGGAGAGATTACTAGATATTTGAATGTGTCGTCGGTCCAATTTCGTAAAGACCTTTCTTATTTCGGAGAATTTGGCCGTAGAGGCATAGGCTACGACGTAGAGACACTAAGACGGGAAATAGAAAAGATATTAGGGACAAACGTAGTCCGCAAAATAGCTTTGGTGGGAGCGGGTAAACTGGGATTTGCCCTTTTAGGCTATCCGGGATTTTTAGAACTTAACCTGAAGATTAGCGCGGCCTTTGACAATGACCCGGCAAAAATCGGCAAGGTCCGCGGCGGGATAAAGATCGAAGATATGCGCAGGATGAAAGGGCTGATCAAAAAAAGGGATATAGAGATTGCGGTTCTTTCTGTTCCGGCCGAGGCAGCCCAGGGTATAAGCGAAGAGTTATCTGGATGCGGGATTAAGGCTATTCTAAATTTTGCTCCGGTGAATCTGGTTTTATCCGATAATATTTATGTTTCTAATGTGGACATGGCTTCGGAATTAGAGAGCCTGGTTTATAAATTAAAAAGAGGGCGGTTGTGATAATACTAGTTATTAATTCCGGGAGTTCTTCGATAAAATATCAGCTTTTTAATATGCCCCAGGAAGAAGTTATCGCCAAGGGGCTGTTAGAAAGGATCGGCGAAGAAAAGTCATTTTTTATCCAGAAGAGCGTTAAGGGAAGCCTGGAAATAGAAGGCTCTATTGCTACCCATGAACAGGGGATCAATTTTATTATTGATATGCTTACGGATAAGGAGAAAGGGGTAATTTCTTCTGTCGAAGAAATCCTGGGCGTGGGGCATAGGGTTGTCCACGGTGAAGAGGAGTTTACTGAATCCGTTTTAATTAATGAAAAGGTAATCAACCGGATTAAAGAATACGCGGATTTAGCCCCCCTGCATAATCCGCCTAATCTTATGGGTATTGTGGCCTGCAAGAAATTCCTGCCTAGCGCTGTCCAGGTGGCTTGTTTTGATACTGCTTTTCATCACGCCATCCCGCCTAAGGCCTATCTTTACGGTATTCCTTATGAATTATATGAAAAATACAAAATACGCAGGTATGGCTTTCACGGTACCAGCCATCTTTATGTAAAAAGAAGGTTAGTTTCGATTCTCAAAAGGCCCAAGGAAGAATTGAACCTGATAACCTGTCATTTGGGAAATGGCTGCAGCGTTTCAGCCATAGCCCACGGAAAATCAGTAGATACTAGTATGGGCTTTACTCCTTTGGAAGGGTTAGTGATGGGAACCCGCTGCGGCGATATTGATCCGGCTATAATCTTTTATTTGACCGGGAAAGGTTATACCCCTGAAGACCTGAATAAGCTCCTAAATAAAAAAAGCGGCTTAATGGGTATTTCCGGGATAAGTAATGATATGCGTAATTTATTCTGGGCCCAGGAAAAAGGCAATGAAAGGGCAAAACTGGCAATCGAGGTATTTTGCTACCGTTTAAGAAAATATATTGGCGCTTACCTGGCGGTATTAGGAAAAACTGACGCTATAATATTTACCGGAGGGATCGGGGAGAATAACCCTCAGATCCGCCTAGATACTTTGAGTGGGATGCAGAGCTTAGGCGTAGAGATCTCAGAAGAAAAAAATCTATTGGTAGCCAAAGGGGCAGAGGCCGAAATAAGCAAAGATAGCTCGGCGGTCAAGATTTATGTAATACCAACTAATGAAGAGTTGTGTATTGCCCAGGACACCTACGAACTGACTAAGGTCTATCCCGGGGCCATAAATTTAAAAGCTGAATAAATTTTCCCTTGACAGTTTTGCGCCGATAAGATAATATACCAAAATTAAAGAAAGAGAGGAATCATAATTTTTTTTAGGGTCAATTTGTGATTAATTTCACAAAGTAGTTTTCCCTCTAAATATACCCAGCCTTAAAACTTATTAAAAATGCCTAAGATGTTTTATATCCGGGAGACTGATTTTTTTTCTTTTATTAGTAGTCTAAGCGCTGATTATAAGGTTTTTTCTCCCGTAGTCAAAGACCCCGAAGTTAAAGAATCGGATTATACCTATAATATATTTTCTAAAGCCGGAACTTTGAAATTCAATGCTTACAGGGCAATTGAGCCGCTCAAGGCTTTTTTTACCAGTCCCATAGAAAAAGTATCTGATTATTTCAAAGAAGATGTAAATCTTAAAGAGCCCGAAAAGATAGTCATTTTCGGGGTAAAGTCTTGCGATATCCAAGGGCACAAGGTCCAGGATTACGTATTTTTAGAAGGCCTGGAAGAAGATTCGTTATATAAAGTTAAAAGGGAGCGGGCGATAGTGATTTCAAGTGATTGCACGGATTTTAAAAAAGTCTGCCATTGCCTGGCCTGGGAGGTTCTTCCGCATCCGACTATTGGTTTTGATTTGAATCTTTCGCCTCTGAACGACGGTTATATTGTTGAGTCTGGTTCAGACAAAGGAAGTGCGCTTATCCAACGGCATAAAGAATATTTTACCCCGGCTAAAGAAACTCAAGTTCTGGCCCGCAAAGCCAAAAGGGATAGTTTGATTGAGAGGTTAAAGAAACACCTCATTCCACAGGGGTTGATATCTAAATCCGAAGTTCAGAAGTTAATGAAAGAAGGTTACACAGCAGATACCTGGCAGAAATTTATGCTTACCTGCGTTGAATGCGGGGGTTGTAATCTTATCTGCGATACCTGTCATTGTTTTCTATTATCAGATAATAAAAAGATAAACGAAAATATCCGGTTAAAGGCCTGGGATTGCTGCCAATATGCTAATTTCACCCGGGTTGCCGGAGGGGCAAATCCTTTAAAAACTAGGACTCAGCGCCTGCGCAACCGGTTTATGAAAAAATTTGACTTTTTTATTGATAACTTAGGGATACCGGCCTGTTGCGGCTGCGGTAGGTGTATCGAGGTTTGCCCGGGAAAGATCGATATCCGGGAGGTTTTAAAAGATCTTAAAGATAGGTTATCTAGGAATAAATGAAAAATATTTATAAGCCGGCAGAGGCAATTATAGAAGATATAATCGTGGAGTCATTAAATATAAAGACCCTTGTCTTAAGGCCTAAAGAGAAATTTGAATTTAAGGCCGGGCAATTTATTGAATTGACCCTGCCCGGAATTGGGGAGGCCCCATTTACTCCTTCATCCGATCCTAACATTAAAGATAAGATGGATGTAACCATAATGAAGGCCGGTAAGATCACTTCTTTATTGCATGATATTCAACCAAATACTCCGGTAGGTATCCGCGGCCCATATGGTTTAGGATATCCTTTGGATAAATTTACGGGAAAAGATATATTGATAGTTGGTGGAGGCGTAGGTTTAGCCCCCTTGCGTTCATTATTGTTTGCGCTATTCGGCTCAATTGATAAATATAATAAAGTGGTTTTACGTTACGGCTCGCGGACCGCGAATGATATAATCTATAAAAATCTTATCCCTGAATGGGGTAAGAAAAATAAAGTAGATCTGAAGGTTACCGTTGATGTAGGAGACCCTTCCTGGAACGGTAATGTAGGTCTGGTCACTACTATATTAAAAGACCTGCCTGTAGATTTAAATAATGCCGCGGTAATAGTCTGCGGCCCGCCGATAATGATGAAATTCGTCACTTTAAAATTACTCGACTTAGGGTTTAAGCCGCCGGATATTTATTTATCTATGGAGAAAAGTATGTCCTGCGGCCTGGGTAAATGCGGGCATTGCCGTATCGGTAAATATTATATATGCAAGGACGGTCCGGTATTTACTTATGAGCAGTTAAAAGATTTACCTGACATCTGGGACTAGAGGGTTGTTATGAAAAGACTATACATAGATTTGGATATTTGCAATAAATGTAAAGATTGCCGGGTAGCCTGCAGTTATTTATACCACCCGCAGAATAACGGGATTACCTCTTTACGCGAATACGCCACTTTTATTTTATTTTGCCGGCAGTGCGAAGAAGCGCCTTGTCTAAATTCCTGTTATCATGATGCCCTGGAAAAACAGCCTGATGGAATATTAAAACGTTACAATATGCGCTGCACCAGCTGTAAATCTTGCGTAATTGGCTGTCCCTTTGGCACGATTCTAACGGATTTCATACCTTACTTGGACTCAGGCTGTGATTTTTGTATAGGTAAAGCAGATATTGTACCGTTATGCGTTGCCAATTGCCCCGAAAAAGCAGTTGAAATTAAAGATATTGAAGAGGACATTGAACAGAATATTTATTTAATCGGTAAAAACCTGGCAGTGCGTTCCAGAAAATGGTCCAAAGAGGATATTCAACCCAAGAAAAAATGAAATTTCTACTCTATTATTTAATATTTCCGGGTTTATTATTCAGTGCAGTTATCGGGCTATTGGCTTGCTGGGTGGATAGAAAGGTAACTGCTCGCTTGCAATGGAGGGTAGGCCCGCCTTGGTACCAGAATTTTGTGGATATTATAAAATTATCCGGTAAAGAAATTATTTGTCCTGAGGGCGCAAAAACCACATTTCTTTTGGCCCCTTGCTTAGGGTTATTAAGCTTAGGCCTGGTAAGTACTATTTTAGGATTAAATATTATTTATTCTGGCCAGGGTTTTTTAGGGGATTTAATCGTAGTTATATATCTTATGACCATGCCGGCGATAGCCATGATTATTGGAGCATCTGCATCAGCTAACCCGCTAGCTTCGGTAGGCGCCTCTCGGGAGATGAAATTAGTTTTAGCTTATGAGCTGCCGTTTATATTATCCGTAATTACGGTTATCCTAAAATCCGGTGGGAGTATTCAGTTAGGTAATATATTGGCCCATCAGGTTAGTTTTGGTTCCAATATGATTTCTTTTTCCGGGGCAATAGCTTTTATAGTGGCTTTACTTTGTATCCAGGCTAAGTTAGGCCTGGCCCCTTTTGACATCTCTGAGGCTGAGCAGGAGATAATGGCTGGAACCTTGATTGAATATTCCGGTCTTCCTTTGGCAGTTTTTAAACTAACTAAGGCCCTATTACTTTATACTTTGCCTATATTTCTAATAACGCTATTCTGGGCTAAAGATTTAAGCCCTTTGTTTTTAATCGGGAAATTTATCGCTATATTGGTTATAATAATCCTGATAAAAAATACCAATCCCCGAGTACGTATTGATCAGGCGGTCAGGTTTTTCTGGGGAAAATTAACATTAGCAGCGTTACTCGGTTTAACGCTAGCACTATTTGGACTTTAAACTTTTAACTTTGAGCTATCTTTTCCCGCAACAGAATTGGAGCAAATGCGGGATCCCGTTTGATCATAAAAATTCTGAGCGGGAAATCTTAAATCTTTAATCTGATTTGATATGAATATTAAACTTAAGGCCTTGACTAAATCATTATGGGTATTTCATGCCGCAGCTTCGCCTTGCAATAACTGTGACATTGAAATTTTGGATGTCTTAACCCCTCGTCATGATGTGGAGAGGTTTGGGATAACCCTGGTAGGAAGCGTCAGGCATGCGGATGTGCTTTTGGTTACCGGAGTGCCAAATTATAAGACTAAAGAGATATTGAAAAGGCTTTATGAACAGGCGCCTAAGCCCTGTTTAGTAATTGCCATCGGTAGCTGCGCTTGCGGAAGGATAATGTTTAGAGAGTCTTACAATAGTCCTTGTCCGGTAGACGAAATAATCCCTGTAGATGCCTATGTACCGGGTTGCCCGCCAAAGCCTGAGGCGATTATTGCCGGCGTTGTTAAGTTAATAGAAAAAGTGAAAGGTAATAAATAATGTCTATTCGCGAAGAGATTAAGGAAAAATTATCCCGGGCCATAATTGACTGGAATGAGCATTCGCTTAGAAGGGTATACATCTTTATTAAACAGAAAGATTTAAAAACAACAGTAACCTTATTATTTAAGGAGCTAGGCTTAAGGTTTATTACCGCTTCAGGACAGGAAAACCCTGATGGCTTTGAGATAATTTATCATTTTAGCGCTGATGCCTCTGGTGAAGTTATATCTTTACGGGTGAATTTGGAAGATAAGAAAAATCCTACGGTAGATTCAATTACCCCTATAATTATTGGAGCAGAATGGATAGAAAGAGAGATTTGGGAATTGTTAGGCGTTAATTTTATCGGCCACCCTAATCTTAAGCGTTTGCTTTTGGCTGAAGAATGGCCGCAGGGCGAATTTCCTTTGAGGCATGAACATGAAGATGAACATGAAGATGAACATGAACATGAACATGAACATGAACATGAACATGAACATGAACACAAGGATTAAGAACTAAGAGTTTTATCCGCCTTCGCACTTTAATAGGGTACAAAAAAGCCCTGGCGCGCTTCGGCGGATCTCACTGAATGCCTGCCTACGGCAGGCGTATTAAGGAGTTCGATGTCGCACAAGATAGTTGTTCCTATCGGTCCTTACCATCCTTTACAGGAAGAGCCTGAGTATTTCCGGCTCTATGTTGAGGGAGAAAAAGTAGTTGATATAGATATAGTTATAGGTTATATGCACCGGGGAATCGAAAAGCTGTCTGAGTCTAAGCATTTTGACCAGGTTGCCTTTTTAGTAGAGCGTATTTGCGGGATTTGTTCTAATAGCCATCCTATGGCTTATTGTCAGGCAATGGAGGATTTAGCTAATATCCAGGTGCCGGAAAGAGCTCTTTATATCCGGACTATAATCGCTGAATTAGAAAGGATCCATAGCCATCTTTTATGGGTGGGTTTAGCCGGCCATTTTATAGGTTATAATACGGTTTGGATGTGGGCCTGGAGATACCGCGAACCGGTCTTAGATATGTTTGAAATGATTTCCGGTAACCGTAACCACTACGCGATGATGAAAATAGGCGGAGTGAGAAGGGATATTTTAGATGAAGACGTACCGGTATTAAAGAAGACCCTGGATGATTTAGTCCCGATAGTGGGCATGTTTAAGGGCGCGGTTATGGATGACCCGGTTATTCAATCCCGGCTTAAAGGAGTAGGGATTTTAACTAAACAACAGGCTATAGATTGGTGCGTAGTTGGGCCTACAGCCCGGGCTTCAGGATTAAATATTGATCTGCGCCGGGATGATCTTTATGCTGCTTACGCTAGGTTAGATTGGAAGGTTATTGTCCAGGAAGAAGGGGATATCTTTGCTAAAACAGTAGTGAGAGTTTTGGAATTAGGAGAGTCCATAAGTATTATCCGTCAATGTTTAGATAAGATGCCCAAGGGAGAGATTGACGCTAATCCTAAGCAGATACCGCCTGGTGAAGGTATTGGCAGGATCGAGGCGCCTCGGGGTGAATGTTTCCATTATGTTAAATCTGATGGGACTAACCGGCCAATAAGGCATAAGATCCGCGCCCCTAGCTATGTGAATGTAGCTTCCAATAAAGTAGGCGCAGTTGGCGGGACTATCTCGGATGCGGCAATTACCCTGGCTGCGGTTGATCCCTGTTATTGTTGTACTGAAAGGACCGCGGTGATCGATAAATTAAGCGATAAGAAGATTTTAAATGGGTTTGATTTAATTAAATTGTCTCAGGATAAGACTGAAAGATTAAAAAAGGGGTTGGAGAATGGCTGACCTAGAGACTATCAAAGGTGAAGTTGTGAAAATGGCTTTTTTAACTTTAAAGATGTGGCAGACAACTTTTAAAACTTTTATGGAGCATGACCTGGATTTGCTGGCAGAGGTTTTAAAAGATGAAGACAGGCTAAATAACTATGAAAAAGAGATTAATACAGGGTTGATTAATTTAGTCAAGGCCACGAATGGCCAGACTAAACAAAGCGCTGTTATCTATGCCGACGTGACGGGAGACCTAGAGCTTATCGGAGATTATTGCAAAGATATATTGGAGAGGGTCCAGATTAAGATTGAAGAGAGGCTGCTTTTTAGCGATGAGGCAGTAAAGGAATATATTGCTTTGTATAATATAGTCGAAAATGAATTAAAGAAATTAGTCGATGCCTTTTCTAAAGATGAGGTTGGTGTATTAAAAGAGCTTTCTCAGGGGCATAAGGGTGTGAATAACTTAGTTGATGATTATCGTAGGAGGCATACCGAGAGGGTGATCGAAGGAGTCTGCAGCCCGATGTCCTGCAATATGTATATAAATATGCTGGATTTTACGGCTGAGGTTTATCATCATACTAAAAATATCGCTAGGAATTTAGCCAAAATAAAATCATGACTAATATTTTCTATCCCTGGTTTAAATTAGACGCGCTAAGCGGTTTTGTTGCTTTGGCTATAGCTGCCTTTTCGGTTTTAATATTAGTTTATTCATTTAAGTTTAGAAAAGGCAAACCCCAGGCAGCCCAGTATTATGTATATGTAGTCTTGACTGCCTTGGTAGCAATAGGAACCGTGCTGGCCAACAATCTTATTCTGCTTTTAATCTGTTGGGGTTTTTTAGGCTTGACCTTATATCTTCTTATCGCTATGGGTAATGATGAGTCAAGTTTAGCGGCAAAAAAGACTTTTATAATCGTGGGAGGGACGGATGCCCTGATGTTGTTTGGCATAGGCATAATCTATTATTTAACCGGTACTTTTCAAATAGACAAAATAAAAATCGCCCTATCTACTAATTACTACTTACTACCTACTTTGGCGTACTTATGCTTAGCCATTGCCTGTTTTGCCAAGGCCGGAGCAATGCCTTTTCACTCCTGGATTCCTGATTGTGCTAAATCCGCACCTATTCCGGTTGTGGCATTTTTACCCGCTTCCTTAGATAAGTTACTGGGGATTTATTTATTAACCCGGATTTCTTTGAATCTATTTACGATGAATCAGGCCCTGAATATATTTCTTATGATTACCGGGGCCTTTACTATTATTGCCGCAGTAATGATGGCTTTAGTCCAGCATAATATGAAGAGGCTTCTGGGTTATCATGCGGTTTCGCAGGTAGGATATATGGTTTTAGGTATAGGCACCGGTAATCCTATTGGTATTGCTGGTGGAATATTCCACATGCTTAATCATGCCGTGTATAAATCTTGTTTATTTTTGACTGCCGGAAACGTAGAATATCGGACCAAAACCTCTGAACTTGATGAATTAGGCGGTTTAAGTAAATCCATGCCTATTACCTTTATTTCTTCTTTGGTCGCCAGCCTTTCTATATCCGGCGTTCCGCCTTTTAACGGGTTTGTCTCTAAGTGGATGATCTATCAGGGCTTGGTCAGCCTATTAGGAGCCGGGAATCAGACTTTACGGATTATAGCAATCTTCAGCCTGGCCGCGGCAATGTTTGGTTCGGGTTTGACCTTAGCCAGTTTTATGAAACTAATTCATGCGGTTTTTTTAGGCCGGAAAACAAACAGGCAAGTAAAAGAGGTTTCCTGGCAGATGTGGCTGCCCTGTTTAATACTGGCAATTACCTGTGTGGTATTCGGCGTATTAGCTTATCAAATTCCGCTTAAATACTTTATATTTCCGGCTATAAAGGGAGTTTCTTTTATCGGAACCTGGTCTGCTTTGTTATCTACCTGGCTTATCATCATTAGTTTAGTTTTAGGGTTTTTAATATTTAAATTAAAAGGCCTAAAGTTTGTTGTGCGTCAGGATAGTTCTTTTACCGGAAGCGAAACCAGGGATATCCAGGAGAATAAAATTAGCGGGACTGATTTTTATAACACCATCAAAGAGCTGCCGGTATTGGCTTTAATTTACAAAAAGGCCCAGGCCGGGCTATTTGATATCTACGAGCAAGGAAAGAATTTAGTGTTTTCTATTGGTAGTGCATTCCAGTATCTACATAACGGGATATTGCCTACATATTTAGTTTGGTGTTTATTAGGCATGGTGGGATTGTTCTGGGTTTTATTAAGATAGGATTATTATATGGAACTGCAATTACTTTTATTATTCATGATCGGCGCGGCAATTGTAGCTGTTCAAGTAGAAGATTTGCTTTCCAGCGTCATTGCTGTAGGGGCAGTGGGCTTAGGTTTATCTATGGCCTTTTTGATTTTAAAGGCCCCGGATTTAGCCATTACTCAGCTGGTGGTAGAAATCCTCTGCCTTATTATCCTTATTCGGGCAACTATAAATAAAGACCTACCGGTGATTCGGGATGGCCGGTGGTTTTTTAACACCAGCTCTACATTATTATTTATTGTTGTTTTTTTGATGCTGGTCTACTTTGGTTTAAAGGAATTGCCGGTTTTTGGCCAGCCGATTATGCGCGTAGCCCAAGGGTATATTAATAATGGATTAGAAAAAACCGGGGCAGCTAATATCGTTTCAGCTATAATTTTAGATTATAGAGGTTATGATACTTTAGGAGAGGTCACTGTCCTTTTTGCCGCAGTGATCGGGGTATTAGCGGTTATAAGGAGAGTGGGCAGGATAAATGAAAAATAAAAAAGAAACAGGAATGACTGTGATTGTTAAGACAGTTACCCGGCTTACCGTAGGGCTTATCCTGCTCTACGGGATTTATATTGTTCTGCATGGCCACTTAAGCCCTGGCGGAGGATTTGCCGGCGGAGTAATCATTGCCCTTTCTTTTATCCACCTTATGCTTGCTTTTGGCCGGGAAGCGGTTTTAAAAAAATTATCCCAGGGCCGGGCTTCGGTTTTAGAGAATATCGGCGCTTTAATGTTTTTAGCTATTGCCTTGATTGGTTTTTCAGGGGGATATTTATTTTTTAATTTTTTCTTGCATAAAGGGAGTCCTTTTGCTTTATTCTCAGCCGGGATTATACCTTTGTGCAATATCGCTATATCCCTTAAGGTAGGCGCAGGATTATTTGCCATATTTGCGGCCTTGATTTTATTTAAAGGCCGGGGAGATAAGTAATGATTGAATATTTCTTGTGTTTTATTTTATTTTCCATTGGGCTTTACTGTGTTTTAAGAAAAAGGAATATTATTAAGATTGTTATCGGTTTAGGCATAATTGAATACGCGGTTAACCTGTTCTTAATCTTAATCGGCTACCGTTGGCATGGCCGCTCGCCCATATTAGCCAAGAATCAGATAATTTTAAATATGGTTGATCCTTTGCCCCAGGCTTTAGTTTTAACCTCTATCGTTATTGGCCTAGCGGTTACTGCCTTGATTGTGGCTATTGCTATAAGAATTTATGAGAAGTATGGCACTTTTGATATTACCAAAATCCGGAGATTAAAAGGATGATATTACCTTTCTTTACGGTTATTCCTTTGCTGGCAGCATTCCTTATCGCTCTCCTGGGTAAGAGGATAAAAGGCCTTGGGGATTCCTTATCTAGTTTAGGCACATTTAGTTTATTGGCCCTATCGGTATATTCTATTTCAGAAGTCCTGGCCCATAAGGTTATTATCTATAAAATAGGAGGCTGGATGCCGCCCGTAGGAATTAGCATGGTCCTCGATGGCCTGGCCTCTTTTATGTTAGTTACGGTTAATTTAGTTAGTTTTCTGGTGGCTATTTATTCCATTAATTATATGGAAAGATATACGGATAAATACCGGTTTTATACCTTATTTATGCTGATGCTGGCTGGGATGAACGGTATAATTATTACCGGAGATTTATTTAATTTGTTTGTTTTTTTAGAAATTGCCTCTATCGCCAGCTATGCCTTAGTGGCATTCGGCACAGAGGCTGAGGAATTAGAGGCTTCTTTTAAATACGCAATAATGGGCTCAGTTGCCTCTAGTTTTGTGTTATTAGGAATCGCCCTTCTTTATAGTTATACCTCTACCTTAAATATGGCGGATATTGCTTTGGTATTATCTAATAAGCCCGGAGGTATAATGATTAGTTTAGTCGGGGTATTATTCTTAGCTGGCTTTGGCCTAAAGGCAGCTTTAGTTCCTTTTCACGCCTGGCTGCCGGATGCCCATCCTTCTGCGCCGGCATCTATTTCAGCAATGCTTTCCGGGGTATTGATAAAGGTGCTGGGGGTTTATTGCATAATAAGGATATTCTTTAATATTATCGGGATAAATAACGGCATTCTTTCAGTGCTGTTGTTTTTAGGGATAATTTCAATGCTAATGGGAGTAATCTTAGCCTTGGTCCAATGGGATTTTAAAAGGCTTTTAGCGTATCATTCCATAAGCCAGATCGGTTATGTTATTTTAGGTATTGGCTTAGGTACTCCCTTAGGTATACTGGCGGGGTTATTCCATTTGTTTAATCATTCTATATTTAAATCATTGCTTTTCTTAAATTCGGGGGCGCTGGATTATAGCTTAGGCACAAGAGACCTGAAGGATATGGGCGGTTTAAAAGAAAAGATGCCTGTTACTGCTAGTACAAATTTAGTAGCCTCGATGTCTATTGCCGGCATCCCGCCTTTTAACGGTTTTTGGAGTAAGCTTTTGATAATTTTTGCCTGTATCCAATCGGGTAAAATTATTTTTGCCATATTTGCGGTAGCTGCCTCTATTCTTACCTTAGCCTCTTTTATGAAGGTGCAGAAATATGCTTTTTCAGGGAGGTTAAAAGAAAAATGGCTTAGTGTAAAAGAGGTGCCCTGGGCAATGCAAATATCTATGGTAGCTTTAGCAATTATTTGCTTAGTTGGCGGTTTATTGATCATACCTTTATTTAAACCATTCTTGCAGTCAGCGGCCGACGTTTTGTTATTAGGCAATGGTTATAAAGACGTTGTTTTTAACGCCTTAAGATAAGTTAATTTGCAATGAGAAAAAGCCAAATAATTTTATTTATGATTGCGATTATAGTCTGGTCTTTTTTATCTTGGCCGGTGGACCTGCAGCATTTTATCGTCGGGATTCTGGTCTGCGCCCTGGTTTCTTTTGTAACCGGCGATATGTTTATAAGAAGGCCGCACAAATTTAAACAAATCAGCCGATATCTCTGGTTTCTTTATTATATCCCCTTATTTATCTGGGAATGTATTAAGGCGAATATTGATGTGGCTTATCGGGTCGCTCACCCGGATTTACTTATTAATCCAGGGATAATCAAGGTTAAGACTATTTTAAAGTCAGATACAGCCCTGACTTTTTTGGCTAACTCTATTACCCTTACCCCCGGTACTATGAGCGTGGATATAGATCAAGAAAATGGGTTTTTATATATCCACTGGATTTATATTAAAGATCAGGATACCCAGAAAGCCGCAGAGATTATTGTCCGCAGGTTCGAGCGGCTCTTAAAAAGGATTTTTGAATGAAAAGGTTACGTTGGTTATTAGGCCTGACAGCAATTATAATTATTCTCGGGGCGATTATTTTTATTCCCTTTTATTCTTTACTGGAATGGCAATCTCCTTTTTTAAGGCATGGTTTTATGACGCTTTTCTTTTGTTCATTTTTTTGCCTCTGGCGGATTATTAAAGGCCCGACCTCGGCAGACAGGGCCGTGGCTGTCGATATATTGGGGATATTAATTTTAGGTTTTTGCGCGATACTGTCTATTTCCACGGGCAGGGATTGGTATATTGATATAGGTATTGCCTGGGCCTTGCAAAGTTTCATCTCTACTTTGGCTTTAGCCAAGTATCTGGAAGGGAGAAATTTTGATGAATGAGATATTCGGCATATTCTTTATAGTTGTCGGGCTTATCTTTGATTTTTTTGGCTGCCTGGGCCTAATCCGTTTACCGGATGTTTATAATCGCCTGCAGGCTTCAACAAAAAGCGTTACCCTGGGAACCTGCGGGATATTATTTGGTTTATTTCTATTTAAAGGATTTACTGCCGCTGGCATAAAGGCAATTTTGTGCATCTTATTTATATTATTGACTGCCCCTGTTTCTGCCCATGTTTTAGCCCGGGCGGCCCATAAATCCGGAGTAAAACTCTGGGGAAAATCAGTTTGTGATAAGTACGAAGAAGATAAAAAAATAGTAGATAGTATGTAGTAGCTAGTAATTAGGGGAAACCCTACATTCTACCTACTATCTACTACCTGCTATTCATAAGGGAAAACAAGATGCGTTATCCGAAATTAAGAGAATTAAAAGAGGCGATTAAAGCCATCATTAAGGGGCCTTACACTAACCGGTTCCCTTATCAGAGGCATACGCCTTATCCCAGGTTTAGGGGCAGGTCGGAATTCCACAAGGATGATTGTGTTGGTTGTGGGGCCTGTTTTGAGGTTTGCCCGGCCAAGGCTATTGAAATGCAAGATGTAGAAAGCAAGAGGAAACTTACTGTGCATTGGGATTTATGCATATTCTGCGGCCAGTGCCAGGCAAATTGCCTGACCGGCAAAGGAATAATGTTGTCTAATGAATTTGATCTGGCTACTACTGAAAAAAGGCAGGATTTAAAACAGGAGATAGAAAAGGAATTGGTTGTCTGCGATTGCTGCAAAGAGATAATCGCGCCGTATGATCAGATATTGTGGGTGGCTAAACGTTTAGGCCCGCTTTGCTTTTCCAATGCCTCGCTTTTGTTATTTTACCTCCAGAATTTAAATCCCGCCAGCAAAGAAGAAATAGCTATTGACGAAAAACAGGAATTTACGCGCTCCGACCGCCTCAAAGTCCTTTGCCCCCGCTGCCGTCGGGAAGCAGTATATAAATCCTAATTAAATAATGATTACACAGATTTTAAAAACAGATTCCGCGGATAAAATGCCTATCCTTTGTAATCAAAAAAATAAAATGGTAGAGAATATTATCAACGAAAAAAATATAAATAAAATACTAGAAGAGACTAAAACTCCTTCTAAAGAGGCTGTCCGGGTTATTCTTCAAGAAGCCAGAAAGATGAAGGGGCTTAGTCCTGAAGATGCTGGCTTTTTGGTTAATCTATCTGATTTAAAACTAATTCAGGAATTATTAGATACCGCGGGCTGGGTAAAGAACGAGGTTTACGGAGAGAGGTTGGTATTTTTCGCCCCGTTGTATGTTTCGGATTTCTGCATCAATGATTGCGATTATTGTAATTTTCATAGCCGGAATATGGCTTTTAAGCGTAAACGTCTGAGTTTGGCTGATGTAGAGGAACAAACTAAAATTTTGATTAGTATGGGACATAAAAGGGTTCTGGTGGAGTTTGGCGAAGACCCCTTAAATAATAATATTGATTATGTTACCAAGATTATAGATAAGATTTATAGTGTGAAAACTGATAAGGGAAGTATCCGCAGGATAAATGTCAATATCGCAGCCACTACAGTTGAAAACTACCGCAAATTAAAAAAAGCCAAGATTGGGACTTATCAATTGTTTCAGGAGACCTATCACCGGAATACTTATGAAAAGATCCACCATGGGCCTAAGGCCGATTATTTGCGCCAAATCACTGCCTATGGAAGGGCTTTTGAAGCCGGTATCGATGATCTAGGAATAGGTGTTCTTTTCGGGCTTTATGATTGGCGTTTTGAAGTATTGGCCCTTATTACCCATGCCTGGTATTTAGACCAGAAATACAAAATCGGTCCTCATACCATATCGGTTCCCCGGATCAGAGAAGCCGCGACAGTAAATTTAAAATTCCCTTATAAAGTCAGCGATAATGATTTTCTAAAACTAATTGCTATTTTAAGGCTGGCAGTCCCTTATACCGGTATGATTATCTCTACCCGCGAGAGCCCGGAAATACGTTCTCAGGCTTTTAAAATCGGCATCTCCCAGGCCTCAGCCGGTTCCTGTACCACGGTAGGCGGATATGGTAAAGAGTCCGGCCTGTCTCAGTTTAAGGTTCAGGATGAGCGCGCCTTAGAGGAAGTGGTTAATGACGCGATCAAGGATAGATTTTTGCCCAGTTTCTGCACTGCTTGTTACCGCTTAGGCAGGACTGGTGAGGAATTTATGGAGATTTCCAAACCCGGAGAGATCCATAATTTCTGCCGGTCTAACGGGATTTTGACCTTTGCCGAATATTTGGAAGATTTTTTCAATGCTTCAAATGAGTCTACCATTGACACTGAGCGAGCGAAAGCGAGTCAAAGTGCCTATGGAATTTATGAAAAAGGTTATCAGGTAATCAGGACGTATCTGGATAAAATAGAAGATAGTTCCTTGCGCCAGAAAACCCGGGCCTATTTAGACGAAATAAAACAGGGCAAAAGAGACCTTTATTTTTAGTATGTGCTACGCTATCCCCGGCAAGATCACCGGTATAAAAGAGAATATAGTTAGCGTCGAATATTTCGGCGAGCAGAAAAAAGCCAGGAATGAATTCTTTGATTTAAAAATAGGCGATTATGCCTATGCCCAGGGTGGTTTTATTATTCAAAAAGTAAGCGAAAGAGAAGCCTTGCCGGCATTAGAAAGCTGGAAGGAATTATTTTTTAAGCTTCAGGAGATCGATAGCCAGCTAATCCAAAAAGACCCCAAGACCCTTTATCAGAGGGCCAATAACCTGCGCCAGAAATACCATGGAAATTCCTGTTGCACCCACGCTATTATTGAATTCTCAAATTATTGCCAAATGGATTGTTTTTATTGCGGGATCCGGCAAAGCAATTCAAAACTCACCCGATACAGGATGGGCTTAGATGAGATATTAGAGACGGCTAGCCTTGCCGTGCATAAATTAAGGTTTAAGGCCCTAGTATTGCAGTCCGGAGAAGATCCCTGGTATGACCAGGAGAAATTAGTTTATCTGATAAAGAAGATCCGGCAAGATTCACCTTCTTTGATCATATTAAGCTTAGGCGAAAGAGACTTCAGCCTATATGAAAGGTTGTATAAAGAAGGGGCCAGGGGCGTACTCTTACGTTTCGAAACTGCCAATCCGCAATTTTACGCTAAGTTAAGGCCAGGCCGGGATCTTAAAGATAGGCTGGAGTTGATCAGGAGACTTCATAATATAGGGTATTTAGTCATGACTGGTTTTCTTATTGGCTTACCTAGCGAAAAAGAAGAGGATGTAAAAAAGAATATTGAATTGACTAATACCCTTGGGGCTGATATGTTCTCTTTCGGTCCTTTTATATCCCATCCGGATACGCCTATGGCAAATACTCCCACGGTTTCAACTGAGACAGTCTTAAATACAATTGCTAATGCGAGAATTTTAAATCCTAAAGCCCAGATCTTAGTAAATACTTCATTTGAGACCTTAGATAGAGTAAATGCTTTAAGGTTAGGGCTGATGGCCGGAGCGAATTCCTTAATGATTAATGTAACGCCCAGGAAATACCAGCAGTTTTATGATATTTACCCTGATCGTGCGGGAGTAAAAGAGGATGTTGAGAAAAGAATCGAGACAATTATTCAGTTGCTGCGTTCTATCGGCAGGGCGCCGACAGATTTAGGAATTTAGCTTTTTATTGACAGGCATTTTGGGGCGTGCTAATTTAGTAATGCATAAGGTTTGACGAGAGGAGGGTGCAACGATGTGTTATATTTTTCCAACCGCAAGCGCTATAATTACATCTGCAGTTTGGCATAAGACAAAAAACATCAAGATAGGGTGGCTTAGCTTGATGTTTTTGGGTGGTTCATTATTCGGACTTATTGACCACTTATGGAATGGCGAGATATTCTTTATTTCAAAAAATATTATCGGCGACTTGATGTTAGGCATAACGATTACGGCTGCTATATTTGCCTGTTGGGTTATGGTTGTTTTTGTCAGCAAGAAGAATTCAACCTTAGCCGAATATGCAAAATTAAGGTAAAAAAGCGGATATTTTAGGGGACGTAAATAAGGGGACAAATTAGGGGACGTTTCTATTTTTCTGTCTATCTAAACATTGAAAAATAGAAACGTCCCCTAATTTTAAATAGAAACGTCCCCTAATTAATGGTAAAATAAGCAGTCATGGAGATAAATAATAAATTAAAGAAACTCCAATATATTCTTGAAGATATTGGTTCAGCGGTTATCGCGTTTTCCGGAGGGGTTGATAGCACTTTTCTGGCCAAAACAGCCGTTGATACATTAAAGAATAGAGTTTTAGCAGTGACTTGTGTGTCAGCGTTCCTGTCTGAGTCTGAAAAGAAAGAAGCCCGGCGCCTGGCCAAGAAAATCAAGATTTCTCATCAATTTGTTAAACAGAGATTGGTCCCGGAGTTGCTGAATAACCCTAAGGATCGTTGTTATTATTGTAAGAAGGAAGTTTTTTCCGGTCTTATCGGCATTGCCCGTTGTAAAGGGTTTTCCGCGGTTATAGACGGCTCTAATGCCGATGACCTAATGGATTATCGTCCGGGTAGAAAAGCGCTCAAGGAGCTGGGGATCAGGAGCCCTTTGCAGGAAGTAGGGTTGACTAAGAAAGATATTCGCTTACTTTCGAAAGATATGGGTTTAGATACTTGGAATAAGCCGGCAATGGCTTGTTTAGGCTCACGCTTTGCTTATGGAGAGAGAATCACTAGAAAGAAACTTTTGATGGTTGAGAAGGCGGAAGAATTCTTGCGCGCCCTAAGAATTACGCAGTTCAGAGTGCGTAATCACTCAAATTTGTGCCGTATTGAGGCTGGGAATGAAGATGTGTCGATTATCCTTAAAGATAGAATCCGGATTATAAAAAAAATGAAATCTTTGGGATTTACTTATGTTACAATAGACCTTGAAGGTTACCGGATAGGCTCAATGAATGAGATTTGGGGATGGAAAAGAAAAAGATAATTAATCTGCTTTCCCGGGTAAAGGCTAAGCGTATCTCAATTAATGACGCCTTTGAAGAATTAAGGCATTTGCCTTATGAGGACTTAGGATTTGCCAAGGTTGACCACCATCGCCAGATGCGGGTTGGATTTCCTGAAGTTGTTTTCTGTCCGGGCAAGACTCAGGAGCAGATTAAAGCTATCTTTAAGTCGCTGGCTAAAAGAAATAAGTTTGTATTATTAACCCGGGCGGACGAAAAGATTTATACTCAAATTAAGAAAATAAATCCCAAAGTTACCTACAATTCTTTGGCCAGGGCTATTTATTTAGAAGGAAAACTCACCACGCGTAAGGGGTTAGTTTCGGTGGTTTGCGCAGGCACAGCAGATATACCGGCTGCTGAAGAAGCGGCAGTAACTGCTCAAGTGTTTGGCAGCCATGTTGAAAGGGTTTATGATGTGGGTGTAGCCGGAATCCACCGGATTTTGGATTGTTTTAAACGGATCTCTAAGAGCCGTTGCATCATAGTTTTGGCTGGAATGGACGGAGTTTTACCTTCGGTTATCGGAGGGATGGCTGCTTGCCCGGTAATTGCCGTGCCTACATCAGTCGGTTACGGGGCTAATTTTATGGGTATCGCGCCTTTATTAACTATGCTTAATAGCTGCGCCCCGAATGTATCGGTAGTTAATATTAATAACGGTTTTGGCGCGGGATATATCGCTGCCCTGATAAATAAGAATTCCAAATGAATGATAAGTCACCGGTCCTTATAAAATTAACCCAAACCGATGAATATCAGCGCCTGCTTAATGGCGCGCCTTCTACCGCCGGAATGAAATCTGGATGCGTGACTTTGAAACCTGGCGAATCCGTGGGAGAGCATAAAACTCAAGGTAAAGAAGAGGCGATTATTGTCCTAGAAGGGGAAGCGGATGTTTATGTGGAAGGCGCCTTTGTATTTACCGCCGGCAAAGAAAGCCTGGTTTACATTCCTCCCGAAACCAACCACGATATAAGAAATAGCCGCAATCAGAAGTTACGTTATATTTATATCACTGTTCCTGTTATGGTCGGTATGTAAACCATTTGACTAATCTCTTGTTTTTTCTTATAATGCCTTAATATGGACCTAAAAAAGACTCCTCTTTTTTTCGAACATGAAAAGTTGGGAGCCCAAATGGCTGCTTTTGGCGGTTGGTTGATGCCGATCCAATATAGCGGTATCCTGAATGAGCATATCTGGACTCGGAATAAGACCAGCGTGTTTGATATCTGCCATATGGGAGAGTTTTTGCTTAAGGCAGATCCGGTTAAAAGCGGGTTAGACAGGATTTTAACGGTGAATTTAAAAGATATGCCCTGCGGAAAGTGCCGTTACACCTCAATGCTTAATGAAAAGGGCGGCATAATCGATGACCTGATTGTTTACCAGATTAAGCCGGATGAATGGATGTTAGTAGTTAATGCCGCTACCACAGCCGCCGATGAGGGTAATCTAAGAGGACATCTTTTTAAAGATGTTGACTTAAAAAATGTTTCTTCTAAAATTGGAAAACTAGATTTGCAGGGGCCTTTTTCCCGGGAAGTACTGAATAGTATCGTAGGTTCGCAGATAAATAAACTAAAATATTATACCTTTGACTATTTTGATATTTTAGGGGAGAAAAATATCATTAGTCGCACCGGATATACCGGAGAATTAGGATATGAGATATACCTATCTAATCCTAAAATAAAAGAACTATGGGAGTTGTTATTAAAGAATAAATTAGTTAAGCCTGCCGGTTTAGGAGCTAGAGATACCCTGCGCCTGGAAATGGGGTATAGCTTATACGGACAGGATATTGACCAAGATATTACTCCCCTAGAAGCTGGTATGGAGAGATATTTAGATTTTAATAAAGATTTTATCGGTAAAGATGCTCTTTTGGGACAAAGAAAAAAAGGACTAACTAGAAATTTAGTTTCATTTGTTACTGCTTCTCGTAGGTCTGCCCGGCATAATTATAAGATTTGGGCTAAGGACCGGGAAATAGGTTTTGTCACCAGCGGATCTTTTGCTCCTAGCCTGGGGGTTAGCATAGGGATGGGTTATGTTAAAAATAGCGTAAAAAAAGGAGATAAAATAATTCTTAAGGATAATAATGTTGAGATTGAGGCGACTATCACCGATAAGCCATTTTATAAAAACAGCAGCCTAAGGTCATAATAACCGTATCCACCCCGTAGGTGGAGCCCACCTACGGGGTGGAATAATGGTATAATAAGGAGGAAGATAATGGAAGAGGTATGCGAAGGATTATTTTATACTAAGGAACATGAATGGGTTAAGATCGAAGGTAATCTGGCTACCTTTGGCATTTCTGATCATGCCCAGCATGCCTTAGGCGATGTTACTTTTGTGGAATTACCTAAGCTAGGCGCTGAATTATCCCAAGGCAAAATGTTTGCTACTGTGGAATCAGTAAAAGCGGCTTCGGATGTATTCGCGCCTTTATCCGGTAAAGTGGTAAAGGTAAATTCTGACCTGGTTAATAAACCGGAGTTGATTAATAAAGCTCCTTATGGCGAGGCCTGGTTTGTGCAAGTTGAGATTAAGAATGAGGCTGAGAAGAAAAATTTAATGGACTCAAGCGCTTATAAGGATTATTTAAAGGGGTTGAAATAAATGAATTTTGTCCCACATACTCAGGCTGATGTTCAGGAGATGCTTAAGGCCATTGGTGTATCTTCGATCGAAGACCTGTTTAAGGATATTCCGCCGGAATTAAGGGTTAAATCTTTAAAGCTACCAGAGGGTATATCTGAATTAGAGGTAGTTGAATATTGCCGTAGGCTCGCTTCATTAAATGTATCCGGCCTAAAGAATTTCCTGGGAGCAGGGTTTTATCAGCATTTTATTCCGGCGGCAGTAGATGAATTAGCCAGTCGTTCGGAATTTTATACCGCCTATACTCCCTATCAACCGGAGTCATCCCAAGGGTGGCTGCAGTCAATTTACGAATACCAGACCGCGATCTGTGAGCTAACTGGTTTGGATGTAGCCAATGCCTCATTATATGACGGCGGCACAGCTATTTTTGAAGCGGCTATGATGGCTTTAAGGATTAGCGGTAGGAATAAGATTGTTCTGGATAGCGGGGTAAATTTTATTTACCGCAGTATGCTTTATAGCTATACCGCAAATTTAAATATTGAATTCGTAGAGACCCAGGTAGTCCACGGCCAGAGCTGTCGGGAGGAGATCTATAAACATTTAGATGATAAAACCGCGGCAGTAATACTTCAGAACCCGAATTTCTTCGGAGCGGTTGATGATCATACGGATATTGTTGAAAAGGCCCATTCATACGGAAGCCTGGTTATTGAATCGGTTTATCCTATATCTTTGGGGATGCTGAAGTCTCCGGCAGAGATGGGCGTGGATATTGCTGTTGGCGAAGGTCAGAGCCTGGGGTTGCCGCTTTCATTCGGCGGGCCTTATCTGGGTTTTATGAGCGCGAAAAAAGATTTTGTGCGTAAGATGCCCGGTAGGATCGTGGGCGCGACTGTGGATAAGAAAGGTAAAAGAGGTTTTGTTTTAACCCTGCAAGCCAGGGAGCAGCATATCCGTAGGGAAAAAGCTACTTCCAATATCTGCTCTAACCAGGCTTTGTGCGCGCTCCGGGCCCTGATATATCTTTCTTTGATCGGCAAAGAAGGCTTAAAAGAGCTGGCCGAGCTAAATTATCAGAAGAGTGAATTCGCTAAAGAACTTTTAGCTAAAATACCTAAAGTCGAGGTTAAAAGAAGCTCTCCTACTTTTAATGAATTTACGGTAGTCTTGCCTAAAAGAGTGGACCAGGTGATTAAGGAGATGGTTGCAAAAGGTTTTATTGCCGGATTTCCTTTAGGTAGATATTATAAAGGCATGGATAATTATCTTTTGGTTACGGTTACTGAGATTAAATCGAAGGATGATATTGTTCAGTATGCCTCGGCCCTGGAGGAAGTTTTATCCGCTTAAATAGAGGTGCTCAATGCAATTGATATTCGAAAAGAGTAAAGATGGGCGCAGGGCAGTCAAGTTGCCTAATCTGGATGTTTCGCTAAAGCCCGGGTTAGCCCCCAAATATCTACGCAACAAAAAAGCTAATTTACCGCAGGCCTCGGAGTTGGACGTAGTCCGGCATTTTACCAATCTCTCCCGGATGAATTTTTCCGTAGATACTAATTTCTATCCGTTAGGTTCCTGCACTATGAAATATAATCCTAAATTTACCGAGAAGATAGCCAGGATGGAAGGTTTTGCTGATATCCATCCCTTAATCTGTCAGCTTGAGGCAGGAGAAAAATTTGCTCAAGGAGCGCTGGAAGTTGTCTATCAATTAGAAGGGTTATTATCAGAGATAACCGGGATGAATGCTTTTACTACCCAGCCTTTAGCCGGAGCCCACGGAGAGCTGACCGGAGTTATGTTGATCGCTGCTTATCATAAAGCTAAAGGCAACAGGAGAAAATACGTAATTGTCCCGGATTCTTCGCATGGGACTAATCCGGCCAGCGCAGCTATTGCCGGTTATGAAGTAATAGTTATTCCCTCGGATAAGAATGGGTTTATGGATCTGGAGATTTTTAAGTCCAAGTTAAATCCGGATGTGGCTGCGGTAATGCTGACCTGCCCGAATACTTTAGGGATTTTTGAATCCCAGATCAAGCAGATTTGCGACGCAGCGCATAAGGTGGATGCCTTAGTTTATTATGACGGGGCTAATCTTAATCCTATTTTAGGTAAGGCCCGGCCGGGAGATTTTGGTTTTGATGTAGTCCATTTAAACCTGCATAAGAGTTTTGGCGCTCCTCACGGAGGAGGGGGCCCGGGATCCGGTCCGGTGGGGGTAAGTAAAAAATTAGTTGAATTTCTTCCGGTGCCCAGGTTAGTTAAGGATGCCGAGGGAACTATAAAGCCGGAATTTAATAAACCTAAGTCTATCGGCAGGATCGCTCCTTTCTACGGTAATTTTGGGGTAATGCTTAAGGCCTATGCTTATATTTTATTTCTGGGCAAGAGTGGCTTGATTGAAGTTGCCGAGGCTGCGGTCTTAAATGCCAATTACTGCCGGGTAAAATTAAAGGAATATTTTGACTTGCCTTACGATCGGGTCTGTATGCATGAATGCGTTTTTTCAGCCTCTAAACAGAAGCAGAATGATGTCAGCGCTTTGGATATTGCTAAGTATTTGATCGAGAAAAAAATCCATCCTCCGACCATTTATTTTCCGTTGATCGTTGCGGAAGCAATAATGATTGAACCGACAGAGACTGAATCCAAAGAAACCCTGGATAATTTTATTGCAATAATGAAAGAAGCTTCCCGCTTAGCGATCAGCAATCCCCAAAGGCTTAAAGACGCTCCCCAAAATACCCCGGTTTTAAGGCTGGATGAAACTAAGGCAATCCGGGATCTGGACCTGAGGTGGCAGCCGCGATAAATCTTTTGTTTACTAATGAGTAAGTGGCGAATAATCCCCGGCCGTTTTAACGACCCCTACACCAATATGGCGATTGACGAGGCTATTGCCAGAGAGCAATTAGCCGGATATGAGCTGCCTACTTTACGTTTTTATGGCTGGAGTCCGGCTAGTTTCTCTTTAGGTTATTTTCAGGATGCTTTTAAGGTTTTAAATATTCCTAAATGCGAAAAAGCGAGGATTCCTTTTGTACGCAGGTTTACCGGCGGAGAAGCGATTTTTCACGACCAGGAATTGACTTATTCATTAAGTCTTCCTCAGATAACCCCTGGCTTATTTAATACGGTAAAAGAGAGTTTTAAGATTAATTCTTCTTTTATCCTAAAGGCTTACCGTAAACTAGGACTAGATGCCGGTTTTGTATCTCAAGGATTATCGCAAAGAGCCCGTGGTCCTGCCGAAGCTCTCTGCTTTGAATCCAGCGAAGAATATGATATTATGGTCAGGGGGAGGAAACTTGGAGGTAGCTCCCAAAGAAGGATAAAAAATATTATCTTTCAGCACGGCTCCATACCTATAAAATTTGATTTTAATAAATTTAAGCCTTTTTTAAATCAGGATATATATGGCTTAGGAGATAAGGTTATTTCTTTAGAAGAGGCCTTGGGAACGCGGATTTCGTTTAATGACCTGGAGAAGTTATTAAAAGAATCGTTTGAAAAAGTTTTTAAAGTAGAACTGATCGAGGGGGACTTAAGTTTTAAGGAATCAGAGTCCGCAGATAGGCTAAAAAAAGAAAAATACCAGAGCCCGGAGTGGAATGTCTTACGCAAATACCCTCAAGAAACCGCATTGGTTAAATAAAAAGATCAGCAAAGGCTCAAGTGGACCGGTGCAGGATATTCTAGGAGAATTTTCCGTCAACACGGTTTGCCGGGAAGCGATGTGTCCGAATATTAATGAGTGCTTCTCCAGGAATGCGGCTACTTTTTTAATCTTAGGAGATATTTGTACCCGGGACTGCCGGTTCTGTGCTGTAAAAAAAGGTATACCCGGGTTGGTTGACAAAAGCGAACCGGAAAGGATAGCTCAAGCAGTTAAAAAAATTGGTTTGAGATATGTAGTAGTCACCAGTGTCACTCGTGATGACCTGGCTGATGGGGGAGCGGATATTTTTGCCAAGACGATTTCCGCTATCCGTAGAGAAAATCCCATAATTAATATTGAGGCGCTTATTCCGGATTTTAAAGGAGAGGCAGAAAATTTAGAAAAAATCATTCAGGCGAAACCGCAGGTGATTAGTCATAATCTGGAGACCGTCCCTAATTTTTATAAAGAGATTAGACAGGGAGCGGATTATGTCCGCTCTTTAAAAGTCCTAGATACCATCAAAAAATTCCTCGGTATTCATACTAAATCCGGATTGATGCTGGGCCTGGGCGAGACAGGGCAGGAAGTCTTGGAAGTCTTACGGGATTTACGCGGAATCGGTTGTGATTTTTTAAGCCTGGGCCAGTATCTGGCTCCCAGCTTAAAGCATTATCCAGTTAAGGAATATATTGCTCCGGGAAAATTTAGGTATTATAAAGAAGAGGCCCTAAAGCTGGGATTTCTTTACGTAGCCAGCAATCCTTATGTGCGTAGTTCCTATATGGCCGAAGAATACCTTACTTTTACCCCGTAGGTGGCAACCATGTCTTTACCCCGTAGGTGGTTTCCACCTACGGGGTGGACAAGAGGTTAAGGAGAAAAGGAGTTATTAATGAGGGTTATATTGACCGGCGGAGCGGGATTCATTGGAAGCTGCCTTCTCTGGAAGTTAAATAAAAATGGGATTAAAGATATTATTGTAGTTGACCATATGGAGAAGTCGGAAAAGTGGAAAAACCTGGTGGGTAAGGATTTTGCAGGTTATCTGGAGAAGGATAAATTTTTAGGTTACCTTGAGTCCAATAAATTAAAAGGGAGGGTGGACCTAATCCTGCATATGGGCGCCTGTACTTCCACGACTGAGCAAAACAGGGATTATTTAATGAGGAATAATTATCTTTATTCCCAGAGGATGTGTAAGTGGGCCTTAAAAAATAAAGTCTTTTTTTTATACGCTTCTTCGGCTGCTGCTTATGGGGATGGCGAACTTGGCTATAGCGACGAAGATAAAGTGAGTTTAAAACTTAAGCCTTTGAACTTGTATGGATTATCCAAACAGATGTTTGACCTATGGCTGATTAAAAATAAGCTTACGTCAAAAGTCACCGGGTTTAAATTTTTTAATGTTTTTGGCCCGAATGAATACCATAAAGGGGATATGGAGAGTGTTATTACCAAGGCCTATTCTCAAGTAAATAAAGAGGGGAAGATACGGCTTTTTAAGTCCTACAAAAAAGAATACGCTGACGGAGAGCAGATGCGGGATTTCGTATATGTTAAAGATGCTATAGAGGTAGTAAATTACTTTATTGAGCACCCGGATAAAAAAGGCATATTTAACCTGGGAACCGGCAGGGCCCGGACCTGGAATGAGTTAGCGCGCGCTTTATTTTTCGCTTGTGATAAGTTGCCCAGGATAGAATATATCCCTATGCCTTTAGCCATTAGAGATAAATACCAGTATTTTACTAAGGCGGATTTGACTAAATTAAGAAAAGCAGGGTGTCGGCATAAATTTTACAGCCTGGAAAAAGCAATAAAAGATTACGCCGGGTATTTAAAGAATAACAGTTACCTTTAAAAATAACTACAAAGAAAGAGGTCAGGTAATGCCACAGGTTAAATTGAATGTTAAACTTTTAGATCTGACTAAGGACGCAATCTCGATAATTTACGCTGCCTGCAGGCAGTGTTACTCGCCGAAATTTGCCGGGGATTTAATCGAAGAGGTAAAATCCGACCTCAAAAAACAGGAGGAGTTTGTGCGCAAGGTTGTTTCCTCTGGGCATGAAAGCCCGATCGAACATGTGAAATTTACTTTTGCCATTGAGGGCGTATCCCGGGCCTTGACTCATCAGTTGGTCAGGCACAGGATTGCTTCTTTTAGTCAGCAAAGTCAACGTTATGTCAAGGCCGTTAATTTTAATTACATTATTCCTCCCTCAGTAGAACAGGATAAAGATTTAAAAGATAAATTTATCCGGATGATGGAAGAGATCCAAAAAGGTTACAATGATTTCCTGGAGAGTTTTAAGAAAAAAGATAAATCTGGAGAACAGGTTAATCAGGATGCCAGGTTCCTTTTACCGCAGGCAGCTGAGACTAAAATCGTGGTTACTATGAACTGCCGGGAATTGCTCCATTTTTTTGAACAACGTTGTTGCAACCGGGCCCAATGGGAGATTCGGGGCCTGGCTTTAGAAATGCTTAAGGTCTGCCAGGATAAACTTCCGGCAGTATTCGCAGAAGCCGGGGCTAAATGCGTTAAATTAAGCTATTGCCCGGAATTAGCCCAGTTTACCTGCAAGAGGTATCCTTTAAAGGAAGAGGTAATTAAGAAATGATCCGGGATGGCATTTTAGTCATAAACAAACCTAAAGGCGTAACCTCGCATGATGTAGTAGATTTTGTGCGTAAGAAATTAAAAATAAAACAGGTTGGGCATTCCGGCACCCTGGATCCGATCGCTACCGGAGTCCTGGTAATTTTAATCGGTAAATGTACTAAATTATTTAATCATTTTATGATCCTCGATAAAGAATATTCGGCAACTCTTACTTTGGGCGCCCGGACTACCAGCGGCGATATTCAGGGTGAGGTGGTTGAGAAAAAAGAATTCAGCCATGTGACCGAAGAAAATGTGAGTAAAACTATGGTTACATTTATCGGTGAAAATATGCAGGTTCCCCCAATGGTCTCAGCCTTGAAGCACAAAGGGAAAAGGCTCTATGAGCTGGCCCGTAAAGGAAAAGAGGTTGAGCGTGCCCCGCGCAAGGTCCAGATTAAAGAATTAAGCCTTTTAAAATTCTCCCTTCCCGATATCCAGTTTAAGGTTAAATGTTCCAAGGGGACTTATGTCCGCCAGCTGGCAGAAGATATCGCCGCGAAATTAGGTTGTGTAGGCTTTGTATCTCAGATCGAAAGATTAAGCATCGGCCGCTTCAACATAAAAGATTCTCTATCTCTTTCTCAGGTTGAAGAATCCCAAGTCCAACCCGCCCTGATTATCTAAGAGGTGTTTGTGGAAAAACATCAAGTAAATTTTAAATATATGCGCTTGGCCATATCCGAGGCTAGGAAGAATTTCAAAACTTTGGCCGGCGGCCCGTTCGGCGCATGCATTGTTAGGGGTAATAAAGTAATAGCCTTTAGCCGTAATACCGTGCTATCTCAGGATGCTACTTGTCATGCCGAAGTTAACGCCATCCGCCAAGCCAGCAGAGAATTAAAGACTTTTGATTTATCCGGATGCGTTATTTATTCTACCACTGAACCCTGTCCGATGTGTTTTTCCGCAATTCATTGGGCGCGGATTAAGTCTGTTTTTTACGGGACTGCGGTCGCGGACGTTAAGAAGTTAGGATTTGATGAATTGCCGGTTTCTTGCGCCCAGATGAAGGCCATGGGTAGAAGCCGGATTAAACTTACGAGAGCATTTTTAATTAATGAGTGTCTAAAACTTTTAGAGGACTGGAAGGCCCTGGAGAATAAACAGGTCTACTAGCGTTATTTATAAACTTTCAAGGAGGAATATTAGATGCCCAATTTTTCTTTTGATATTGTTTCGGAGGTGGATTTACAGGAGATGGATAATGCGGTAAACCAGGCGAATAAAGAATTAGCTCAACGCTATGATTTTAAAGACAGTAAGGCCTCCATCGTCTACGACCGAAAAGAAAAGACAATTACTTTGATAGCGGATGATAACTTTAAATTGCGGGCCTTGACCGATATTCTGGTTGCCCGGATGGCTAAACGGGGAATTTCTCTTAAGTCCTTGAAGTTCAACGAACCGGAAAAGGCGTTTGAGGGTTATCTTCGTCAGAAAGTGGATATTTGCATGGGTATTGATAAAGAAAAATCCAAAGAATTAGTCGGGATCATTAAAAAACTAGGTTTAAAAGTACAGACTCAGATCGAGGGCGAGAAGATCAAGGTCAGTTCGCCTAAAAAAGACGAATTACAGGCAGTTATTAGCCATCTGAGGGGTTTGGATTTCTCCCTGCCTTTAAGTTTCTGCAATTACCGTTAAATTGGTCATGTTGAAATTAAGATCTATTAAAACTCAGCTGATTATCTATTTAGCCGGTTCAGCGGTTTTTTTATCTATTAGAGATAGGGATTTGGTATTTTTAACCGCTTTAATCATTGCCGTAATTTCAAGCCTGATAGCCGAGTCAACCACCCTATTTTTTAAAAAAAAGTTATTTGAAATAACTGAAAGTTCGATCATTACCGGATTAATTATCGGTTTTGTCCTTTCCAGCAACCTGGCCTGGCGAGTAATTGTAGCAGCCTCGTTAATAGCGATTATTTCTAAACACCTGATTCGTTTTCAGAATAAGCCTATCTTTAACCCTGCGGCTTTCGGAATATTTCTCGCAGTTGTTTTATTTAACGTTTCAACTCAATGGAGAGGCGCCTATCTGTGGTATTTGCTTTTACCTGCCGGAATGTATTTTATTTATAAGATAAGAAAAATCGAAATTATTATCGGTTATGTCCTTGTTTTTATCTGTTTATTTGGGATCCAGGCGTTCTGGCAAAAAAACAGCATCTGGCATATCCTAGGGTACTTAAATTATTTTTATATTTTTATCATGATCATAGAGCCCAAAACAACTCCTGTAAAACCAGCGCTAAAATTTTTATTCGGCAGCGGAATTGCCGTCCTGATCTTTATCTTGACCAAATTACCCGGTAGGTTTGATAGCGAGCTCGTAAGTCTTTTGATTATGAACCCCGCAGCTTATGCATTAGCCCAAATTTTTTAAGGAACTTTTTCCCCTTTTAGGTTGTCAAAGTAGCTGAAAGGCTAAAAAAGGAGGAAAAATGTTAAGATATGTTTTCAGAAACAAGATTGGGTTAGGGATAATCTTAGGATTAATTCTTGTCTTGCCGTCAACGGATGCGTTTGCCAGAGGCGAGTCTAGGCATGGGTTTTCCCGAAAAGAAGTTGTGGTGGTAAATAATTCAAGGTACCATTACCGTGACGGCAGATTCTATAGGCCGGGGTTCTTTGGGCTGGATTTTTTTATTGTCGCTCCTCCGATAGGGGCAGTCGTCAGGGTTCTTCCGTTTGGGCATAATGTTATGGTGGTGGGGGGTTCCAGGTATTATCACTATAACAACGCTTATTATAGAGATTACCCTTCCGGATACGTAGTTGTTCCTGCGCCGGTTTACCAAAATGTGGTAATTGCTCCTTCTGTAACCCAGTATCAGGGGTTTTCAAATGAAACAATCACAATTAATGTTCCTAATATCAACGGCAGTTACACCAGCGTTACTCTGACCAAACGTAACAATGGTTATGTAGGCCCGCAAGGGGAATATTATCCGGAACATCCCAGCGTAGAACAATTGAGAGCTTTGTACGGAAGATAATATTTACCGGGTTTTTATATAAAGATAGAATGAATGATATATCCAGGGAGATATTGGAACGGGCTGGTGAGGGCGATATCCAGGCCTTTGAAGAGGTATATAGACAGACCAGTGATTTTGTCTATATCCTGGCTTTTAAGGTAACCCGTAATATATCCGATGCCCAGGAAGTTGTCCAGGATGTTTTTATGAAGATTTACCATAGCTTAAATGGTTTTCAGTTTCGCTCGGCATTTAAGACCTGGGTATACCGGATTACAGTGAATACGGCCATCAACCATTACCGTAAGGCCGCCCGGGAGTCAAAAGACAGGTTAGATTATGATGGCGTCATCGAAACTATTCCGGATAGGCGTTCAACAGCTGAAGGAGCTATTAAAAGTGATAATAGTGTCTTGCTTGCTGAGTTATTAGATAAGTTAATTCCTGAATATAAGGTTTGTCTGATATTGCGGGAGATCGAAGGATTGAGTTATCAGGAGATCGCCGCCGTTTTAAAGATTCCCATAAATACCGTGCGAACCCGCTTAAAACGGGCGCGGGAAGCGTTATTGGAAATGTCAGGAAAGGGGCTGATGACAGATGAACTGTAAAAAGGTGCAGGAATTGCTTAAAGCGGATTATTTTGATGGCCTCACCGGCCAGAGGGACCAAAAGCTGGTTAAGGGGCATCTGGATAACTGTGGCAAATGCCGTAAATTAGAAGAAGAATTACTCTTACAGCGGGCCTTTTTCCAGAAGCTTAAACTTGCGAAAGCCCCGGAGAGCCTCTGGCAGGATATCCGTCAAGCTATTGTCGGGGAACAATTAGTCCGGGAGGAAGAATCAAACCGGGGGGCCCTGTCGCGGCTGAAAGAACTGCTTTTAGGCCATCGCCCGGCATTTGCCCTAGCTAGTGTTTTTACGTTAATACTTTGTGTCGCGGTTTTTAGCGGAATATTTATGCAGAAGAGACAATCTGTAATCCCGGAAAATTCCGGAGAAAGTATTTTAGAATATAGCCTGGAAAGCGGGAATAATGATTTGGTTTATAATTTAGGAACAAATGTAGAACGGTATTTCTTTTAGGAAACTTCTTTATATAGCTATGCGTCTGAGTAGGTGAAAGGGGTGATAAAAGATGAATAAGATAAAAACAGTAACTATAAGTTTGGCAGTAGTGTTTCTGATGACAGGCGCGGTATATGCTCAAACCAAGGGCGGACACCGCAGCCTAAGAGATGAGTCAAAATGGAGTATTTTAAAAGAATTAAATCTTACCTCTGAACAAAGCACAAGACTGGAGTTTATTCGTAATGCCCAAGCGGCAGAGTCGGTTAATATACGTAAGGTAATCAAAGAAAAGATGGCGAAATTACAAGAGGAGTTTAATAATTCTGCGGTTACCCGGGCAGCTATTGAGCCGTTAGCAAATGAGATCAAGGCCTTGCAGGCCCAGTTGCTCGACCAGAGGGTAAATAGGATTTTTGCGGTTAAAGAGGTCTTGACTCTTGAACAGTTTGCCAAGTTTCAGCAGATGACAGAAAAGCGCAAGGAAGGCAAAAAGGGCTGGTTTCAACAATGGCGGGAAAAGTATAAAGGTACATTCTGGCGTCAGCAAAAACAGAGTTAATAATATATTAGTAGAATAAAAATCCGCAACAATTCATTGCGGATTTTTCTTTAAATTATATTGATAAGCTTTATATTAGAGATATAATTATCTATAGACACATAAGGAGTAGTAAATGGGTAATAAAATTAAAAAATTTAAAGGCAATTCTCCAATCCGGGGTGTTGCCTTTTTAATTTTATCAGTCTGTTTTAGCTATATAACTTTAACTAGCCCAGCCATTGCAAAAGGAGAGCCAAATATGAATATATCCAGCCCTGAATTTAACCATAACCAGTCTATTCCGTCAAAATTTACCTGTGAAGGTAAAAATATCAACCCTGCGCTTATTATTGACGTCTTACCTAAGGATGCCCAAAGCCTGGCCTTGATAGTTGATGATCCTGATGCTCCGATGGGCACCTGGGTACATTGGGTGGTTTTTGATATCCCGCTAATTAATAAAATCGATGAGAACAGCATTCCTGGAAAACAGGGGATTACTAGTAGCGGAAAAAAAGATTTTCATGGGCCCTGTCCACCATCAGGCACCCACCGCTATTTCTTTAAAATATACGCCTTAGATACAAAGCTTAATTTAAAAGAGGGTATCAGTAAGAAAGAATTGGAAGCGGCAATGCAGGGGCATATTCTGGATAAGGCCGAATTAATCGGACTATATAAGAAAATAAGATAGCGAAATGGGGTCAGAATTATTTTTTACTAGCAAGCAGAATAAAAAAAAATAATTCTGACCCCGTTTCTTTTAATAATGTTTTTTATTTTGGCCGTAGCTGGGGTTGTTTTAGGTGCGGATGATGAGTTTATTCCACATAGTAGCGCTTATGATGATATGCCTGCGCCGCGGCTACAATATCCCATTACTGATGAATACTCGATAAATATCAAATCGGAATTATTTGAGGATTCCCAGGTTTACACCTGGTCATTGATTCGGGTTTCTTTTAGCGGGCAGAAAAGCGATAAGAGCACCAGTTCATTTGAGGTGATTAAAAAATAGGGGGTAATGATGTATCATGTAGATATAGTTAATAACGGCGATTCACAGTTTAAGGTTAAATCAAATGATTATGAGTTGATGATTGATACAAAGGGAAATGGGATCACTCCGCCGGACGCGTTATTAGCCTCTTTAGGTACTTGCGTGGGAGTGTATTTGCATAAGTACGCGCAAGGCGCGAAGGTGGAGCTTAAACAATTCAGCATTAGCGTTGACGCGGAATTTACCAAAGAGCCGCCTTATTGTTTCAGGGAGATTAAGGTTAATATTAATCTTAAAGGCGTTGTGCTTGAAGAACAGAGAAAAGAAGCGCTCCTCAGGTTCATTAAGAATTGCCCGGTTCATAATACCTTAAAAGCAGACCCCGCAGTTATTATCAAAATAAGCTAAGGGGACATAGCGGGGGGGGTCTGACCTGATCCCTTTTCTCTTTTCTTTGACCCCTTTTCTTGCTCTGAGGAATTGCCTTGGATTGGCTAATTAGGATCTCGTTACTTTCTAACACTCCCCTGATCTTTAACTTCCACATACTTGCCATTTTTGATCTGGGCGATATAGATGTCCGTTAATCCTTCATGATCAGTCGGCCCGTAATTAAATTTTAATCCCGACCCCATCTCTCCCGGTTTAATCGTCTCGATAGCATTAATATACTTCTCTCGAGTTAAATCTCTTCCAGCCCGCCTTAAACCCTCCACCATAACTTTAGCATTCACAAAACCTTCTAAACTCACAAAGTTCGCAGAATCATTAGGATAATATTTCGATAGCGCCCCTAAATACTCTTTGACTATCGGCAAATTTGACTCAGCGTAGGGCGGCATCACCAGCGTAAGAAAAACATTATCCGAATCCGCTCCTAGGTTTGCGGCAAGAGCTTCGGGCCCGACAAAAGATACGGTATGGAAAAACGTTTTAGTTAATCCGGACTTCTTTGCTTCTTTGACAAATCGGGCAAGAGGAGCATAGGTTCCCACCATTACAATCGCTTCCGGCTGAGAGTCTTTGATCTTGGCCAAACCTTCCTCAATTTTGAGAGTATTCCTTTCAAAAATTCCGTAAGCGATAGGAACCATCTTAAATTTTTCCAAAGCAATCTCTGCCGCTTTTTTTACCGACTCGCCGAACGCATCATCTTGATAAAATACGGCGATCTTTTTCAAACCTAATTCTTTGACAAAGACGTCAATAATCGCCGATAGTTCTTTATAATAGGAGCCGCGGATATGGATATTATAACGGTTAAAAGGCTTGCGCAGCGCCTCCGCGCCGGTAAAAAAACCTGTTGCAGGAATTTTGGCATAAGTCCATACTAGATACGCCTTTACACTGGTCGGAGTCCCTACATAATTGGCAAGCATAAAAACCTTATATTCGTTAATCAACTTTTTAGTCATCTCTACGCAAGGAAGAGGCTCGTAACCGTCGTTTAGGGCAATCAATTTAAGTTTTCTGCCATTCACCCCGCCCGCTGCATTAACAGAATTAAGATAAGCCATGAATCCATTGTTGGTTTGTATGCCCAGGTAACTTGCGTCACCCTCTAGCGCTGATGATGAACCTATAAGGATTTCTGTATCCGTCACACCAGTTTCGTCGGCTAAAAGCGGCACAGCCAACCCGCACACCAAACAAATGATAATGATTAAGCTAAACATTCTTTTCATTCCGGCCTTCTTTCTTTTAACGGTTTTATTATATCACTTCTATTGGCAATAATGTTGTATCACTTCTATTCCAAAATAGCAATAGATTTTTTTAACATTATCATCTCCAAATTAAAAGTGGACACCTAAAAAACGCTATAAAGCCAAGGAGCCAAAAGCCAAGGGAGCCAAGGCCAAGGGGACAGACCAAGGGGACAGGCCCCTTCATCCTAACACTATATAATACAATATGGTCTGATGAGTCAGTTTGCATTTTTATAAAATAGATAGGGGACACCCTGTCTACTAACCGGGGACACTCTGTCGTGAATATCTTGCAACACATTGACAGGGCGTCTCCTGGGTTACTACGACAGGGTGTCCCCGGAAGATTAAAAGTGCAAAGTGACTACATGTAAATACCATATACTACAACTGGTTACATGAAAGGGACCTGACCCCTTTTTCTTTTTTGACCCCTTTTTCTTTTTCCTTTTTCTTTTTGACCCCTTTTTCTTTTTATTTTTGCTTGACAGGTGAACAAACGTTCACTATAATGGCGCTGCTATGGATAAAAACAATTTAAAAGAGCAGGTTGATAAGTTAGACGAGTTTTATTTGAAGAATAAAAGGATGCCTTCTTATTCTGAGATGCTCAAAGTCTTTAGGTTTAGATCCAAGAACGCTGTTTTCAAGAAGGTAAATCAATTGGTAGGCTTAGGGTTATGCGCTAAAGATAATACCGGAAGGCTGATCCCGGCCGGAGTACAAAAACCGGTGCGGCTTTTAGGATTTATCCAAGCGGGCTTTCCCTCACCGGCAGAAGAAGAGACTGTGGATTTAATGAGCCTGGATGAATATCTTATTTCTAATCCTCAGGCAACTTATTTATTAAAGGTAAGCGGTGATTCCATGCTCGATGCCGGAATTCATCCCGGAGATTTAGTCTTGGTCCAGAAAAATCTTACTCCTAAAAGCGGGGATATTGTGGTGGCTTGCGTGGATAAGGAATGGACCCTGAAATATTTTGAGAAGTTTAAAGGTAAAGTTATTTTAAGGGCCGCGAATAAGAAATACCTTCCTATAGAACCCAAGGAGGAGCTGGTTATTGCCGGTGTAGTTATCGCCAATGTCCGTAAGTATAAATAATACTCCTGATTTTATCACTTTATCTTCATATCCGCAGGCTATCGCGCATATAGATTGCGATGCTTTTTTTGCCTCTTGCGAGCAGGCCCGTAACCCCAATCTTAAAGGTAAGCCTTTGGTTACCGGCCAGGAGAGAGGGATTATTTCTGCGGCCAGCTATGAAGCCAAGGCTTTGGGAATAAAACGGGGGGTCACTCTTTCTGAGGCTAAAAAGATCTATCCGGGCTTAATAATCCTTCCCAGCGATTATGAATTATATAGTATATATTCACAGCGGCTTTTTAATATAATCCGCAGGTTTACGCCCCAGGTTGAGGAGTATTCTATCGATGAGGCTTTCTGCGATCTAGCCGGATTGCGCCGGATGTATCGCGCTTCTTATCCGGATATTGCCGTAAGGATCAAGGAAGAGGTCCGCAAAGAACTGGATATAACTGTTTCTGTGGGTTTAAGCCTTTCTAAAACTCTGGCCAAGATCTGCTCGCGGGAAAATAAGCCGGATGGCTTTAAGGCTTTACCGGGAAATAAACTGCATGAGTACCTGAAAAATATCCCTCTTGAGCGGGTCTCGGGGTTCGGGCCGAATACCATAGCGCTTTTAGGTAAATACGGGATAACTTCGGTCCTGGAATATGTACGCCGGCCTAAAGAATTCGCTCAAAAAATTCTGGGTAAGATTGGGGTGGAATTATGGCTGGAATTAAGAGGAACGTCAGTGTATCCGGTATCAACCGCTAAAAAAGAAAAATATCTTAGTATAAGTAAGACTAAGACTTTTATGCCTGCCTCAGGCGATAAGCAGATGGTAAAGGCCCAGTTAATGCGTAATTTGGAGTCAGCCTTTATCAAATTAAGAAGATATTCATTAAGCGCGCGCAACCTGACGGTTTATTTAAGGAAAGTTGATTTTAGCGCGAAAGGGATGCAGGGCAGGATCAACCGGCATTCTTCATCTACTCTGGATTTTACTACTGTTTGTTTCCGGATCTTTGATGAAGTTTTTCAACCGGGAGCGGTATACCGGGCAACCGGAATTATTTTAAATGATATTAAGGAAGAAGGATTTGATGAACAGGACCTTTTTGAAAACCCGGTTAAAATTGAACAGCTGCAAAGGTTGAGTTGTGCGGTGGATGAAATAAATCAGGTTTTTGGAAAACACACTATTCATATTGCCGCCTCAAACATAGCTACTAAGAAAGGGCTTCATCCCAGAAATAATCTAGCCTGGCGCAAACAAGAGCTTTTAAAAGGAGAGACTTTCCGCCGCCGGCTGAATATTCCTTTGCTGAAGTTATCTTAGGAGTAGGAAAGTTTTTTTACGGTGAAATAGGTTATAAGGAAGATCCCGGCTTCAATGGCTATGGTGGCGATTGCTGCTCCGGTATAAGAGGCAGAATATATTAAAAAACTGTCAGGCCTGGCGCAGGCAAATTCGCTTAAGTCTGTAAAGTTGGTGTCTAATCTCGGAAAATTTAGGGGTCGATTACTTGACAGTGGTTGTTTTTTATGTTATACTTTCATAAATTATATAGTAGAATTAAAACATATTGTTAATACACGAGTTGTGGGGAAAATTTTTTTTCAAAAGAAAATAAAAAGTTTAAAAAAGTCTTAATAATATAGTATCAGAATAATTCAAAAATGAGAAGACTAAAAAGTAAATTGAGGACCCTATTTTACATCGTGGTATGTATATTTGCGCTTAATTCGCCTTCTTATGCCCAACAGCAAAGCGGGTCAAAATATATATTAGGAACCGGGGATATTATAGAAATTTCTGTATGGAATCACCAGGAGCTTAAAAGCACTCTTTCTATCCGTCCAGATGGCTTTATAAGTTATCCGGTTGCCGGGGAAATTCAGGCTGCTGGCCAGACTACGACTGCTCTGGCTGATCAGATTCACGAAAAGCTGTTGGTATACCTGAAGGATCCTAAAATTTCAGTTAATGTTATCGAGTCCCGTTCTAAGAAAGTTTTAGTTTTAGGAGAGGTAAAAACGCCGGGATTGTACACTCTCGAAAACCAAATGACGGCGTTTGAATCAATCGGCCTTGCCGGTGGCTACCTTAAATATGCTGAGTTACGCAGTATATTGGTAATTAGAAAACCTTACTCTGAGTGCCCGCAATTTATTTTAGTAAATCTGCATAAGGCTTTAGACCATGCTAATACAAGTGAAAATGTTTTGTTAGAACCAAAAGATATAATCTATGTGCCGAGGAGTTTTATCGGCAACACAGGGGATTTCCTAGATTTTTTTATGTCTAAAATCAGGCCGGCGGCCGATACTTACTTGTTGTACGATATAGCATCCAAATAAGGAAGAAAGTACAAAGATACATGGAATCAAGTTCAGAGTTAAGTATATCCGAGGTAGGCAGGGCAATGATCCGAAGGAAAGTGGAATTTTTTGCCCTTTTTCTTATCGTCTTTTCAATTGCGGTCCTGGGTATTTTTGCAGCACCTTGGATTTATAGGGCTGAAACTAAAATTATCGTTCAGAATGAATCAAATCTTTATGCCCCAGGCCTCCTGCCGCAGACCTTAGATGATAAAGCGTTTCTAGCAAGTCAGGCCGAGATAATCTCAAGCCGGTCGGTTATTGAAAAGTCTCTCAGCCAGATGCATGATAAAGGGCTATTGAATAAATTCAGCTATCAAGATATAAGAAAAAAGATCAATATCGGCTACCTTAATGAATCTAATGTTTTAGAAGTGAGCGTAAGCCTGCAAAATCAAAAAGAAGCGATAGAACTGGCTAATGCTATTGTAAATAATTTTATTGTTTACGGCAGCGGGTTAAAGCTGTCTTCGGTGAGCAGCAATCTCAAAGCGCTTAATAATAAAATAGTATTGGTAAAAGAAGATCTAGACAAGATCAAGGTATTCCTTAAGGAGCTCAGCGGTAAAGATAAGCTGGAGTTTTATCAAGCCCAAACCCCTCTATATGTGAATTATCTGATCGAGCTCGACAAAAACAATCTGGAAAGTAAAAAGTATGCTGCCCGCTTGAAAGAAGAATTAGCCAAGACCAATGATGTTCTGAAAAAAGGCGAGTCATTATTTCGCTATCCTCTCTTACCCAGTTTTTCTGGTAAAGAGAATGGAGAAAATCCCACATTATCTTTAACCAGTATCCCTTGGATACAAGATATAAGAAGCAGGATACAAGAGGCCGAGGCGCATTTGTCGCGGTTACGCGTTGAGTATACTGATAATAATCCCGAAGTAATAGGAGTTAATGAACAAATTACACTTTTAAAAAATAATCTGAGAAGCGAACTTGAAAAGATCATGTTTGTTTATGCTGATTATTATAGGGATTATATAGGATATCTCGGGGTTCAGGAGAGTTCCAATAAAGCCGAGAAATCAGTATATAAGGAGGATCTAAATAAAATTTCTGCTTATATAGATGAGGCTGCGGTAAAGCAAATAGAATATAGTATTTTATCCAAGACCTACGAGGCATCCCAGGATATATACGCCTTATTTCTTAAGAAACAGAACGAGTTAGAATTGATCCGGGATAAATTTTTAGATTCACAATTACCGAATATCCAGATATTGGAATCAGCCTATCCTCCTCTTAAAAGAGTAAGTCCGAATATACCTTTAAATATTTTCTTAGGCGTATTCTTCGGTATGTTTGTGGGTATTTGCGGAGTTTTATCTAGCGAAAGAAAAGTAAATAGCCAGGAGAGGCGCTCTATGCCGCGGGTAAAGGGGATTTATGCCGTAGGCTATGAGTTCACATCGGATAAAGTAACGCAAAAACATTATTCTATAATAGAAGATATCAGCGGTAGTGGTATTGCGGTCCGCTCAAGAGACCGCTTAAAAGAAGGAAGTCAGTATTCTTTGGCTATTTATTTGAATGAGAAAGAATTTATCCATGTCAGCGCAGAAGTAGTATGCGTAAGGGATTCTGCGATAAAGGATATGTATGTTGTAGGTTTCAAGTTTTCAAAAATAGATTTGCCAGACCAGGAAAAGTTGTTAAAATATATCTATGGGCAAAACGTACGTTCAAGAGATAATGAGTATATACCTTCATAGGCGGCGCTTGGAAATAATTTATACCACAATGGACTTTATTTTAAGCGCTATTTTTCTTTTATTGAGTTTTCCGGTCTTTCTGCTGGCCGTATGTTTAGTCAGGATTGATTCACCGGGAAGGATATTTTATTTCCAGGAAAGATATGGAAAAGATAAAAAGAGATTCATGATTTATAAATTCCGGACAATGACGGAAGGCTCAGAAGGTGACGGTTGCCCTGTATGGGGTACGGAGTCAGATCCCCGGTGCAGCTTTATCGGAAAATTCTTAAGGGTCACTCACATTGATGAATTGCCTCAGTTGATAAATGTTTTAAAAGGAGAAATGAGTCTAGTCGGCCCTCGTCCGGAACGTCCATATTTCGCCGAAAAGTTTGAAATCAGCGTGTCTAATTACAAGATGCGCTATACGATTAAACCCGGGCTTACCGGATGGTCACAGGTTAATGGATGGAGAGGAGACAGTTTAATAAAAGAGCGTACGCGATTCGACCTTTTTTATATCCAAAAACGTTCATTACTATTTAATTTTTTTATACTTGTTCTGACTATCTTTGCTAAACCGGTTAAAACAGCCAGAGACTTTAATCCAGATGAAATAAATTATGACCTGACTTTTTCCCAGGAAGAAGATTTCTCTGGCGCGAACATCCCTTTAAGCGTTCCTATTAAAAAGGCGTAGTTATAGATAATAAAATAGTATAGTGCCCCTGGCAGTGCCGGGGGTTTCTTTTTTTGTACCTCTGCCATATACATTCCAATTAACCCTCCCAGGTATACCAACCCCTGACTTAGAAGACTTAACTTAAAAAATAGTGATTGGCTTATTAAAAAGCAATTGGCGCTAAATAGGGAAATGAAGAAGTAGGGCATAAACCATCTTAATATTTTATGGGATATTAATTGAAATATTAAGTCGAAGCGTGATTTATGGATCATTTCTTTCAGTAGCATGACGGAGCTTTTTAAAAACCAGGGGACCATTCTGATTTTACGCAGGATTTCTGCTTTGGCGGTTATCGATGCGTCTTCGTTTGAGATTGCCTCAGGCTCAAATACGCATCTGTAGCCATTCAACAATATCCGTAAGATCAGTTCGAAATCATCTCCTCGATCTTCGCTTATAGGTAAATATAAACTTTTCCTGATCGCGAATATCGAACCGTCAGCGTTTAAAACCCTGCCCAGGCGGCTATTAGCTTTGCGGATTATCGTCTCATATTGTTTATAGATGTATTCACCGTGGCTTATAGAAGATTGAGCGGGATTACTGATTTTTAACGCGCCAATCACGGCTCCGATTGATTGATCATAAAAATTTTCCGCGATCTTTAAAAGCGCATCCGGTTGAAAAATAGCGTTAGCATCGGAGAATATTAGGATCTCTCCGCGGGCATAAGGAATAGTGTTGAATAAGAGAGTAGGTTTGCCGATTCTCAAGCTATTTATATAAAGTTCAATTCCGCTTTTTTTGTACGTTTCCGCAATCGCATTGGTTGCATCATTTGATTCCGAAGCAATCATGATCTGTAGTTTATCTTGGGGATAATCTAAGGCTAGCATATTTTCGATCTTTGCTTTGATTATCTTTTCTTCATTGTAACAAGGGACTAGCAGTGATAGTTTTGGGTAAAAAGATTTATTTTTAGTTGTTTTTTTACCGAAAATTACGCTGATTAATACACACAAGGCGCCGTATCCAAAATGAACGTATAATATAACTATTAAGGATACCCAGAATACCAATTTCGCCATTTTTAGTCCGGTTTTAAAATATATTTTCTGAATGTCGCCAATGCCCTGAGTGTCCGGGTACAAGACCAGGGATTTGTAATTACCTGTTTTAATTTATACCAGAAATAAGAAAGGCTTAAATAATAAGAGCGCCGGCTGTAATTGCACCATTTTACCAATTGTTTGCCCGATAACCCGGGAAGGTCAATTACCGTATTATGTAGGCCATGCTCATTTAAGTAATCCCGGAATGAATTTATTTTAAGATAACCATTGTTTTTTGCCCAGGAATATGCCTTAGTCCCCGGATAGGGCATAAGGGGGAAAAATTGAATAGTATCAGGAAGGAGCATCTTAGCCAGGGATAAATCTTTCCGCAGGCTCTCTTCGGTTTCGCCTGGATTTCCGGCCATAAACGCCGCGTGGACCAGCAAGCGGGTTTTTTTAGCATTATTGAAAAATGTCTTTATATTGGTAGAATGCAGCCCTTTATCGATATTGTCCAGTATATCTTGGGATGTGCTTTCAATCCCCACGATCAATAGGTAACAACCAGCAGCTTTCATTATTTTCATGGTCTCTAGGTCCAGGTTTGTTCTGACGTTAGCGTTCCATTTTATGCCGATTTTCTCCTTTATGAGAAGTTCACAAATCCGCCGGACTCTATTATTGTCAACCGTAAACGTATCATCTTCAATAACTACGCCTTTAACCATGGGGAGGTTGTTTTTTATATATATAAATTCAGCCAGGATATTTTCCGGGCTGCGCGTGCGGTAGTCCCTGCCTTGAAAAGTTTGCGGCCAGAGACAAAAAAAACACTTAAACGGACATCCCCTAGCAGTGATTATCTGTATTTCGGGATATAGCGACGCCGCAAAAAAATAGTTTTTGATCTTGAGATGTTTTTTATATATTCTTGAAACAAAGGGGATTTTGTCGAGCTCAGCGATATGCTGTCTATCGGGATTATGTCGGAGAGTATTATTTTCGCGGTAGCTTATTCCATCTATGAAGTTTAGGTTTAGATCATTATGTTTTATTCTATTGGCTATTTCAAGAATGGTTAAATCATATTCGCCCCTGGCGATACAATCTATAGAATTTGATAGAAGCAATGTTTCTTCGGCCAGGACAGAAACGTGCGTGCCAACAAGCAGAGTAAAACACTCGGGGTTTTGTTGTTTGATAAGGCTTGAGATTTCGACATCGTTATAAATGCTGGGTGTTGAGGTATCTATCACTGCTAACTCAGGGGAGTACTCTTTGATTATCTCCAGAGTTTCCTGGTTTGACAAATTGTCTGCAGGAGAATCGATTATTTTGATCTCAAAGCCGTGTTCTTCTAGGATTGCCGCCGAATAACATAGCCAAATAGGGTAATAGAGGGTTCCGCTTTTTGTGACGGCGGGGCTGCGCTGGGATCGGGAGTATCTGGGAAGAAACGGAGGATTGAGAAGTAATATCTTCATTTTATCTTGAGAATGTTTTTTCGACTAATTTATTTACCAGTGAAATGAATTGGCCCGGAGTTTTAAAAAATCTTTTAAGTACTTTTCGGTAAAAGGCTTTCGGGTTACGCCAGAGCAGGCTGATTTTTAACTTTAAAGTCTGATAAGCTACTATCTTCTCAAGTTCGTTTCTAGAAAAATATTTTGTGTATATATTGGCTTTTTTTACTCCTAGGTTACTTAAAGAGAAATCTTTATCCAGCCATCCTTCCCGGCTGCAAATTTTAAAAAGCTCGGTCCCGGGATAGGGGGTGGCTAAATAAAATGTTGTGTTATCCGTATTTAATTTACTGGCAAATTCAAATGTATTTTTTAACTGTCCTTTGGTCTCGTCGGGGAATCCGACGACAAAAAAAGCGTCAGTTTCAAATCCGTAGTATTTTATCCAGCGCATGAGCTCAAGTACCTTCTGTAGCCTTAAGGGCTTTTTTATTGTTTCCGATAGAAGTTTTTGGTCGCCGGATTCAATTGCCAGGCATAAGCGGTAGCAGCCCGCCTCTTTCATTTTAGAAAGTAGGTCTTTATCCAGATTCCATAAGGATACGCCGTTAGGAGTTGTCCAGGCCAGACCGATTTTTTTATCGACCATTAATTGGAATAAACGCATAGCCCGGGTTTTATCGAAAGTAAGGTTGTCATCTTCAAACTGGATTTCTTTTATATCGTAGGTATCTTTAATAAATTCTAATTCTTGAATGATATTTTCTGCTCTGCGTCCGCGAAAGGTATATCCCCATATTGAGTGGATAGAACAGAATATGCAATTTGCCGGGCATCCCCGGGATGTAACTACGGGCGTATTTGGTCTATAACGCGAAGATATCCCATGGGGAAGATTGATCTTAAAATATTTATCCATAGGTAAGAGGTGTCTGGCAGGCAAGGGGAGGCTATCTAGATCTTCGATAAATTTAGTTTTGGGGTTAATTAATATTTTATTATTTACCTTAAAAGCAATACCGTCTATAGAGGAGACATCTTTATTATCACGCAGGCTATCCAATAGTTCTTTAGTGCTTTGTTCGCCCTCTCCGATTACTACGAAGTCTACGGAATCATCCTTTAGCGTTTCTTCTGCTAATACGCTGGGATGGGCGCCGCCCATGATTGTAATGATGTTTATATTGGTTTTTTTGGCGACCTGACAAACCCGGTGGGCATTTTTATGCTGCATACTGAATAAACAGGAAACTCCCACCACATCCGGATTAAAATCCTGAATCCGCTTACTGATCTGCGTGTAGTCAAGGCCGTAGGTTAAAAAACCGTTGGTTTCTTTTCTTTCTTCATACCAGCCTTCACATGCGGCATCCAGGATTTTTACCTGGTAGTCTTTTTCTAAGCAGGCTGCAATATAAGCCAGCCCGAGTGGGGGCTGTATTTCTTTAGAATATTCTGAAGAAATAGTGGCCGCAGGGACGATTAACATTATTTTATGAATATGGTTATTCATTATTGTTTAGTAGCCTATTTAAAGAAGAATGGATCTTGTTTAAAAATTGATCAATGGTATACTCTTTTTGTACTTTATCCAGCGCGGCTTTAGAAATGGCTTTTAGATCTGGATTATTTTCTGAAGCGGCGATTATCTTTTCTGCGAGTATCTGATATTTTAAAGGGGGATAGAATAAGGCTTCGTTATCCGGGATAAACATTTCTTTTACTCCGCCTAGATCTGCGGCTAGAATCGGCAAGCCGATAGAGGCAGCCTCCAGGCTTACCAGCGGGCAGGGGTCAGGGTCCTTAGAACAAATAACCATTAAATCTAAACCTTTCATAATTTCCTGGGCGTTGCTACGAAAACCCAGAAAAAAGACCTTTTCTTTAAGGCCGAGCTCGCCGGTTAATTTTAACAGGTGTTTTTTGTATTTCTGGCGGGAAGGCTCTGGATACAATGAATCTCCGATCATAAAAAAGTAAATATTGGTTTTTCCTTTATTCTTGATAATATTTGCCGCTTGAATCAGGTCTTCTTGATTCTTCCAATCCTCTAAAATTCCGATATTTCCTACAAGGAATGAACCGGCAGGGATATTAAATTCATCCTTAAAAGTGTTGTTTTTTGGCGAATCGTGTTTTAAGCTGACTCCGTTGTAGATTATCTTAATTTTAGGGCCGAGTTTTGCTAAAGGCTCTGCGGCAGCGATCGATACCGCTATGATTTTGTTGACAACCGGGAAGCCGCCAAAAATAATGCATAATTGTTTCATCATGCCTTTATTGAATATGCTGTGCAGGTGCCAGACCAGCTGGGTTTTGGTAAAAAAGCAGGCTAAGGTAGCCCAGAAGTAAGTCCGGGCGCCATTAGCATAGACTAGGCCTGGACGTTTTTTTATGATCAGCCTGGTAAGTAAAAAGATCAATATAGGCAGCCTGACGGCATAATTTAACAAATCAAAGATAGTCTTTTGGGTAATCGAATAATAGCCTATTGGAAAAAAAATTGAATCTACTTTAAGTTCAGCTAAATTTTGCGATAACTCTCCTTTTTCCGGGAGTATAGCTAAGCAATGGTAACCTTTTTTGACAAAGTCGGCAATAATAGTAAAGAGGACTTTTTGCCCGCCAGAGAGTCCAGGGTATTGGTCAATGAATAATATAGTTTTATAAAACATTAGACCGCTCTTTTTCTATTAATTTTAGAATTGCCAGGCTTAGGCCTATTGTAAGCCAGAACTGCAATTCGTATGAGGTCTCTAGAGAAAAAGACGAGATTAGGTAAACAAATATAGCTGATTTAAGCGCCATAAGGTAAGTTTTTTTATCGGGGCCTAAGGGTTGTTTTAAGCCGGCCGAGATCTTTTTTAGAATCAATAGAATCAGCCAGAGGAATATTATAAAACCGAATATTCCTTTTTCCGATAAAAGTTGCAGGTATTGGTTGTGTGAGGCCAGCTGCGTCATCTCGTATTTATAGCCGATTGGTTGGTATTTATCATAATTATACATGGCCATAAATGGCCCGACACCTAAAATAGGGTGGTCCAAAAACATCGCCCAGTTAGCTTTAAAGGCGGCATAACGATGCCCCATAATTAACACTGGATCTTCCTTTAATTTTTCTCTTTCCGGGATTCTGTATATAATAGACGCCAGCAGCGGATATTTTTTATATATTATAGGAATAGTAGTAGTTATTATTATGGAGCTTAGTAAAATTAAAGTTAGTATTGCTAAAGCTGATTTCCTCTTGCCGTAATAAAATAATAGGTAAAGGCAAACTAAGATAAGACTTCCCATCACCGTGCGGGAAAATGTAGCCATAATTCCCAGCAACTGTAAAACAAAACAGGCCTTAAATAAGAGCTGTTTATTCTTGGGGGTGGCTAAAATGTAACAGAATGTCATTGCGGCGTTCATCCCTAAATAGAGGGCGTAGTAATTGGGGTCATGCCAGCCTACCCCGGCCCTATAGAAGGTTAGGCCAAAAATACTGCCGATCGGGACTCGGTTAAAAAAAAGTAATTGCGGGATTATACTTTGCAATATGGCAATTATAGCTGAAATGCCGGATATCAGCGCCATCGCGGTTAAGATCTTGGCCGTTTTATCTTTAGTATTAATAATATCAGATACTATTATGGTAAATAGAAATAAGTAAGATAGGATAATGATCCGTTTAACACTTATAAGAGGCAACATCGAGTTTTTTGTAGCCAGGACATTGATTATGATGTAGGCCAGAATAAAAAGCGATTCCAGGTTTATTTTAAGCGGCCGCTGGGTCCGGTTTAAAAAACGGGTTATTAACCACCAGGCGGCTAAGGGGATAAAGGCAATTTCGCTCAGGCGGATGAACTGCTCCTGGCTACCGAAACGGAAAGTATGCAAGGGGATGGTTGTGATAAAAAGAATTAAAAGGTCGGTTAATCCGATCTCCTTTTTCTTAAAAGAAAAGTATAATCCCGCGATTACGCATAATACTGCCAGATAATAGAACTCTCTTGCTTGTGAAAAAAAAGCGATTGCAATTCCAGATCCGACCGCAAATATATAGAAAATATTCATCTATTTCTACCTGGCCTTTCTATCCGGCAATTCATTTAATACGCGCCGGATTTCATTAATTCGTTTTAGCCATGAATTCTCCCGCGCGGCAATGCGTCTTTTTTCTTTATCTGTATCGCTGTCATAATTAAGGCAGCTTGTAATAGAATCAATGAATTCTTTCGGATTTTCCGCTATCTTTATCAAACCCCGGCTTAGAAGGCTTAGTTGCGGCAAGGGAGTTGAAACTATCGGTTTGCCCGTTGCCAGGCACTCAAATATTTTAGCAGGAAAGATCGAGTTGGAAAAGGGGATTATTTTATAAGGCAGGATTAAAACATCTACTGAAGCCAGGTATGACCCCAGCAGGCTGTGGTCGACAGCGCTTCTAAAATATACATTTTTTAGCTTAAGCAAAGAGACATCGGTTTTTATTACCGGACCGAGAAGTATTATGCTCCAGAGAGGCTTAGCCAGCGCGATGCCGCGGATAAGCTCTAAATCCAGGCGCAGGTTATCGATTCCTCCGAAAAAGCATATCCTTGGACCGGGGATATGTAAAAAACTATTAGTTTTTGTTAAGAAGGATGCCTGATCAAAGTCTTCAAATATAACTCCCGGGGGAATAAGATAAGACTGCCGGTTTATTTTAGCGCATTTTTCCAAGAGCAGGGAGTTATCGGTAAAAATCGCATCCGCTAAACGGATTAATTTTACTTCAGATTGAAAAATATCCTTTGGCGAGGAAGGATGAAGGGGGGCATCGAATACACAATCATAAATTAAAAGCGAAGGTTTTAGTCTAGCGATTAAATCTATAGCTAAAGAAGTGGCTAGGTATGTCCAGATCATGGGATTTTTAACACCTTTACCTGTTAAATAAGACGATAGGTATTTTATAAAAACTTTCTGGTTAATGCAGCCGGCGACCTTGTTTTTTAACGGCAGGATAAAAGGTGAAATTATTCGGATATTAGATAGGCCTGCTTTAGCAGGCTTAAAAAATATTTTTCTGCCCTGTTTCAATAATTTAGGTAGCAGTGATAAATTGATTACGGGTGAAGGATTTATGTTTTCAAGATAAAAGACGCGGCTTCCGGATTTGGCAAATAGCTCCATAAGTATCTGGTGGCGCTGATATAAAAAATCCCAATTTATAGTTGAGATGCAGACAATATCGCGGTTTTTAAACATTGAATTCACCTTGAATAATAGTAACCTCTGTTGGATAGGAAGAAGGGTCTTTGGGCTTAAGGCTGATGCCGCGCATAATATCGGATGATATAATTAACCATTTTACTATTGCCACTGCCGGTTTTTTAAAAGATTGTTTTTTAACTGCTAGAAATATATATAATATCAAATAAGGCAGCAGGCAAAAATAAATATATTTTAAGGAAACTGTAAAAAGCGAATAAGTTAAGATCAATAAGATATATAATGAGATAATTAAAAATAAGGTAAACTCTTTATAATAAAACAGGGTTTCCGCCAAGAATTTAAATGAGTGGCAGCTGCGTATAGCTTCACCAATGCCTAAGAATAAACGCGTTCTTTTCTGCCGGAGAAATTCATCCCATACCTCGACTAAGGCGGTATAGTGGCAGATCATCGGGAAGGGGATCAAGAGCAGGTCATAACCTTTTTTGCGTAGCCGTTGGGCTAATTCCCTTTCTTCCCCTGCCCTTAAATAAGGATTAAATCCGCCTATTTCATCCAGGCAGCTCTTTCTATATAAAGCTGCTCCTCCTAGAAAGGTAGCTTTTTTATTAAATTTATCAGTCTGGTATATATCTGGTTTATAACCGATCTCCTTGTTATCGCGTATATATATTTCTTTGCCGATCCCGCTTATCCCGGCTATCAGCTGATTTTCATCCAGTAATCGCATAGCCTTGTCTAAGAATCCGCGCTCCAATTTCATATCAGCGTCAATAAAAAAAATAAAGTCACCCGTTGCAAATTTAGTGCCCAGGTAACGGGCGGCAGCTGGTGATTGCGGCCAGTCTGGTTTAGTTCCCAGTATTTTTATGGGAAAACTTTTGGCTTTTAGTATGGTGTTGTCTGAAGAAGAGCAATCGACCAGGATTATTTCAGCGCTATAATTTCCGGGGATTGCCCCGGAAAGTGAATTTACACACCTGTCAATATTATTTTCTTCATTCCTAGCCGGAATAATAACCGAAAGCTTAACCTTTTCCATAAAAAAATGCATCTTTTTGCAGATTGTTTTCAGCGGTTTGGCTTCCCCAGTACTTTTTTGTACCTAGGGTAGTGAATAATAACAATAGCGACCAGCTTACCAGGTTTGCCAGCAGCACGCCTTTTAACTGCCATTGCCGAATAAAGACAATGGTCAATACAATATTCACTAACGCGGTCAAGATAAATAGATAACATTGACTTTGTAGTGTTTGTTCAGAACTTTTTCCTCCGATTATGCTTGTCGGTAGGATAAGCAGTGTTTTGATTATGCCGATAATAATAAAAAACGGGATAAGCGGTATTCCTTCATCATAGCGTCCGGAAAAAAGCCAGTGTACGATCATCCCGCCGAAAGCAAGATAGAAGGAACCGATAACTATGCCGATTAATAATAAGGATAAGAATATATTCTTGGCCGGAATATGTTTTTTAGCGTTAAGCGCGGGCACCAAAACATAATATATAGAATCTTGGGTGAATTCAAAGAGCCGCATAATTCCGAATAATACAGCGTAAACCCCCAAGTCTTTTAAGGAGAGCATTTTGGCGATAAAAAAGTTACCCGCTTGTATTATTGTGATGAAGGCTAGGCCCATGCCAAAATAATAGCTGCGATTTCTAAAAATTGAGGAGGGAAGATTATGCACTCCGGAAGGAATTTTATTAAAAACATAGGTTTTTAGGATGCTTAAGGCAATTAATAAAGAGATGAGATAAGCCAGGATGGTTTTTGTTACAGAGAGACTTTTTAAAACCACCAATAAAAGAACGGCCGCGAAAAAAATCAGGAAATTAAGTCGTCCCAGAAATGCTGAGAGTGTATATTTTTTCTGTGCCCGCAAAAAAGAAGATAATATCCCCGCGAAGCCGGTGAGGATAATCGAGGTGAATATTAATATGCTGATTTGAAGGTTTAATTTATAGGCTACGCTCATTAATAAAATAAAAGCGAAACTAATAAGAATGAGAGAGAAGGGAAAAAAGCCTAAGAATTTTTTCCAGTTATATTGAGAGAATTGAGATTCGGCTGATGAGAAAAAGCGCACTATTGAATGGTCCATTCCCACGATAGCCAAGAGGCTGCCATATTCAATCATAGTTAGGACAAGCCTATAAAATCCCATCTCTGGTTTGGTGAAATTCCGGGCAAGTATGATTGTGCCGACAATCTGCAAGAGCGCGATAGAAGCGATAATAACAAAAACCCGACTGATAGATCTCTTTACCATGTGTTAATATTCCATATAGGATTTACTTTCCCAGGTATTTATTTTTAAGATAGCCTATTACTTTGTTGCTAACTATGATGACCTGGCTGTCGTTACTTAAATCCTGCTTAGTTTTTTTTGCGTAACGGTTTAATTCGTCAAATATTGTCTGGCTGGGAAGGTTGTCAATGATTTGAAAGATTTTCTGGTTGTTTAATGAGTTTATTATTTTTATAGCTTCTTCCCGGGTTAGGTTTTTGGTAAGGTTGTAAGTTTTAATAAGAAAATCGCGTTCCCGGAGATGTTCGAAAAAATCTTGATAATAGCTATAAAAACTATTTTCATCCATTGCGGATATTTTGTTTTTGAGCGTTTCTTTAAAATTGGTTGTATCGCTGGCTACAACAGCCTTAGCTAATGTTTTAAAGGTTGAGATGATGATCGTTGATTTTAGGCCGCTTTTTTGGGGAAGGGATGGTTTTGAGTTAACCGCTTGACCGAACGCTAAAGAAGTGTTAAAGGATGCGGTAGTTATTATAGCCCAAACCAACAAAAATTTTTTACCTATTTTTCTACTCATCTATATTAAATTATACCAGAAGAATGCAGTTATTGCAAAAAATCAATGTAATTTCAGGTCAAGGTGATCAAGATGCGAATTTATGCTCTTTGCCAATTAATTTGACATAACCTGGTTTATACTATATAATTAAACGATTATGGAACTAGATGATATTATAGCCCAACGCAGGCAGAAATCAGAGTCTCTTAAGGCCCAGGGCATACCTTTGTACCCTAGTAATGTGCCTGAGCATACGCATATTGCTGCGGCGCTTAAGGATTTTGCTGAGGGTAAAAAAGCCTCACTCTGCGGTAGGATCATGGCTAAACGGCTGCATGGCAAGGTGATATTTATGGATTTAAGGGATACTACCGCCAAGATCCAGCTTTATATTAAGGCGGATTTTATCGGTAAGGATAAATTTGCTTTGTTGGATAATTTGGATATTGCCGATATCCTCGCGGCTAAGGGTGAACTTTTCAAAACCCACACCGGAGAGTTTACTCTTAAGGTAGAAGAATTTACGATTTTAGCTAAAGCGCTTAGGCCTTTACCTGAAAAATGGCACGGCTTAAAGGATGTGGATATACGCTACCGCCAGCGCTACCTGGATTTACTCTCTAATGAAGAGGTAAAAGAAGTATTTTTGCAGCGTTCCCAGGTACTTAAATCTATCCGGGATATCCTGGATAAAAAGGGTTTTTTAGAAGTTGAGACCCCGATGATGCATTATATACCCGGAGGAGCTGCCGGCAGGCCTTTTAAGACTAAGCATAATGAATATGATATGCAGCTTTATTTAAGGATTGCTCCGGAATTATATTTAAAAAGGCTTTTAGTCGGTGGCTTGGACAGGGTTTACGAAATAAATCGCAGTTTCCGTAATGAAGGGGTATCTACCCGGCATAATCCGGAGTTTACCATGCTTGAAGTTTACGCGGCTTATGCTAATTATGAGGATATGATGCAACTTTGTCAGGATATCATGGTTGGCTCATGCCTTGAGCTTTTGGGAAAAACCAGTTTTACCTATCAGGGTAAAGAAATTGACCTTACCCCGCCCTGGAAGAGGGTTTCTTTTGCCGGTTTAGTTAATGAGAAATTTGATATTAAGCCTTCAGACGCTGCCGAGGTAATGCTTAAGAAATTGAGGGATAAAGGATTTGCCCGGGATAACACTAAGCTCTCTCGTTCCCAGATTAATAAGGTTATCGAGGATGCCTTGGAGCATGATGTAAGCCAAGCGCCGATATTTATTACTGATTATTTTACTTCACTCTGCCCTTTAGCTAAGGCCAGGACTGATAATCCTTTGATCTCGGAGAGGTTCGAAGTTTATGTTGCCGGGATGGAGATCGGCAATGCCTATTCAGAGTTAAATGATCCTATAGAGCAAAAAGCCCGTTTTGAAGAAGAGATCAAAGAAACCGTTGGCAATGATAAGAAAAGCGTAGATGAGGATTATTGCTTAGCCTTGGAACACGGAATGCCTCCTGCCGGAGGTTTGGGTATTGGCATAGACAGGTTGGTTATGCTTTTAACTGACTCGCCGGCAATTAGAGATGTTATTTTATTCCCGCTGCTGCGGCCCCAGGAAGAAAAATGAAATTAGAATTTTTTATCGGCCTGAGGTATTTGATGACTAAGCGCAAAGAGAAATTCATCTCTTTGATCAGTCTTATCTCGATTTTAGGCGTGGCTATCGGAGTAATGGCCCTGATCGTGGTTATAGCGGTAATGACCGGGTTTGACCAGGAGCTCCGGGATAAAATAATTGGCAATTATGCCCATATCACTATCTCCAGTTATAAAGGTATTGATTACAGCGAATACCTTGATATCGCCGGAAAAACCTCCCGCATCCCTGAGGTTAAAGGGATAAGCCCTAACATCCAGGGCCAGGTAGTAGTTAAGGAAGGGGATAAATTTTTTGCTATAGGCCTAAGAGGCATAGAGCCGGATAAGGAGATCCAGGTAACCAGGATTAAGAATTACCTAGTGAAAGGTGATCTTAAGAATTTAACTAAAGGTTCAGTTGTTATCGGTAAGGAGCTGGCTGCTTACCTGGGTCTGGATTTAAATTCCGAGCTTAATATTTATTCTCCGCTGGCCGGGGAAAAATATTCCTTGAAAGTAGCCGGTATTTTTAATTCCGGGATGTATGATTATGATCTAAATCTGATCTTTGTAAATTTAAAATCAGCACAAGAGATATTGGGTATAAATAATCAGGTAAGCTCAATTGCGGTAAAATTAAATAATCTTTATTCGGCAAAAAAAGTCCAGAAAGAAATTTATAAAGCGCTAGGTTATGAATATGGCGTCAAGACCTGGATGGAAACTAATCAGAATTTTTTCGCGGCCTTGAAGCTGGAGAAGATCACCATGTTTATTATTCTGACTCTAATAATTCTAGTGGCCTCTTTTAATATTATCTCTACCCTGATGGTTATGGTAGTAGAGAAGACTAAAGATATCGGGATATTAAAAGCTATCGGGATAAGTTCTAAAGGCATCAGGAATATTTTTACCTTTGTCGGTTTAAGCATAGGAGGCCTAGGGATATTTACCGGGGTGGTAGGCGGCGTGGTTTTATGCCTGCTTTTTAAAAAGTACCAGTTTGTAAAATTACCCCAGGATATTTATTATGTGGATAGGATTCCGGTGGTCTTGGAGGTTTGGCCTGACCTGTGCTTAGTTGTTTTGGCGGCTTTAGCCATTACCCTGGCCTCGACTATTTATCCGGCAATCAAGGCCAGTAAATTAAAACCGGTTGAGGCCTTAAGATACGAATAAAGCGTAAAACTAAAAGCGTAAAACTAAAAGCGCAAAGCGCAAAACTAAAAGTTTTTCCCGTCCGGTAATTAAGTTATAAAGCGGGATAGCGCTTAAGAAATTATATTATTGCGCAGGAAAACTTTTCGCTTTGAAATATCTATAGAGGTTAGAATATGTTGTCAGTTAAGAATATACATAAGGTTTATAACAGCTCTAATAATAAACAGATCCAGGTATTAAAAGGATTGGATTTAATTATTAAAGAGGGTGAATTTGCCGCTATTATCGGGCCTTCGGGAGCGGGTAAATCAACGCTTTTGCATATCCTTGGAGGTTTAGATGAACCTACCCAGGGCAGCGTGGTATTCAAAGGAGAGGATATCTATAAGTTAAGCGACAATCTTCTTTGCCGGATGCGTAACCAGGACATTGGTTTTGTATTTCAGTTTTATCATCTTCTGCCGGAATTCACAGTTTTAGAAAATGTGATGCTGCCGGCGCTGATAAAATCAGAGTTAAATGATAAGGGGCAAGGGATAAAAGGAAAGGCCTTGGAATTGCTGGATAAGGCAGCTTTAAGCGAAAGGATTGGGCATTTTCCGTCTGAACTTTCCGGAGGCGAACAGCAGAGAGTGGCGATCTGCCGGGCCTTGATTAATAGGCCTAAGATATTATTTTGCGATGAACCTACCGGAAACCTGGATTCTAAAAGCGGAGGTGAAATAATCTCTCTGATCCGCCGGATAAATAAAGAAGGAAAGATGGCCGTAGCCCTGGTAACTCATAATCTGGAATTAGCCAATCTATCGGATAAGGTTTATAAATTAAAAGACGGCTTATTATTTAATTAAAAGTCCCGCACTTTTGGAATTATTTTTATAAATCACGCCAAAAGGGCGGGATTTCGCCAGATGCGTCTTGCGACGCATATTTGGGCTCAAGGAGGCTAAAGATGAAGATTTATATCAACGGAAAATTTTATGAAAAAGAAGACGCTAAGATATCAGTGTTTGACCATGGCCTGCTTTACGGAGACGGGGTGTTTGAGGGTATCCGTTCTTATAACAGCCTGGTTTTCAGATTAAAGGAACATATCGACCGTTTATACGAATCAGCCCATTCAATAATGCTGAAAATTCCTTTAACTAAACCAGCCATGATTAAGGCAGTAGTCGATACCCTTAAAAAAAATAATCTTAAAGACGGCTATATCCGCCTGATCATTACCCGCGGCGAAGGGGACTTGGGGCTAGATCCGCGCAAATGCCTTAAGGGGGCCACAGTTATTATTATAACTGATAAGATTGCGCTTTATCCTGAAAAAATGTATAAAGAAGGAATGGCGATTATTACTGTTTCTACTACCCGCAGTTCCCACCAGGCTGTAAATCCCCAGATCAAGTCTTTGAATTATTTGAATAATATCTTGGGTAAGATTGAGGCTGGTAATTCCGGATATGCTGAAGCGCTTATGTTAAATGACCAGGGTTATGTGGCTGAGTGCACCGGCGATAATATCTTTATTGTCCGTAAAGGAGCACTTTTTACTCCTCCGGAGACTATGGGCGCTTTACGCGGGATTACCCGAGACGCTATCTTAGAGATAGCCAAAAAGATCAAGCTTCCGGCCAGAGAAGATCCATTTACACTACATGAGCTGTATGTGGCTGATGAGTGTTTTTTAACTGGCACCGGAGCTGAAGTTATTTCAGTGGTTAAGGTGGACGGCAGGGTCATTGGATCGGGTAAGCCCGGGCCGAAAACTTTGAATCTGATCAAAAAATTCCATCAGCTGACAAAAACCGACGGAGTAAAATATTAATATGATCTGTGATGTTTGCGCTAAAAATCAGGCTACGGTCCACCTGACCGAGATAATTGATGATTCCATGAAGGAATTGCATCTTTGCGAAGAATGCGCCCGGCAGAAGAGCGCTCAGATGGACCAGCAGTTTGGTCTGGCTGACCTTATGGCGGGTTTAGCTGAATTCGGCAAGCCCCAGGGTGAGGACAAAAATACCCTGAATATGAAATGCCCTAATTGCGGACTGGCGTTTAAGGATTTTAAGAAAATCGGCAGGCTGGGCTGCAGCGAATGTTATACCTCATTCCGGCGTTACCTGGGGCCTTTACTTAAAAGGATCCATGGCGCCAATAAACATATCGGAAAATCTCCCTCTAAGATCACCGGGGATTTAAAGGAGAGGATAGGGCTTGAGGATTTACGGAATAAATTACAGGAGGCAATTGAGGCTGAACAATTCGAAGAGGCTGCTTTGCTCAGGGATCAGATCAAAGAATTAGAAACCAAGCCTAAAACAGGCCCGTAAACTAATAAATAAAGTAAAGCCTAATTATGAATTTAAACGACTTAGTTAATCATGGCAGCGAGTGGTTAAAAGGCTCTGGGCCTAATTCGGATATTGTTTTATCCAGCCGTATCCGCTTAGCCCGTAATCTGGATAAACTCGCCTTCCCGCATTGGGCGAGTAAAAAGCAGACTAAGGATGTCTTAGACGCGGTTGAAGAAACGGTCTCCAGGATTGATCTATTAAAGAAGGTAACAGTCTTTCGGCTGGCTGACTTGGATAATCTGGATAAACAATTCTTGATTGAAAGGCATTTGATGTCCTATGAGCATGCCCAGAAGAGCGATTCCAAGGCGGTTATTATAGACGATGAAGAGATAATCTCAATAATGGTTAATGAAGAGGATCATTTACGGACCCAGGTAATGCAGTCAGGTTTTAATCTTTTTGAAGCCTGGAACATTATTAGTACCATCGATGATTTTCTGGCCAAGGAATTGCCTTTCGCTTTTTTGCCGGACTGGGGTTATTTAACTGCCTGCCCGACTAATACCGGGACCGGCATGCGGGGTTCAGTAATGCTGCACCTGCCGGCGCTGGTAATGATTAACCAGATCAATCAGGTGCTGGCCGCGATCTCAAAACTACAGTTTACTACCCGCGGCCTTTACGGCGAAGGGACCCAGGCCAGCGGAAATCTTTTTCAGGTTTCCAATCAGGTTTCTTTGGGCCACAGTGAGACCGATATTATTGAAAATATAAATGGCTTGATCCGCCAGATAATTGAGCAGGAAAATCAGGCCCGGGAAGCGCTGCTAGCCCGTAACCGGGCGATGTTAGAAGATAAGATAAACCGCAGTTTTGGTATTTTAAAAAGCGCTTATATTATTTCCAGTCAGGAGACCATTGAATTATTATCCATGCTCAGGCTGGGATGCGATTTAGGGATTATTAAAGACCTGGACCGTAGGCAGGTAAATGAATTATTTATCGTGATCCAGCCGGCGCATTTACAAAAAATAGAGAATAAGAAACTTACAGCCCAGGAAAGGGATATCAAAAGGGCTGAGATTATCAGGCAGAGGTTGCAAAAATAACCATTTCCACCCCGTAGGTGTCATACACCTACGGGGTGGACATTATACAGGGAGGAAGTGATGTTCAATCGTTTTACTGAAAGGGCGAGAAAGGTAATTATATTGGCCAAAGAAGAAGCCAGGCGTTTTAATCATGATTATATCGGAACTGAACATATCTTTTTAGGCCTGATCCGGGAAGGAGAAGGAGTAGCGGCTACTGTATTGGAAAAACTAGGAATATCTTTGGAGAATATCCGTTTAGAGATTGAGAAGTTAGTCCAGCCCGGGCCAACTACCCAGATTATTGGCGACATCCCTTTTACTCCTCGGGCTAAAAAATCTTTGGAACTGGCAGCTGAAGAAGCCAGGGCTTTAGGGCATAACTATATCGGTACCGAGCATTTATTATTAGGTTTGATTCGGGAAGAAGAAGGCGTAGCTTCCCAGGTAATGTTGAATTTAGGGATGGATTTAAATACCGTCAGGAATAAAGTAATGGAAGTCTTAGGTTCGGCATTACCCGGCGCTACCCAGAATCAGTCTAAGACTAAGACCCCGGCATTGGACGCCTTTGGCCGGGATTTAACTGTTTTAGCTAAGGATGGTAAACTTGATCCGGTGATCAACCGGCGCAATGAGATTGAAAGGGTAATTCAGATCTTAAGCCGCAGGACTAAGAATAACCCGGTTTTATTAGGCGAGGCAGGTGTGGGCAAGACTGCTATTGTCGAAGGCCTGGCTCAGGGTATTATCCTGGGGAATGTCCCAGAAGTATTACGGCATAAACGTTTAATAGTTTTAGATCTAGCTTTGATGGTTGCCGGGACAAAATACCGCGGTCAGTTTGAAGAAAGGATTAAGGCGGTAATGGAGGAGATAAAGCGGTCGCAGGACGTAATCATTTTTATCGATGAACTTCATACTTTAGTCGGCGCAGGCGCGGCTGAAGGGGCGATTGACGCTTCGAATATTTTAAAGCCCGCGCTCTCCCGGGGAGAGATGCAATGCATCGGCGCCACCACCCTGGATGAATACCGCAAATACATTGAAAAAGACGCGGCATTAGAGAGAAGATTTCAGACTATTATGGTTGAGCCTCCGGCAGTAGATCAGACTATAGAGATTCTTAAAGGCCTGAGGGATAAGTATGAAGCCCATCACCGGGTAGTGTTTACTGACCAGGGTTTAGAGGCTGCGGCTAAATTATCCGACCGTTATATTTCCGGAAGGTTTATGCCGGATAAGGCTATTGATCTGATGGACGAGGCAGGTTCCCGGGCCCGGTTAAATGTCCTGGTGGTGCCTCCGGAAATAAAAAAGCTGGAAGAGAAAGTAGAAACGATCCGCAAAGAAAAAGAGTCTTTTATTAAATCTCAGGATTTTGAAAAAGCAGCGGCCTTAAGGGACCAGGAGTGGCAGGTAGGTCAGGACTTGGAGCAGTTTAACCGGGAGTGGTCCCAGGCTAAAGACAAGATGAGGCCGGAAGTCGGCGAAGAGGAGATCGCCAAAATTGTTGCTCAGTGGACCGGTATTCCTATTTTCAGGCTAGAGGAGAAAGAAGGCGAAAAATTATTAAAGATCGAAGAAGGATTACACAGGAGAGTTATTGGGCAGGAAGAGGCGATATCCGCGATTGCCCATGCGGTGCGCAGGTCCCGAGCTGGGATAAAAGATCCTAAAAGGCCGATCGGTTCATTTATATTTTTAGGGCCGACCGGCGTAGGCAAAACTCTTTTAGCCCGGGCCTTGGCTGAATTTATGTTTGGGGATGAAGACTCGCTTATCCAGCTGGATATGTCTGAGTATATGGAGAAATTCAATGTCTCGCGTCTGATCGGCGCTCCTCCGGGATATGTCGGCTACGAAGAAGGCGGCCAGCTTACTGAAAGAGTAAGGCGCAGGCCGTATTCGGTAATACTTCTGGATGAGATTGAAAAAGCCCACCCGGATGTGTTTAACCTTCTGCTTCAGGTTTTTGAAGAAGGCCGGCTTACCGATAGTTTTGCCCGCAAAGTTGATTTTAAAAATAGTATCGTGATTATGACCTCTAATGTGGGGGCGGAGCTTATCCGTAAATCCGGTTCAATCGGTTTTAAGAGCCAGAAAGATGAAGTAACCTACCAGGGGATGAAGGATAAACTCCTAGAAGAGGTTAAACATACTTTTAAACCGGAGTTCTTAAACCGTATTGATGACATTATAGTTTTCCGGCCGTTGGTTAAGGAAGATTTGCAGAAGATCATTGATATTGAGATAGGATTTTTAGCAGGCAGGTTAAAAGAACATAAACTCTCTTTAGAGGTCAGCGCGGAGGCTAAGGATTTCCTGATTGAAAAAGGTTTTGACCAGGTGTTCGGGGCCAGGCCTTTAAAAAGGACTATCCAGAGGTTCTTAGAAGATTCTTTATCTTCGGATATCATTTCTAAGAAATTTAAAGAGGGTTCGATAATCAGGGTAGAGCGTCGTAATACTGAATTGGTTTTTGAAGAAGGCGCGCAGCCAGCAGAGACAGTCTGATGAAATTAAAATATACCTTTCATATTCTGGGGAGTAAGCTTATCTCACTTATTTATTTTTTAGGAGGCTTGACTTATCTGTTTCTGCAGACTTTTTATCAACTCCTCAAGCCGCCCTTTAAACGTGAGCGTATATTTGAACAGGCTAAAAAAGCCGGCGTGGACAGCCTGCCGATTGTTACGCTGATTTCTTTTTTTATCGGTGTGATTTTTGCTTTTCAAGTTTCTTACCTGATGACCCGTTTAGGCTCGGAGATGTATATCGCCAGCATTGTTGCTTTATCAATAGTCAGGGAGTTAGGACCGGTTATAACTTCACTGGTAGTTGCCGGAAGGGTAGGTGCGGCTATTACCGCGGAAATAGGCTCAATGCAGGTGACTGAACAAGTGGATGCCTTGTCAACTTTAGCTACCAGCCCGATAAAATACCTGGTAGTGCCGCGATTTATCGCTTTAAGCCTGATGCTTCCGGTTTTAACCTTGTATGCCGATATTGTCGGAATATTGGGAGGTTGGATGATCTGTGTGTTTAAATTAGGGGTAACTTCAAACATGTACTGGAATATTGCCTCCGAAGCCCTGACATTCAAAGACCTTTTTACGGGCCTGTCTAAAACAGTTGTTTTCGGTATGCTTATCGCTTTAACAAGTTGTTATCAGGGGTTTAACGTAGAAGGCGGGGCAGAAGGCGTTGGCAAAGCAACTACTAAGTCGGTAGTGGTTTCTTTTATCCTGATCATTGCCTTCGATTGTTTATTTACGGCTTTATTTTATTTTATTTTTCCTTAGAATAGGATTTAATAAAATTATTATTACACTGATTATTCCGTTCAACAATCTTTTATCTAGCGGGAAAGAGCGGATTGCGCAGATAAATAAAAAAAGAATAATCCGCGTAATCAGTTTGCAAATCTGTGAAATCATATAAAAAATTATGGCGATCATAGAATTAAAAAACCTAAATAAATCATTTAATAACCATAAGGTTTTAGATGATTTGAACCTGAGTATAGAAAAAGGAACGACCGTTGTGGTTATCGGCCGTTCCGGTTGCGGCAAGAGCGTCTTATTAAAACATATTATCGGGGTATTAAGGCCTAACAGCGGAAAGGTCCTGGTCAACGGTCAGGATATCTGGGGGATGTCCCGGGGCGACTTTAATAAAATAATATTTAAGATGAATATGGTTTTTCAGGGCGGGGCTTTATTTGATTCCTTGACTGTGGGCGAGAATGTCGGTTTTGAGCTGATCGAACATGGTTTAGCTAGCGGTAAAGAATTGCAAAAAAACATTGAGGAGGCGTTATACTTAGTTGACCTTTCCGGCATAGCCAAACTTATGCCTGCGGAGCTTAGCGGAGGGATGCGTAAGCGCGTTGCCTTAGCCAGGGCAATCTGCATGCATCCGGAAATTATCCTTTATGACGAGCCGACAACCGGAGTTGATCCGATCACTGCGGATATTATTAACGAATTGATCTTAAGCCTTCAGGCAAAATTAAAAGTAACTTCGATCGTGGTGACCCATGATATGCGGAGCGCTTATAAGATAGGCAACCGTATAGCGATGCTGTATAAAGGTAATATTATCGCTGAAGGTAGCTCTAAAGAAATCCAGAATTCCCGGGATCCTTTTGTCCACCAGTTCATTAATGGTTTAGCTAAAGGCCCGATTACAGAGGAATAAATCTATGATAATAATGGAGGTAGATTATGACATTCGGTAAAAGCAAATTAGAGCTAAAAGTCGGTATCTTTGTTTTTATAGGCATAGTTATCCTGGTTATGTTTGTATTGTTTATCGGTGATTTTAAGAATGTCTTCTCTACTTATAAGATTAATTTTTCCTTTAGTTTTATTAACGGGGTCAAGATTGGAGCTCCGGTAAGGTTTGCTGGTGTGGATATCGGCGATATCCGCGAGGTAAATCTGGTACCTGCCGGCGAAGGTAAGAATGCTTTGGTTCGGCTGGTCGGTTGGGTCAAGCAGGATGTTAAGATACCGGCTGATTCCGCGGTCTGGGTAAATACCTTGGGGCTTTTAGGAGAGAAGTATATTGAGATTATGCCGGGTAAAGACCTGGTTAATTTTGTTCCCTATGACGGCGAATTGATCGGTAATGATCCGATGGCTATGCAGGAGGTTGGCGAGCTCACCAAATCGGTAGTAATAAAATTAGATGACACCCTGGTTTCTATAAAGGGTTTAAGCAAGCATATCGATGAAGGATTAGAGAAGATAAAGCTTCAGGAGGGCTCTTTAGGCAAGCTTATTTACGGTGATAAGATCTATGCTGACCTGGAGGCCTTAGTCAGTGATATTAAAGCTCATCCCTGGAAACTTTTTTGGAAAGGCAAGGAGAACAAAAAAAATAAATAATGGCTACTCGGACCAGGACTATATTTAGCTGTCAGGGTTGTTCTTATCAGTCGCCAAAGTGGCTGGGCAAATGCCCGGATTGCGGCAGCTGGAATTCTTTTGTGGAAGAGGATTATTCCAACGCTTCGATTAAAAGCAAAGAGAGAACCAGTTTTTATAAGGACGAACCGGTTTTACTTAAAGATGTAGTGATTAAAGATTCTTTTCGGATTAAGACTGAGATCAAAGAATTTGACCGGGTATTGGGGGGAGGGATAGTCTCAGGTTCTGTGGTTTTGATCGGGGGAGACCCGGGAATAGGCAAGTCTACTATTTCGTTGCAGATCTCTAATCACGTCGCCCAACAAGGCCGAACAGTGCTTTACATCAGCGGCGAGGAATCAGTTGCCCAGATTAAGTTAAGGGCTAAGCGTTTGGGAGCGGGATTAAAGGATGAGGTTTTATATATTGTTAATCAGACCGATCTTTCCTTAATTATCGAGTATATCCAGAAACTCAAACCGGATCTGGTAATAATCGATTCAATCCAGGTGGTTTTTGATTCCCGGATAAGTTCCGCAGCCGGAAGCGTAAGCCAGGTAAGAGAATGCGCCGGTATACTTACTCAGATTGCTAAGACTACCGGGACCTCTATTTTTATTATCGGCCACGTTACTAAAGAGGGTACTATCGCCGGCCCAAGGGTGCTGGAGCATATAGTGGATACAGTACTTTATTTTGAAGGAGACAGGTTCGCGGTCTACAGGATTTTAAGGGCAGTAAAAAATAGATTCGGCTCAACCAATGAAATCGGCGTATTTGAAATGGGCCAGGCTGGATTAAAAGAGGTAAATAACCCTTCGGAGATTTTTTTATCCGAGAGGGCAAAGGAGGCCACAGGCTCAGTAGTGGTTCCGGTGATGGAAGGAACTCGGCCTTTATTAGTGGAGATCCAGGCCTTAGTTAGCAAAACCGTTTTCGGTTATCCTTTACGCCGGGCCCAGGGGTTTGATTATAACCGTTTAGCCTTATTAGCCGCAGTTCTGGAAAAAAGGATGGGTTTAGCTTTGGAGTCGCAGGATATTTTTGTAAATGTTGTTGGGGGAATAAAAATAGAAGATCCGGCAGCGGATCTGGCAGTGGCTCTGGCGATTGCCTCAGCTTTTAGGGAGAAGAATATCTCAAGCGATACGATTGTGTTAGGCGAAGTAGGCTTGGCCGGAGAAGTGAGAAATGCCTCCCAGGTGTCATTAAGGATAAATGAGGCGGCAAAATTAGGTTTTAAACATTGTATTATTCCTAAGGGTAATTCTAAAAATCTGGATTATAAAAAAGACGCGATAGAGATTGTCCCGGTTTTAACCTTAAAAGAGGCTATGGATATCGCGTTAGCACCCGGCCTTTAAGGAATAGGCCGGTATCGTTTTCTTAAGCAGGAGGTAACTTATGAATATTTTATCGGTACGGATTATTTTTATTTTTTTTAGTTTGTTTGTAGGTTATCTGGCAATGGATCCCATAGGAAAGGGGCTTTTTGGAGCGATATTAGGGATTACCGTAAGTTTAATTATAATTATACTAGAGATGGGGATGCGCCGGGTTTCTACCCGGGGGCTATCCAGCGGGGTGTTCGGGCTTATCTTAGGTTTGATCATGTCTAAGCTTATTGGCGAAGCCATATCTTTAACTTCCATGCCGAGTGTTGTTTTGTCTTTTTTAAAGGTCGCCCTGACTATAATTTTATGTTATTTGTGCATGATCATCGCCCTCCGGGGCCAGGATGAATTCAGCCTGGTTATCCCTTACATAAGATTGCGCCGGCAGGATCAACCCGAGGAAAAGATTATTTTAGATACTAGCGTTATAGTTGACGGCCGGATAACTGATATTCTTAAGACCGGATTCCTGGAAGCCAGGATTATTATCCCTAGGTTTGTTTTAAAAGAGCTTCAACAGATCGCTGATTCTACTGACCCGATAAAACGCCAGAGAGGCAGGCGGGGTTTAGAGATACTTAGTGTTATCCAAAAAGACGAAAAGCTTACGATCAGTGTTGACGAGGGTGATTTTCCGGAAGTTAAGGAAGTTGACGCGAAGTTAGTCAGGCTGGCTAAACTATCAGAGGCCAAGATACTGACAGTAGATTTTAACCTTAATAGAGTGGCCAGTATCGAGGGGATAAAGGTATTAAATATCAATGAATTATCCAATGCCCTAAAGTCAGTGGTATTTCCCGGAGAACAGATCCAGATAAGGCTTATTAAAGAAGGCAAGGAGTTTAATCAGGCTATAGGCTATCTGGATGATGGGACAATGGTGGTAGTTGAAGATGGGCGTAAATTGATCGGGCAGGAAGTAAGGATTACGGTTACTTCAGTGCTTCAGACTCCGGCAGGCCGGATGGTATTTACCAAAATCACCCGATAGTAAAATATAATGTATTTATCAGCTGTAGTCTTGGCCGCGGGTAAGGGTGAGCGGTTCTCCCATAATAATATATCCATAGTGGGAAGCGGGATCCCGACTTGCGTAGTTAAAATGATTGAGTCGGGAAAATCTCTGGATTCTAAGCTATTGGTTAAGATAAATAGGAAGCCGGTTATAATTTACTCGTTGGATATTCTAAGCAGGCATCCTTTAGTCAAAGAGATCGTCTTGGTAGTAAATGCCTTAAATCGCGGAAAAATAGTTGAAGCGGTAAAAAAATACCGTATCCCTAAAATAAGCCGGATAGTTAAAGGTGGGGCCCGCAGGCAGGATTCAGTTTATAACGGGCTTAAGGTGCTAGATAAAAAAGCGGATTTAGTCCTAATCCATGATGCGGGCAGGCCGTTTATTGATGATAAGATAGTTGATTCGGCTGTAATTGCGGCTGATAAATATGGCGCTGCGATTGTGGGAGTTCCGGTTAAAGCGACTATTAAGAAGGGAACCAGGACATTAGGATACCAACATACCAAGACACTAAGGCACCAGGACATCAAGACACCAAGACACCGGGGCGCCAGCCCTGTTATAGTAGAGAAGACTATAGACCGGAGTAATCTATGGGAGATTCAGACTCCGCAGGTATTTAAGAAAGATATAATTTTAAAGGCTTTTCGGAAGTTTGGTCGCTTTAATGTAACTGATGACGCGATGCTGGTAGAGAAATTAGGTCAGCCTGTAAATATTGTTCAGGGCTCGTATTTTAATATCAAAATAACTATGCCGGAAGATTTAATAATCGCGCAAGCAATTTCAAAGAAAGGTAGAGGTAAAGGTAGAGGTAGAGAGTGGTAAGATTGTTTTTCTTTACCTATACCTGTACCTATACCTAATCAATTTATGATTAGGATTGGCTTAGGATACGACATCCATCGTTTAGTAAAGGGGAGAAAATTATTCTTAGGCGGCCTGGAGATCCCATATGCTAAAGGCCTTTTAGGCCATTCTGACGCGGATGTTCTATTGCATGCTATATGTGATGCATTATTAGGGGCGGTTTCATTAGGTGATATCGGAGAGCATTTTCCAGATACTGATCCGTGCTATCGTAACGCCTCCAGCCTGGAATTATTAAAAGAGGTAAGCGCGAAACTTAAGAAAAACAAATTTTCGATTAGTAATATAGATACCGTGATTATTGCTGAAGGGCCTAAGATTCTCGTCTACAGGGATAAAATTAAAATAATAATCGCGCGGGCTCTTAAAATTAAAGAGGATAGGATTAGTATTAAGGCCAAGACCAATGAAGGCATCGGTGATACGGGTAAAAAAAACGCCATAGCGGCCTACGCGGTAGCTTTGGTAAGCCGGAGAGAGGATAGAAAATGATCGGGATAATTTTGCAGATAATTTTTATTATTATTGTTTTATTTATTCTTAAATTGATGTTCATATATCTATTTTTTTCCGAGGAAGTAAAAGCAGCCAAAGGCAGGGACCCGGCAGCTAAGAGCTCTTGGGAGATCATTCTGCTCTATCAGGGTTTGCATGCTTTGATTCATTACCGCATAGCCAATTTTTTCTATAGAAAAAAGTTTTTTCTTATTGCCCGCTTAATCAGTCAGGTATCCCGTTGGTTAACCGGTATCGAGATACATCCGGGGGCTAAGATCGGAAAAAGGTTTTTTATTGACCATGGCATGGGAGTGGTAGTTGGAGAGACCTCTGTTATCGGCGATGATGTGCTTTTATATCAGGGAGTAACTTTGGGCGGCACGGGCATAGAAAAAGGGAAGCGCCACCCTACTATCGGAAATAATGTGGTTATTGGAGCTGGCGCAAAAGTTTTAGGAAATATTACCGTGAGTGATAATTCATATATCGGAGCTAATGCCGTGGTTATTAAGGATGTTCCGCCAAATTCTACTGTAGTAGGCATCCCGGGCAGGATTACCAAACAGGACGGTAAGAAAATCGAATTTAGTCTAGACCATATTAACGTGCTTGATCCCTTGCGCGAGGATATTGAAGAACTCCAGAGAAGAATTGAATCCCTTGAGAAAAAATAGCGCATCAAATGCCTATATATATTTACAATTCGCTTACCCGCAAAAAAGAAGAGTTTAGTTCCCTAAAGCCGCAAGATGTAAAGATGTATGTTTGCGGCCCCACGGTTTATGACCAACCGCATATCGGCCATGCCCGCAGCGCTTATATTTTTGATGTTATTCGCGGGTATCTTGTTTATAGGGGATATAAGGTAAAATTTGTCCGCAATGTTACAGATGTTGACGATAAGATAATTGATAAGGCTAGAAAAGAATTTCCTGATGAAGATTTAAATTTTGCTTTTAAAAAAGTCGCGGATAAATACCTGAATTCTTATCATCAGGCTTTAGAGAGTTTAGGGATAGGCAGAGATCAGGATAAGATTTTTGAGCCCAAGGCCAGCGACTATATACCCAAGATGATTACTTTTATCCAAAGCCTCATTACTCAGCAGGCTGCTTATGTTTCCGGGGGGGATGTTTATTTTGATATTACCAAGGCTAAAAATTACGGAAAATTATCCAACCAGGAGCTGGATAAAATGGAATCCGGGGTTAGGGTTTCCCCAGCTGAAAATAAGCGTAATCCTTTAGATTTTGCCTTGTGGAAATCATCTAAAGAGAATGGGCCATCCTGGGATAGCCCCTGGGGAAAAGGCAGGCCTGGCTGGCATATTGAGTGCTCAGTAATGAGTTCGGATATTTTGGGTGATGAATTTGATATCCACGGCGGAGGCGTAGATTTAATATTCCCTCATCATGAGAACGAAATAGCCCAGTCTGAAGGTTTGGGCAAGAAATTCGCCCGTTACTGGATCCACCACGGCCTGTTGACCATTAACAGCCAGAAAATGGCCAAATCCCTGGGCAACTTTATCACTGTCCGGGATTTCTTGGATAAGCATAAAAACGCCAATCTATTAAAACTTTTATTTTTATCTACCCATTATTCCCATCCGGTTGATTATA
>JBDRLN010000075.1:0-4236 GCA_043812955.1 Candidatus Omnitrophota bacterium | reverse complement strand
AGAAGAAAAAGTCGAAGCAGTTAATCAGGTATGGAGCAATATTAAAGCGGAGATCGAGGCCTTTGACCCGGATATAGAAGAAAAGCACGAGTCTTTCCTGGCCCGTTTCTATCATGCCAATAAGCGGGTTTTCGCCAGCATCGCTGAAAAAGTCAGGCTTGGCCAGATTAATCCTTTTGTAAAACTGAACATTATTGAAGTTCCTGTCTGGAAGAAGTTCTTGGGGTATTTATTTCCGAAAATTATCAAAAATTATAATATTGAAGATGACAGGATGGAAGAACTAGATCGAGAGATCCGCTTAGGATTTTTACCTATTGCCGGTAATCCTCCTAACCGCGGGCATGAGCATATATCCTATATGGCCCAGGATGGTTTAGGGTTAGATGTGGTTATTATGCGGGTCCAGGGTAAAATCAGCTACAAGAATCTTTTGCGCTGTGAGAGGGTTTCTGCCAGTTTACGCCATTTTATGTCTTCTCAGGCTTTTGGGTCGAAGTATCCTCTTATGCGTTACACTAATCTTTGCAGGCAGTGGTATAACGCAGCGGAAGGCGCGGAATCTATGCATCATTTTCTTGCGATGAACAAGGATAAGAATATCCATTTATTTTATTTAATTGGAGCTGAGAATGAAAAAAGAATGTGGAATTATATGCGCCAGCACTACAATTTTTTCAAAAAATTCAAATTCGGCACTAATCCCAACCATAACGTTACTTTTGCGGTTATCCAGCGGGGCGAATACGGTAAAACCGTTACTGTGGCGGAATTAGAGAAGATATCCGCTGCTGTCCAGAAAGAGACCGGCTGCCCGCAATACCTACAAGTAGCTTTGCTTCAGCATCCTGATATAGACCTTAATGTTTCATCAACTTATTACCGTAATACCCAGGATGGGGCGTTTGTTCCCCTGGTAGCGCATGAAGAATCCAAGAAGCGCGGATTATACGGGCATCCTTTAATAAGTTTCTGGACTCGTAAGCCAATTGCTAAAGATGGAGATGAATATTTCCTGATGCGCCTGGGCCCGATAGCTAAGAAACTGGCTAAGCAGATAAATAAAATAGTTGAAGAGAATACGGCGCTGGCTGATACCGTAAAGATCTCTATAGACGGTGGTTCGGGTTCAGGAAAAACTACCATAGCTACCGCGGTATCCCGAAGCTTAAAAGAAAATTACGGCCTTGAGACAATAGTTATCAGCCTGGATCATTTTCTGGTAGACAGGAAATGGAGGATTGCTATAGGGAAATTGGTAACCGGTTGGCCCATAGATGACGCTGAAAAGAAACTCATCGGTAAAGCTCAAAGCGATATTAAATCTAAGGAAGCTTATTTAAAAGAAGAGATGTTTTTTGACAATGCCGGGATCATTAAAATGATGAAAGAGGTAGAAAAATTCCTGCGCTCAAAAGCCGAGACATATACCCTGCGCATACCTGATGCTTATATCAGAGGAGAGCGTGCCAGAAAAGATATAGAGATACCTTTAAGGAAAGGGGTAGTTATAATATTTGACGGGAAATACGCTAACCGGGAAGAATTATGGCAGTATTATAATCTGCGTTATCGTTTGCATGACGCTCCGGATCGTACTAAGGCCCGTTTCGAGATTCGTTCCCGCAAGATGAATTGGCAGGATGCGGATATCCAATGTCTTTTCTACGCGCTCTCCTTAATGCCTTCTTACGAGGTTTATGATAAGAGGACAGAAAGCGGCATTAACGGTGGTTTTATCGATCTACGCGGAGATAAATGGTACCTGAAAAATACGCCCAATGGAGACTCTAGCTCGCCGATCGAAGCACTTAAGAAATGCTTGGTTTTGGATTGCGATGGCGTGCTCTGGAGCGGGATAGTGGGTGAAGATGGCATAGAAGGCATACAGCTAACTCCGGAACATCTTGAATTACAGAAAAAAGCTTTAGACTTAAAGAACAAAGGAATATTATTGGCTATAAATAGTAAAAATAATCTTGAAGATGTGATAGAGGCTTTTCATAAGCTCAAGGGTATGGTTTTAAACCTGAGCGATTTTGCTGTCATCAAGATAAATTGGCAGGATAAAGCAACGAATACAGAGGCTATAGCCAGAGAATTGGATATCGGGCTGGATAGCCTGGTTTTCCTGGATGACAGCGGACACGAAAGGAAATTAGTTAAAAAGATATGGCCTGATGTATCGGTTCCGGAGCTTCCTTTAAACCCGGAAGAATGGCCGCAGATATTAGATGATATTTTTGCCTTGGCCGCAGGCGTTACTGATGAAGATAGCAGAAGGACGGAATTATATGAATCTAGGAAACTCAGGGATGGCTTAAGAAATCAGGCAGCTTCCTTGGAAGATCATCTTAGTTCATTGGATATGAAAGTGGTCATAAGAAAAGATAGGGAAAATATAGGCTATGTTGCCAGGATTGCCCAGTTATCCCAGAGAACCAACCAGTTCAATCCTACCACAAGAAGGTATTCTGAAGAAGATATACGCGCATTGATCGCCAGCGATAAGTACGAGGTGTTTACTCTGCAGTTAAAGCATAAAATTACGGATGAAGGAATTGTTGGCTTGATTATTTTATCTAAAGATTCAGAAGATACTTATGAAATAGACGCTTTTTGCTTAAGCTGCCGGGCAATCGGCCTTACAGTTGAAAAGGCATTTATTGCTTATATAGCGAATGAGCTTCAGAGCAAAGGAGCGAGGCTTATTAAGGGGGTATACGTTCCTACCTCAAAGAACAAGTTAGTTGAAGATCTTTATTCTGATGTTTTAGGCTTTGAAATAACCGCTAAACAACCTGATAAAACAATATTTTCTTTAACCCTTCAGGATTCCGGCATCAGGATCCCTTATTGGTTCAGTATTAAGAATGATATTTCCGGAGAGATTATCAATTTTATAAAGGATAATCCACCATTAAGCCAGAAAATGACCTGCGCCAAAGTTGATGAATTCAGCGAAGACCGGCAGATAGTTATAATATTCATAGAGCGTGGCGGATTTATCGGTTATGACTCTGACCTTGAGCCGATCCAGGTAATGAAAGTATATTACTATAAAAAAGAATCTTTGGACGCTATAAAGATAAAATGGACAAAAACATTATTATGGGAGGCGTATCAGGAAAATATTAAGCTAACCGGAGTTGATATTTCTAAGCCTGTTTCTGGTTCGCCTATTACTACTGTTTTACCAAGTTATCCTTCTGAATTGGAATTAACGAGCATACTCAATAAGGAGGCCTCAAGGATATGGGGTAGAGAGCTTCAGCAGGATGCTTTATTAGAAATGCGCGACTTGCTTAAATACAGCTGGGAAGGGCCGCAGCATATCCTGCGTTTATACCACGAGACCCAAAGCGCGTATGTAAAGAATATGATTCTGTATTATGTACGGTCTTGGGTTAAGGATTTTAGCGAGCCAGATGTAAAGCCTGGCTCAGAATGGTTAGTGGGCATGTTAAGCGAGAGAGGCCCTGGTGGTGTAATATCTAGGCCATTTGGCGAATTATGTAATAAAAATTCATTACAGGAAAATGGATTTTCTTCTCAGGATCCGGCGCGGGAATTAGCTTTGCACGTTAAAGAACATGTGTTTAGCAGGTTTGTTTATGAATCTTGTAAGAGCCTGTTGCAGCAATATAAAAGCTATATGATCTTTTTGGCGTTTCAGGATGAGGCCCGCCGGAAAAATACTAGTTTTATCCGGGATATTTACCCAAATACAATATTTGGCACCTGGGGTTGTTTGGAGTGTTTTGGGGTTATTGGTGTCCAGTTAAATGGTGAAAATTTTGCTGAATCAGGGGTTGTAATTCACCAGGAGCAACTTTTCAGTAGTAACGCTAAGCATATGGGAGAATCTGAGTTAAGCAGGCACCGCTCGGAAAATCATGCCGAATTTGCAAATGAGCTATCCAGACTAAATGAAGAAAGGCAAAAAATATTTATTATCGCTTATCGCAATGATATTGAGCAAAACATGAGATACCTGGTGGAATATATTGAAAGAACAATCCAATCCGGAAATACTCGGTTTATCTTTATAGAGTATGGTTCCCGGGAAGCCGCCTTAATGCACATTGCCGGTACGCAAGAAGGCAGCATCCTTTTATTGCAAGATGGGAAATACAGGTCTTTGTTATTGACCTGGGAAGAAGCGGCCTGGCTGTCTAATGGCCGAAGATTAACTTTTCTGGAGTTCAAGGGCGGTGATTTATTTATTTACCCTCA
>JBDRLN010000074.1:0-14939 GCA_043812955.1 Candidatus Omnitrophota bacterium | reverse complement strand
ACAGCCCCAAATTTTTTATTCCCCTAGCTATAGCGAAGCGTCTCATCCCAGCTGACTCGACCTTGGTTTGAGTTAGTCGAGATCCCGACTGTTCAAGAGTAGTTGCCGGGAAGCCACAGCCCCAGGATTCATTTTCTCGCCAGAATCTATAAATTATCATCAATACCGTACGTTTTTTTTCTCTCCTGAAAATCGTAGGCCCGGCAAAGAGTACACAGAAACGGCACTTTCGCATCCGGCCTATCAATAGTATCGCGGAATTTCATGAATCTCGGAGAACACCAGATTTCTTTAATTGAGTTGTGAAAAATATTTCCGAAACTGTGCTCCCGCAATATAGCCCTTTTATTGGACATCAAAATATTGCAACAGGGGATTACGTAGCCGCCCATGGTAATATAAGGTTCAAGCCAACAGATGCACTGCCCAATCGGCGGGTTTCTTCTAGGCTCAGTGTGGCTCAAAAAAGTATTGAACCCATATTGCCTTGTTTTCTGAATCACTTCCCTCAATACCTGCTCCGGCAGCTCGTACACGCTTAACCCCTTTACCTCAGGGAATTCTAAATTACCGACGAAATCTATTCTTCCTCCTTCGCCTAAAAGCTTACGCTCTCCGAATGATGCAACTAAATCCAGAAACCGCGGCATTTCCTGAACATTATGCTTTATCACGGTATAGCGAAAACTAATCTCAGGTAGCAGGGCGTTCTTCTTTCTTTTTAAGGCGATGAATTTTCTGATATTGTCCACTACCCGCTCAAAGTCACAGCCAACCCTTATCTTTTCATAAGTCTCTTTTGTGGCGGCATCAAGCGAAATATAAATACCCTCGAGTTTCAGATCAATTAATTTATTCAGGGCTTCTTCGGGAATATGGTCAAAAGAATCCACCAAATACACGCAGATATCTTTCTCTTTAGCGTAGGTAAGCATCTTTAGATAATCAGGGTTAGTAAAAGCTGAGCCTTCACCGGTTAAGTGAAGCCAGCGCAACTTGGGAAACTGGCCCACGATATGCTTGAATTCTCCGAAGGTTAAGTGGCGTTCTTCCTGATCATTCCAATAGGTATGCTCGCACATAATGCATCTGCGTGGGCAGATAGTGGTCACTTCGATCTCCACATATCGAGGCAGCGGCGCCAGGGCAGGGAATCTCCTAATAACGGGATTAAAGAGGATATAAAAACCTGCGCCCGCGCCCTCCCCTACCGGAACTAAAAATTTAGTGTAAAAAAAATTGAAGGCTGCCTGCGGAGATTTTTTAAGAAGCAAAAAAAAGAATGTCCAGATATAGCTTTTCGCCATCCGCACGATCATGGCGCATACGTACCGGCCGCCAAAAACGTTGGAAGTAGTAAATATCCCCCCCGGGATCAACCGTAACCATACCTTAAGAAGGTTTATCATAACTCTCCGTTTACAAATGGGCAAAATAACTCTTGGTTAAATCCAACTCTTCTTTAGAATTTACATTCACATAGTCCTTGCAGATGAGAAACGACTTTATCATATGCCCTTCATCTACCGCGCACTGGATGAGGTCAGGCAATTCCTTCTCTTGGCGCTTCTGGTTTATCGGGGTAACGGGGATATAGGAAAATATCTGGTTACGGAATATGCAATTGCCCGTACCCATAAGGTTTCCTTCGGGACGAGCCGGTTTTTCTATTAGACGCACGATATGCCCATCCTGGCCCAGAATAACCGCATATGTTTTTTGTATAAGCGACCGGTCATTTACCTTAACCACCCCGCATAAACCGAATACGCCGCTATTTATGAACTTGTTTAAGAATTCTTCGTGATGCGGATTAGACATGAACTCGTCTCCCAGCATAAGCATAAAATCACTGGAGCCGATTGCCTCTTCTGCGCAGGCAATAGCCTGGACCAAGCCAGCCTGATTCTCCTGGCGCACATAGCGCAAATCCTTGCCCTGATATTGACTGCCGTATTTTGCCTGGATCTCTTCTCCATGATATCCCACTACCACGACGATCTCTTCAATGAGCGGCAACTGGGCTGCGCAGGTAAGACTATATTCTAATAAAGGCCTCCCCTGCACGTTAAGCATGCACTTGTTCACCGCTTCGGTTAACCCTCCTAAGCGGGCACCTCGTCCCGCAGCTAATATAAGAGCCTTTATACTCATCCTATGAAAATAATTTTTTATTATCCATAATCCAGCGGATAAGACTTTTAATGCCTTGTTGCGGCCTTACTGTAGGCTGCCAACGCAACGCCCGCCGCGCCTTTGCGATATCGCAGACAAAATATTTAAGGTCGCCTAGGCGTTCCTTATCAAATTTAACCTTTATTTTCTTTTTTAGTATCTTAGAGATTAATTCTATACTCTCTGAGAGTGAAATCATATTCTCTTTGCCTCCTCCGATATTATAGATTCCCGGTTTGGGATGGCGATAAAAAGAATCAAATGCCCTAACTACATCCTGGGCAAACAAGATGTCCCGTACCTGTTTTCCTGTGCCGTAAATGACTATCGGTAAATCCATGATTGCGCGGATACAGAAGTTCGCCACCCAGCCGTGGTCTTCTCCTCCTAACTGACGCGGCCCGTATAAGCCGGTAAGTCTGAAACTAGCAGCTTTAACTTTATAAGTATCAATGTATGTACGCACATAGATATCCGCCGAAGCCTTTGAGGCATGCAATGGTGTAATTGTCCCTGTCAAGGTAGGGTAGGCCTCAGCAATTCCCACTGGATTTCTCAGATACCGGGTCCTTGCCTCTTTAAGTTCTCTGTTTATGCAATTTCCATAGATATGAATGGTTGCACAAGAAACTACCGGGATATCAAATCTCCGGCCGGCCTCAAGGACATTAAACGTTCCCAAGACATTAGTGGTCAAATCAAGCTTGGGGTTCTCAATACCTATTGTCATTGCCGGCTGCGCTGCAGTGTGCACGATAAAATCACAGTCTTTAGCATAATCAAAAAGTTCTTCTTGATTCCGGATATCCGCTTTAACAAGTTTTACTCCTAATTTATTTAAATAATTCCAGTTGAACTCCCTGGCCTTGGCTACATTATACCCTGTGCGCATAAGTTCGTGTTTAGTCATGTTATCATAAGAAATGACTCTTTCTCCTTTTTGGGCGTAATATTCACAAACCCATGAACCGATAAAGCCGCATCCGCCGGTTACTAAAACTTTCATACAGGTTCTCCTTTTTAAGATCCAGATGTATTATGAAGCTTTTTTACTGCTCATAAACGGGATATAATCAATTACCTTTTCAAGCATAAGAAAGGGGTGGCGTATCATTTTAATCATAAACCGTCTTCTTATCTTAGGGTGCAACATATATATTTTGGTTAATAATCTCCTTTTAAAGTTCTCAATCTCAAGAGGAGTGAAGGTAGAGGTATTAACTCCTCCGATGACAGCCAAAAATTTCATTGGTTTAATCATTTTCAATAACTGGCATGCCCTGGGATAGGTGCAGGTAGTGGCGGTGAATCCTACTATATCAGGGCTAAAACTGACAAGCTTTCTTACCACATCATCGCCTGAAATTTCATCTATTATCTTTACGTTAATCCCATTTTGCTTTAAATACGCAGCAAGCCCCATTATATTCAAAGGTGCGCTGGCCTCAATAACTTTGCGAGTTCCCGGATTTATTATTCCAACCTTATATCTCATCTTATATTTTCCTATTTTCGATTAGAACTTCCTTAAAAAGTATGAGAAAACGCTGAGTAAATTTTTCCCATGTTAAATTATCTTTTACCCATTGTTGACCACGCCCTCCAATAACATTATACTCCTGAAGATTCTCGTAAATGTTACGGATTGCTTCAACAAAATTATCGGTTACCAAACCCAGAGACTCTTTTTTGATGATGGCTGAAGCGCCCATCGTTGGAGAAACAATTATTGGCTTAGCTGCGCACAGGGCCTCAAAAGGAGCAAGCCAACCTCCCTGCGATTTTACAGGAAATAACGCAACTTTACAAGCATGATATAAATCTCTGACTTCCGCCTTGTTTAGATGTTCTGTAAAAACGATATAACCTTGCAGATTTTTAGAGACGATATATTCTTTAAGCAGCTCATCGTAAGGACTCTGCGGTCTTCCTGCAAGTATTAATTTAATATTGGGAATTTCATCCTTAAGTTGCTCTACTGCCTGAATACTCTTTAATTGATTCTTTTCTGGGCTGAGCATTCCCACCTGCAGCAATAGGAAACTATCCGCCGTATCATACTTTTTTATAACACCTGATTCTCTGGCAGATTCAGAGAAAAAATCATATTCAATGCCATACGGAATAATCTTTGACTTTCGTTTGTATCTCTGCATCACCCTGGCAGCATTAAACTCATCCGCAACCGCTATTGTGTCGACGAATCTGTTTACCATAAATTTATCGACGCCAATTCCGCAGGCTCGCAAAAATTTTAATGCCAATGAAGGCGCAGGATTGTTATAGAAATCAGGGATTTCATTACACATCCAGACCACAGGCTTATTAAGTCCCCAGATAACCCATTCCGCGGGAAAATTATGCACATTTATCAGGTCAAAATCATCGGCAAATTTTTTCACCAGATTTCTGAGGCCGTTGATTTCCTGTAAAATTCCCAGACTTGATAAAAGATCCGGGCTCCGGAATTTGTAAGGAAAAAAATTTGGGGGGATAACGATCTCAAGCCCTCTACAGAATCTTGCCACCTCCTCTGAGATGTTCAGGGTAACAATCAGGTTCCTTACGCCCAAACGGTTCAGGTTAGAGGCAAGCTCCTTTACCAGGGTCTCAGCCCCTCCGTATAATGACATATAGCGGTTTACGATGAGAACTTTCATTTTCTACTGTGATATTTAACAAAAATCAACTCTTGCGCAGCCCCACTGCCAGACCGCCGCCCGTAAAATACCTGTAAATAAACGGAGCTTGTGGGAATAAGGATTTGACTGCCTTGGGCGCTGACAACCGCACAAATTCCACTTTGAATCCAGGCATAAAAGAAAACCATTGTTTCAGTGAAAAAACACGCTCGCATATGCCCAGCCGTTTGGCGGGAACCGAATAAAAAACCTGTAAGGGCAAAAGGTACGGGGGCAAAAAAGGCTCTCCCGCGAACAGGGCCATGCCATCTTTTTTGATCACCCGTCTCACCTCTTCCATAATTGACTGCGGGTCAGGAACATGGTGAAGGATGCTGAAGCCCAACACGATGTCGATAGACGCGTCTTTAAAAGGGAGGTGGTAATTATCCGCTACCACCGCACGTGGCAAAAGGGTGAAATTAAAATTCTCGCTTACTTTGTGCATGGCTTTAATGAGAATTTCGCTGATATCGCTGGCGACAACCATACGGGAACAGAAGTTATTGCGTATGTAAGCAGAGATATGTCCGCTCTCGGCTCCCAGTTCAAGGACATTCCCGGAAAGCTTCTCCCGGATCGATTCCGTGAGCAAATCCTTCAATTGGCGAAGCTCAGGCTTCACCCAGAGTTCGATATAGTTGTCCCCGTAAACCATGCCCTGTGAACGATACTCCGAGCCGCATTCAAACCTCTGATGGAAAGCCTTCCTTCTGAACTCTTGCTCCGATTGCTTTTCCTGCTGTGTTTGCTGTCTCATTTTTTAGCCAATGTTAGTACAATTTCAATATATTCTTCCGGATAAAATTCCAGATATACCACTCCGCAGGGAATAGCATTATCCTTTTTCTCCATCGCAAATCGACAAACACGCGCTTTATGAAAAAATCCAGGAGTTTAAACAACGCAAAGGCCGCATCATTTTTAAACACGGCTATTGCTTTCCTCTGCTGGATGGGCATGTTTTTTAACTTCTCTGAAAAGAAGAGGTAACTGATTATGGCATTCATCACCAAATAATCTCTGTATTTTTTGTCCCTGAGCCAGGGGAAATCCTTCCTATGAATCTCTATAATCTGATAATCTGACCAACCATCGAGGCCCTTGGGCTGAGGGATGCTGTGCTGCGCAGTTATCTCCTTGAATATCCTGGTATTGGTATACGGTTGAAATTGAAATAAACCGTTTATCTGTGCCCGGGAGAAACGTTTCTTTATCTGGTTTATAAGTTCAACCGTGGCATCCACGTCTTTCTGTTCTTCTGGAGGATAGCCGACCATGAAGGAAATAAGCGCATTAATCTTATGTTTCTGGCAGAGTTCAATACCTGACAGGATCTGTTCAACGGTTATTCCCTTATTAAGATAATCAAGAATCCTCTGAGAGCCTGATTCTGCTCCGAGCCTTAACTGATAACAGCCGGAAGAAGCCAAGGCCTCCAAAGCCCTCTCGGGCATCTTGGATAATGTATCAAAGCGGCAATTAGTTTCCCATTTAAATTGTAAATTGCGTTTTATTTTACCTTGCCAGATTTCTTCCACCCAACTAAGATCCATAAAATGGTTAGCGTCGATAATCTGAATCTCCTTGGGAGAAAATTTTTCCTCTATAACTGCTAGGTCGTCTATCACCTTTTGGGCAGAGCGATAGCGCCATCTGGTATGGTCATAGGAACAAAACTTGCAACCATAAGGGCAGCCGCGGCTTGCCTCGTAGTACATTTTCCCGTGCCTTAAGTTATAAACGTCCTCATTGAGCAGTTCGTAAGGATAAATTTGAAGCTTATCCATATTTACATACCCCGCAGGAGGATTTTTTATTCTGTTACCTTTTCCATCCTTCCAGATTATCCCTGGAACATTCTCGAACGAAGTCTTTCCGACAGCAATTGCTTTAGCCAATTCTACAATCGCAGTTTCTCCTTCGCCGTAAGAAACAAAATCCACCAAGGGATGTTTACTGGTCTGCTCAGGCACCATGATGGCATGCGGCCCGCCCCAGACCAGAGGAAGCTGGGGATATGCCCTTCTGATAGCGGAGGCAATTTCAAGAGCCAAAGTAATATTTGTATCTGTGTAGATGGAAAAACCTACAAAAAGAGCGCCTTTGAGGTCAGTTATTTTGAATCGCTTAAAGACAGTATCAAAGATTACAGGTTCAAATCCTTCATCCCGTAAGGGATTACACAGCGACAACACAGAATTGGGGAAATACCTCCAGAGTTTATTATTAGAAACATAAAATAGGTATACGTCTGACATTGGCTTATCTTGGAATCAACCTATTCGGCGCACTCAAAACTTTCGCTCAGAGTTTGCTTATAGGTTTAAGGTTCGGCTATACATGACCATCAATGCTAAATGAAATTAATCCCTTTAAAAAACCTGCATTCCAAGCAATAAATCCCAATCCGCCCAAAAGCAATCCACTGGGTTTAAGATAAAATAATAAAAACAACAATACCGGCAGTATTAAAATTTTTACAGGTTCAAAGTACAGGACAAGAAAAAAGACGATTAGAAAAGCAAGAAAAGGCACAAACTGGATTATTCTAAAAAAACCGTACCTGCGCACTAAAACTGCCTGAGCCCAGCCATATCGATACATCATCTGAATGAATTTTTTCAGGTTCTCCGGACGATAATGATAGACTAATGCCTTCGGATCAAATATAAGCTTATAACCCTTCTTCTTCAAACGACAATCAAATTCCACATCTTCACCCGGCCATAAACCTTCAAAAAATCCCCCTTCCTTCAAAAAAACATCCCGTTTATAAATTACATTGCAGGAGGCATTATGTTTTACTTCAATAATCTGATCATCCTTATTGCCTTTACGTATATACTCAGAAACTGCCTCTGATTTTTCCAAGGCCGCAAAAACATGTTTCTGGAATTTCGTAGCGTCAGCAGGAATTTTCTGTATTCCGCCGCAGGATGCCGCGTCAGGGAATTGATTTAAGGCCTTAACTAATTCCTTAAGCCAAAACCTGTCTACTATGCAGTCACTGTCTGTAAAAGCGATCAGGCGAGCATCTGTACTGCGGGCTGCCAGGTTACGGGCGAATGACGGGCCACGGCAATCGCTTTTTAATATCCTGATTCTATTCTTAAAATTTTCTAACGCTTTAAGTATGCCGGGGTTAAGCCCATCGTCGATTATAATAACTTCATAGTCCGGATAATCCAGTTTCAACAGGGAAGCCACGCACTTCACAAAATAATATGGTATCCCTTTGACCGGCACTATTACAGCTACTTTTTCGTTCATTCTAGTATCCTATTTTAATCTTCTACTTAAATAACTTAAGAAGTTAAACGCCCCCCGCAGCTTGCGGTATAAATCCGGCAAGCCCCTGGTAGAAATTATGAATTTAAGCATATACCAAGGCCTAAGATAAAATTTCTTTAAGCCTAAATCCACGTAATAATTGATCCTCTCTTGAGCTATCCCGGGATATTCCACTATCCCCCTCTGCTCTCCCTCTCCCAGCCATTTACTCCAATCCCTGGTCTTTAACCAACGCCTCTCTTTGGCTATTTCAAAAAATCTTGTGCCGGGAAAAGGGACTGCCCCGGAAAACTGCAAAGTATCGCATTTTAAAGACAGCGCAAAATCAACCGTCTTTTGAGCCGTGCTTTCAGTTTCACCGGGCAAGCCAATAACAAAACAACCATGAACACATAGCCCTGCCTCCTTAGCTAATTCCATAAATTTATACCCGCTATTAAGTGTAATATTTTTATGCGCGTTATCCAAGATCTCCTGAGACCCGGATTCAAAACCCACTAATAATTCCCGACAGCCGGCCTTTTTCATTATCTTAAACATCTCTAAATCCGCAGTATCCGCCCTAGCATTTACCGAAAAGGTAATTTTTAGCTTACGGCGTAAGATTTCTTCGCAAATCAAAATCGCCCTTTCTTTATTCACCGTAAAGGTATCGTCTTCAAAAAAGAATTCCCCTCCTTTTAATACCGCCGGACAAAGGCAGATATCATGTTCTATCTCATCTATAACATTTTCCGGGCTTCGGAAACGGTATTTTAAACCATGCATAACCTGAGGCCAGAGGCAAAAAATGCAACTATTAGGACAGCCCCTGCCGGAAATAATATCAATGTAAGGATAAAGCTTTCCGCCGTCAAAATACTTCATCAGATCCAGATGCTGCCAGGCAGGAAAAGGCAATTCATCTAGGTTTTCAATCAATTCCCTGGCTTCATTTATTATTACCCTGCCGCCTGTATAATAAGCAATCCCTTTTACTCTTTCTAAATTACTGCTTGTTGATATGGCATCGAGCACCGTATAATCATATTCGCCGATACAGGCGACATCCACGGCGCCGGAGGCATAAATAAGAGTCTCTTCGGGAAGGCTGGAGACATGCGGCCCGACCATAATTACCTTGGCCTCAGATTCACTCTTAATAATTCCGGCACATTCAATATCCGAATATATAGAGGGCGTTGTTGAATCCAAAACCACGAAATCAGGCTTTTCTTTTTTTATTATACGGCGCAGGTCATCTTTAGAACGGCCTTCGGCTACCATATCCAGGAGCCGGACATTATGGCCATTCTTTTCTAATACCGCGGCAGCATAAGCCAACCAGTCAGGGGCGCGCAGGACCCTGCCCCTGGAACGGGCTGCCCAACGCTGGGTCCGGCAGAAATCCTTGACAAAGGGTTCGTTAATTACCAAAACCTTCATCTGCGTTTTAAAAATAGTAAACTGATGAAAAATGAAGAAAAGATTGTCTGCAGCCCGATAATCAAAAGGGTCATAGCCAGGATAGATTCCCTTATCCTGCCCAAAGTTCCGAAGTGCTTAAAAAACCATTCCATAAAAATAAGGAGGTTAATGGAGAATCCGGCGATGAATAACGCGCTTCCGATTATCAGGCCCGTTTCCAAATTAAAATGCCGCTGAAAAAAAAGAAAAAACCGGTCATTCCTCAAGAATCCCTCGTTTACGGCAAAGGTGTGGGCAAATACCCCTAGGTTAAGCAGCTGATAAGAAAGTATACTAATCGCACTAATAAAAATCATAAAATGAATATCCCAATGGTGACCCAGGAATAAAAATGGGCCTTTAAGCATTAACAAAAGAATTAAACTTCCCAGCAGGAAACCGGTTAATGCCGGCATAAAATAAAGCCATAACGGTGAATAGATGAGCATAAAACGGATATGCCTCCAGGCATCTGTTAACGGGCTTAACTTGGATTCGCCTTCCCGAGGATAATAATCTATTGGGACCTCAAAAGTCTTAAAATTATTCACTAGTGCCGAAACCACCATCTCGGTGGCAAATTCCATTCCTAAAGTCCTTAATTTCATTTTCTGGTACGCCGAGCTCGTAAATGAGCGCATACCACAGTGAATATCAGAAAGGTCAGTCTTAAAGAATAACCGGCATATTCCGGAAAGTATAGGATTGCCCACATAGCGATGAGACCAGCTCATTGCCCCTTTTCTAATCTTGCCCTTAAACCTCGATCCCAGCACAAAATCATAACCATCTTTCAATGGTTTCAAGAATTTGGGGATATCAGACAAATCATAAGTATTATCGCTATCCGCAATAACTATATATTCACCTTTAGCCTCTTTTATACCGGATAAATAAGCCGCCCCATAGCCTTTTTGAGGCTCCAAAACTACCCTTGCTCCTAATGAACCGGCGATCTCGCGGGAATTATCAACTGAGCCATTATCTGCAACAATAATCTCACCGATAATGCCCTCTCTACTAAATACATCTTTAATCTTATTTAGACAAAGGCTTAAAGCCTTTTCTTCGTTAAGACAGGGTAAAACTACCGAGACTTGAATATTATCTAATCCCATTTTATTTTAAAGACCCTTATCCCATCTTCCTCTCGGCCATATAAACCTTCCATAAACAGTTTAAAATGCTTTAGCCCCGCGCCATTAAAAATAAACAACCTGACAAAAATACTATTGGCTATTTCACGGCTCAACAAAATACTTTGATAAACGCCGTCAGCGTTCTTAAAAATTAATACTGAAAAACCTAATGTAGCGTTGGGACAAGTTACCTCTGTTAGGCTGTTATCCGGCTGCATTATAAAAATACTCTGGGGGGATTTATATTTTCCTTCCCGGGGATTATATAAATAAATACTTTGTTCTTTAGGATTATAGATAAAACCGTTATTAAAATAAACTATGTTATCCTTCATTTCACCCTTGACCACACCGCTAAAAAACTGAAACCGCTTCGAAATCCAGTCATCCAGGCTTTTATCCTGTATAATGGATACCTCAGCATAGAGCCTTTCAGCGTCCTGTACGCCTAATTTTATCAGATAGCTTATTATTCTTTCTTTGCTCTTTTTTTTCAGATTTTGAGCCAAATAGACCCTGGCAAAATTCCAATTCCCGATGTAAGAGATCGCATGCATTTTAGACGGCATTGTCGGGTCAACAATAAAATAAGCCTTGCCGGGACTGCTAAAAAGTATACTGGCCACCTCTTCTGTTTTGGGCAGCGGCAGGTATTTTGATAATATTTCTATTGCTGCGGCCCTTTCCGTAAGTAATATCTTTTGCAGGATAAAAATTGATTTATATGGGTCTTTCAGCTCAGAATTAATAATATCAAAAGCCTTATTCCCCGCGTTATTTAACATCCTCAAAATAGCTATGGCCTCTGCTTCAGAATTGCTTAAGAATACTCTAGCCATCCAATACACCTGAGGGGCATCCTGGCTCTGCCCGTCAAATATCACTCGGCGCCCGGCTACAACTTTAAACCAATCCCCAAAATCCCACCAGGAGTTAAGTATTGACTCGGGGGGCGTATTTTCCCTGATCACGTTAAGCGACCTATACCAGATATCGTCAATTAAAGGATAAATCTTCTTGGCTGTTTTAATACCGTTTCTAACCAGATCGGCGCTTAAGAATATAACCACAAACATTAATAATATAGAGATGACCGGCTTTTTCTTTAGCTTAAAATATCCATATATCTCACTCGCCCCCCATCCTAAGAATATTCCTAATGGCAGAGTAATGAACATTACAAACCTTACCCCCTTAAGACAGGCAAAGGCCATACTTAAAAACCAAATAATCAGGATAATCAATGTCTCGCGCCTGTAGGTATTATATTTATTGTAAAATAAGGGAGCTAATACTAGGCAAATTAGGGAAGGAATAAATACCAGCATTCCTCCGGCTGACCTGCCTATTTCCACCAGGCCAACCTTTCTTAATTCTCCGACAGTAGAAAATACATTTGGCCATATAGATACGCTTAATGATTTATTCAGGATAAGCGCGTTGATTACTTGAGAGTATACAAAAACAAACGGGCTGCTTCCTGACATAAAAAAAACCCAAATGGCGCTAAATATTAAAAATAAAGACAGCGAAATAAGATGTTCTTTAAATACGTCCATATTTGCGTCTTTAGATAAAATAAACGCCTTAACCAAATAATACAATAAAGAAAATAATTCATAAATTATAATGATCAGGAATATAAACCACCAATAAGTCCAGGTAAACGAGAACAATCCCACCCAGAATGAGGAGAAACAAATCCAGGAGATCTTCCGCTTCAAATTAAAAGAGGAATGGCTATAGGCAAGGGCATACGCCCAGATAGTCAAAAGAGGCAACAATAAATTAAGTATGTCTTTATCAAACCAGCCGGCGCAGCTCCGGGGTAAAAATATCGGGGTTAATCCTACAGACAGACAGGCAATTGCCCCGGCAATATTGCCCCCCAATGAAAAGGCGAATAAATAAAGGGCTATTATAAATAAAGCAATATATAGTATTGGCAGATAAAAAAGAAAATTAAATAAAGGCAGGGGATTAAAAAAAGAGAAAATTTTATATAAAACCGCGGAGGCATAATAAATAAAGTTATCCCAAGCCAAAAAACTCCCCTCTGGAGCCAGCATCAGGATATCCTGTTGCCTCCCATCTACAACTTTATCGCCGGGATGGCCCAACCGCAGCACATTATCAACATACCTTGCCCAATGCCAACAGTCGAGCTCCATAAGATACGTTTGGTTATCATCTCCCTGGTATTTATCCTTCAATTTTAGATATTCGACCCGCTCCTGATCTCTAATCGCCTTTTTATTCGTGCGCTTAATATCCCTAACCAGATTATTTAATAGCCGGTCCTTGGCTACCGGTGAAAAATTAGTAAACTTACTCTCCACATCCAGGGCAGCCTGCTGGCGGATCCTCAGCTGGATCATATTCTTAGCCTGATCCTTCAGCTGGGGAAAATAAGCTGGAAAAAGACGTAAATAGATATTAATAAATAAGATGGGAATTAAAATAAGGGCTGCGAATAGGTATTTTTTCATTGGCGGCATTGGTTTAATTTAACATAAATTATGTATTTTTGCAATTAATTTTAAGATTGTATTTGCTCTATGTTGCAATCAAAAAGGATACATCTTTAGCGGGCGCTGGCCTGATGGCTATAACACCTAGTGGTGATATTAACTTGGGGATTATTAATAGCAGTGGCATTGGAAGGATCAGATCTTCCGGTAATATTTAACTCAACGCCGATTCCGTTATCAAGATAAGAGGGGGTAAAATTGGCTATAATCCGGTTGATATTGAAATCTACGAAATCTTTCTGAATTTTATAACTATTTAAGTCATAGATTATATCATTCCCGCCCGTAAAATTTCTTACATTAATACGAGTCCCTGACACGGTAACTGCCCTGTTGCTAAGTTCTCCCGGGGCCCGGGCAACATTCTTACATATATCGTCAGCTATAAGAGTTAGTTCATTTTGAAGCTTAACCTTGCGGTCCGCGTTTAATAAATACCCATGGCTGAACAGGCTAATATTGGATGTTGCCAGGAGAACCAGCCACAACAACGCTATCGCCAACAATAGCTCTATTAATGTTACAGATAGATTATTAAAAAGTTTCATTCCAGGATATAGTTAGCCTTACCCCGCGCACATTGTTGTTCAATAAAGTATCATTAGCATAAGTTACGTTGCGCCAGATTGTATAATTCATTAACGGGTTCATATTATTATTAAACATCGTATTCGTCAGATTCAGATCGTTCCCAGGCTGATCCCAAGTACCCTGAGTCACATTGACCTTCAGGATATCCATATAATACCTGCCTAATTCCGCGGCTATTATTTTAGACCGATTTTTACTGATATGTTTCTTAGCCGCGATAAACACGTTCGCAATTCCAATGCTAACAAAAGATATTATCAGCATCGAAATAACTATTTCTAAAATGGTCATTCCTTTTTTGTTAATTATCATTACCTAAGGAAATGTTTTAACAGGCTCGGATTCAGTGATGCTTAAATTCCAAGTCCTGCTGCCTGAATAGCGGACAGCGCCAACACTACCATCGCTAGTAGCGCTGTAATTCCAATTGCGGTTATTATTTGTGGCTTTGGGTAGAGAAAGGGTTAAATTCTGATTAAGAGCATCATTATCCGCAGCCGGCCAATACTGGTTATATTCCATATGGTAGATCTTTTCCGCTGCCTGGATCAACTTAAGATTAACTTTTGCCTCATTATCCATAGCCTGTTCTCTTGGACCGGTAATTAATGGTATGGCCAGAATTGCTAATACACCGATTATTATGAGAACAACCATTAATTCAGTCAGCGTATAACTTCTTTTCATATGGTATTAGCCCCGTGCCTGTTAATTACTGGAAAGGACGAGTATACCTTTACCTCGTCCTTTCCGCGTAAATTAATCTATTTAAAGAAAAGTGAAAAAGCTTAAATCTAATATGATCCAGTTCCGCTCCAAACATCCGATCCAGTATTATATGCTGTAGTCAGTATGAGGGTGAGTGCTGCCGTGGCCCCAGGAGCCTTTCCATTAGGCGTAACACACCTGGTGGCTGTAAAGATCGCCGCGCCAGAGCCATTTCCGGTCCCGCTAATTCCATAGGAGAAGTAATTGGTATTCCGGCAGGCTGAAGGGATCTGATCGAGATTCGCGCCGATACCTAAAGACGCAGCAGTACAGAATTCAGTTTCCCTGTCTCCTATATAAATAGCCCCGCAAGT
>JBDRLN010000073.1:0-8926 GCA_043812955.1 Candidatus Omnitrophota bacterium | reverse complement strand
ATGGGAAAAATTACTTTTATTCTAGGAGGGGCAAGAAGCGGAAAAAGCAACTATGCGTTAGGTCTGGCAAAAAAATTCCGAGGAAAAGTTATTTTTATCGCTACTTGTCAACCTAAAGATGTGGAGATGAAAAAACGGATTAAGGCACATAAGCGCACCCGGCCTTTATCCTGGCAGACAGTTGAAGAGTATATCAATATAGATCAGGCGATAGAAAAAACAAGCGGGAAATATGTTTGCCTGGTTATCGATTGTTTGACTTTATGGGTTTCCAATTTAATTTTAGGCGGATACAACCAAGATGAAATAACAGATAAAATTAATAAGGTATTATTAAGCCTAAAAAAAATCAAGGCTAAAGCGATAATCGTTTCCAACGAAGTTGGCTTAGGGGTAGTTCCCCAAAACAAATTGGGCCGGGATTTCCGGGATGTTGCCGGCAGGATAAACCAGATAGTTGCTAGTCAGGCGGATGAGGTAGTGTTTATGGTTTCTGGCCTGCCTTTAAAACTCAGGGACGGTTCTCAAAACAAAGCTAAACTGTCCCCTTAAGGGGGACAGTTTAAGATTACGCTGAGAACCGTCCCCGCATTAAGGAGAATATGGATAAAATAAATGAAGTTGTTAAATGTATAACTGGTTTGGATCATCAATTTATGGATAGGGCTCAGGAAAGACTAAACAATCTGACTAAGCCTTTGGGAAGTTTGGGCAGGCTGGAAGAACTAGCCAAACAGGTAGTGGGGATAAGCGCTAAAGAAAATCCTGAATTTCAACATAAGGTTATATTCACTTTAGCCGCAGACCATGGGGTAACTGAAGAAGGCGTAAGCGCATTTCCTAAAGAAGTTACTGCTCAAATGGTCTATAATTTTTTAAGTGGCGGAGCGGGGATCAATGTGTTGGCAAAACATGCCGGCGCCCGGGTCGTTGTAGTAGATATCGGTGTTGCCGCGGACCTTAAAAATGATCCACGGCTTATAGTTAAAAAGATAAATTACGGCACTAAGAATATGGCTAAAGGCCCGGCAATGAGTAGAGAAGAAGCCATAAAATCAGTTAGGTTCGGGATTGAAATATTTGAAGACGAATTTAAGCGGGGAATTGATATTATCGGGACCGGTGATATGGGTATCGGCAATACTACTTCCGCTAGTGCAATAACCGCGGTGTTTACTAAAGCCAAGATCGAAGGTATTACTGGAAGAGGCGCAGGTATAGATGAGCAAGGGTTAAAAAATAAAATCAGGGTTATTAAGCAGGCGCTTAAAGTAAATAAACCGAATTCCTGCGAAGCCATTGATGTATTGGCCAAAGTCGGCGGATTTGAAATAGGAGGTTTGGCCGGAATAATCTTAGCTGCGGTGAGTCGCAGGGTACCGGTAGTTATCGACGGGTTCATTTCCGGGGCAGCGGCATTAATTGCCTATGGAATTGAACCAAAAATCAAAGAATATATGATTGCCAGCCACTGTTCGGTAGAAATTGGGCATAAGGCAATCTTGGATTACATCGGATTAAAGCCGGTCCTGGATTTAAATTTAAGGCTGGGAGAAGGTACTGGCGCGGCTTTAGGGATAAATATAATTGAGGCGGGGATCAAAATATTTACTCAGATGGCTACTTTTAAAAGCGCCGGAGTTTCAACAGAGGTTATCAAATGAACAAATTCTTACTGGCTTTACAATTTTTGACCATTCTGCCAGTTAAAATTAAAGATTTTCAGGAAAAAAATTTAGCCCAGTCTTTAATCTTATTTCCATTGGTTGGCTTGATGCTCGGGATCGTCCTGGCAATTGCCCATAACCTGCTTAATCTTTTATATTTTAATGAATTAGCGGTTAGCGTATCGGTTATAGTTTTATTGACCATTTTAACCGGTGGAATGCATCTGGATGGCTTAGCTGATACTTTTGACGCTTTTTTAAGCCGTAAGAATAAAGACGAAATGCTGGCAATTATGCGGGATTCCCGTACCGGGGCAATGGGGGTTAATAGATTAATTTCAGCCATACTTTTAACGACCGTTTTCTTTTCTTCCCTTAACCCGTCAATTAAAATCCCCGGATTGATTCTAATGTGTGTTTTAAGCCGCTGGGCAATGGTATACTCGATTTTTTTATTTCCGTATGCCCGCCAGGAAGGAAAGGCCGGTATTTTTATACGGGGCGTCAGCCGGAAGATATTTTTCTGGGCTACGGGAATTACCCTGCTTATTGTTTTTTTTACTTTTCATTTTAAAGGGTTATTGATCTGGGTAGTTGTAGCCCTAATAGCCTATTTAATTGACCGGTTGATAAGTAATAAAATTGACGGTTTAACCGGCGATACCTTGGGCGCGTTAAATGAAATGATAGAAGTAATTGTTTTATTTCTTCTTTGTGTTTTAGTGAGGAGTGGATTATGTCTGATTTAAACGCCATAGCTTCATGGAGCGGGGGTAAAGATAGCTGTTTAGCCTGTTATAAAGCAATCAAACAGGGTTATGCTGTAAAGTTGCTTTTGAATTTTATCTCCCGCGAATCAAAGCGGGGATGTTTTCATGGTATCGAAGGCAGGCTTTTAAAACTCCAGGCGGATTTAATCGGGATACCTTTGGCCCAGAGAGAAGTCAGCCCGGATATGCAAAAATACGAAGAGGAGTTTAAGTCCGCGGTTACCGAGCTTAGGGGCAATGATATCAATACGATGGTTTTTGGGGATATCTATCTTCTGGAACATGAAAGCTGGATCGAGCGGGTCTGCACTGATTTAAAGATCAAGGCCCTGGAGCCGCTCTGGAATAATCCTCCGGAAAAGATAATTGAGGAATTTGTTGATTTAGGGTTCAAAGCCAAGATCGTCAGCTGCAAGGCGGATGTTATGGGCAAGGAATTCCTGGGCCGGGTCATTGACAGAAAATTGGTTAAGGAGCTTAAAAAAATAGGTGTTTGTCCCTGCGGGGAGAAAGGAGAGTTCCATACTTTGGTGGTTGATGGGCCAATTTTTAAAAGTCCAATTAATATAGTAGAAAGTGAGCCTCTATTAAAAGAGGGATTCTGGAAGCACTGGTTTTTGGATATCAAGAAATATAACTAATTAATGTAGGGTCTCGCCGGATAGATGAGGGAAGTCCTGGTGCTCTGCCTGCCGAAGGCAGGAATCCCAGGCGCTGTCGCGCAACGGTAAAGTAAAGCAGTATGTAGTAGATAGAATGTAGAATGTAGGGAAAACCTAAGCCCTACATACTACATACTACATACTACATACTACATACTACATACTGATTTACGAGCCCGGTCGATCATCTGTTTGGGCAAAGTACTCTCGCAAGAAGAGAAAGGGGATGTATCAAATGAAAAACGCCTGCTTAGGATTAATTCTCGCCTGTAATATTATTTTTCCTTCCATAGTTTTAGCAGAGGATGTGGATTTAGACAGGATCGTGGTTACTGCCTCCAGAATGGAAGAGGATTATTCTGATGTCTCCCGCCAGGTGGATGTAATTACTGCTAAAGAAATAGAGAAGTCTGGAGCTAATGATGTGGCTGAAGCTTTAACCGGGATTACCTCGGTTAATATAAGTAATTATGGCGGGCCAGGGGCAACCAAGAATATCCGGATGCGTGGATCAACCTCTGCTCAGGTTCTGGTCTTGGTTGACGGCAGGCCGATAAATAATCCCCGGGACGGGGCAGTAGAATTGAGCGATATACCGCTTGAGAATATTAACCGGATCGAAGTAATGCACGGGCCCGGTTCGAGTTTATACGGTTCAGGGGCGATGGGAGGGACAGTGAACATTATTACCAAGAGCCCTCCGAAAGAAAACCAAAAAACCGAGATCTCCAGCAGTTTCGGGACTGCCAGGACCTATATTGAAAAGTTTTCGCACGGAGCAAGGATAGCTAAATTCGGTTATCTTATAGGCGGAGGGTATCAGCGTTCTGATGGTTTCCGGGATAATGCCGAGTTCAGTGAAAGGGATTTTAACGGAAAATTTGAATATGAGCTAAATAGCGTTAATAATTTAATTTTTTCATCCGGATTTTTGCGCAGCCGGGCTGGCGCTCCCGGAAAGATAACTGAGCCGGATACGGATGATAGGCAATTCGTACTTAAAAATTTTCAGGACTTAGGCTGGTTTTTTAAACCGGAAGATTCGACAAGTTTTAGATTAAAGCTTTTTCAGAATTACGACCGCCTGGAATTTATGGAAAATAGCGCCGGTTCTATTTTTGATACCGCTTTTAAAAAAGACATACATACTACTAAGGTAGGGGGGCTAGATCTGCAATTCGATAAACAGCTCTCGGATATATACAAGGCAGTTTTCGGATTTAATTACGTAGATAATCTTAATGACAGCACTACTTCGGCGAAGCACAAATATATTGTGCGTGCCGGATATCTGGAAAATCATCTGGAATTACTTAAAGACTTAAAAATAAATTTTGGAGCCAGGGTAGATGATTATTCTAATTTCGGAACCCAAGTTTGTCCGGATTTCGGATTTCTCTATAAGTTAGAGGAAAATATAAAATTTCACGGTTTGATCGCTCGTTCTTTCCGCGCGCCTACCTTTAACGATCTTTATTGGCCTGATGAAGGCTGGAGTAAGGGGAATCCTAATTTAAGGCCTGAGAAGGGGGTAACCGGAGAGTTTGGTCTGGATGTAAGGATAAATAAATATTTAACCTCTGGTTTAACTTATCATCGCAGTGGCTATAAGCAGCTTATTCAATGGTCGGATAACGGCAGCGGCGTATACCAGCCGGAAAATGTAAGTTCGGCGGTAATCGAAGGTGTAGAATGGCTTAATAAGATATCGCTGTTTAAGGAAATTGAATTAGAACTAGATTATGCTTTTCTAAAGGCAAAAGATTCTAAAACCAATAAATACCTGGTTTATCAGCCTAAGCATAAAGTCGATTCTATTTTAAGATATAAGGGTCCTAGAGGATTAGATATTGAACTTAAGGGCCAATTCAGCGGCGCCAGATATTATGACGCCGCTAACTTATCCAAGGTTAAAAGATTCTTTATATTCGGGTTTAATCTTTACAAAAAAATCACTCCTAATGCAACATATTTTATTTACTTAGATAATCTCGCCAATAGGAAATACCAGGTTATCAAAGATTATCCCATGCCCGGTTTTTCCATAACCAGCGGCCTCAAGCTCGAATTTTAACTCAGGGACGGTTCTCAAGCTAAAGCTAAAGTGTCCCCTTTAAGGGGACACTTTAAGATTGTGTTTAGAACCGTCCCTGTTTGTTATTGGGAAAAAACTTGCCTGGGTTTTTATATTTGCTATAATTTAAGCTGGATATGAACTAGGGGACGTTTCTATTTTTGATTATTCGAGAAGAAAAAAAATAGAAACGTCCCCTGTTTTTATGTTATAATGGAAAAAAGATTTTGGTACGAGGCGCAAAGATTTTTGTTTTAATATATTTAATAATGGGATGGATCAGGTTAAATATTAATAAATAATATGCTAATTATTTTAGGTGTAATGCTGGCAATAGGAATTGGCCTGGCGATCTATGGTTTAATTCCGGATAGCGAAAAAGCTAAGGCGAAAACGCCTTCCCGGGATACTAAAGAGCAGAAGATTTTAAGGCTTGAATCCATTATTAGTTCTCTTACCGCAGAATCAGAGAAGCTGCGAACTGATTATTTAAATCTGCAGGAAGAATTCTCTCAGGCCAAAAAAAAAGAAAATGTGTTTACCGAGGAGATGGGCCGCAGAAAAGAGTGGGTGGATAAGAGCGATGATATCTTAAAGAAGGTCCAAGAGAAAAACTCCGAATATGAGAGTAAATTTCTAAGTAAGGAGAAAGAGTTAAAAGATGAATTTTCCAAGAACGTTGACCTTACTCGCAGGAACAATGAGTATTTAGAGCAATACCGAATTCTGGAAAAAGAAAGCAAGGATAAGACAGAAGAGATTGAGCGGTTTAAGCATCAGGTTGAGAAGTTAATAAAAGACCTGGAAATCAAGAGTAAGCAGATTGCCGCACACCTGGATACCATCGATACTTTTAAGAAGCAGCAAGAAAAAAGCGAATGGGTCTCCAGGGATGAGTACAACAATGTAAAAAAAGAATTTAATAAATTAAATGAGGAATATACAGGGTTAGAGAAAGAGCTGGAAGTCAAAGATGAAAAGCTAAAAATTTTAGTAGAAGAGTTGGTCCAATTAAAAGCTCAGTTAAGAAGCGGTATATCATTTGAAGAATCTCAGGCAGCAGGTCCTCAAATAGTTCCAGATAGTATTTGCGTAGAGCCGTTTAAGCCTGCGGAAGTATCTCAATCTGCCGAACCTTTGTCGCGGGAGGATCTGGTTGAGTTGCTGCCGGGACTGCCTCTCCAGGAAGAGGAGAAGGTAAAGGTAGAGGAAGAGGTAAAGAAAAAAGAAACAAAGGCTGAAGAAAAAATTGAAGATAAGGCAGAAGAAAAGTTAGAAGATAAAGCGCAGGCTCCTAAGGAAGAGGCAGAGAAGAGAGTTAAAGCTAGGCCGGCGCCGCGGATAGAGCTGGAGAAGATAAGGAATATCGGAATAATCGCTCATATTGATGCCGGGAAAACTACTACAACTGAAAGAATATTATTTTACACCGGTAGGTCTTATAAGATTGGTGAAGTTCACGATGGCAAGGCTCAAATGGATTGGATGAAGCAGGAGCAGGATAGGGGTATTACTATTACCTCCGCTGCTACTACCTGCCAGTGGAAAGATTGCCGGATTAATATTATCGATACTCCCGGGCATGTTGATTTCACCGTAGAAGTTGAACGCAGCCTAAGAGTCCTGGACGGCGTGGTAGCTCTTTTTTGCGCTGTTGGAGGGGTAGAGCCTCAGTCCGAGACTGTATGGCGGCAGTCTAATAAATATAATGTCCCTAAGATAGCTTTTGTAAATAAGATGGACCGGACCGGCGCGGATTTTTACGCGGTCTTAAAGACTATTGAAGAAAGGCTGGAGGCTAATACTGCTGTTTTAGTGATTCCTATTGGAGCTGAAGACCAGTTTAAGGGGATAATCGATTTAATAGAAATGAAGGCTTATATCTATCAGGAAGATGAATCTCAAGGCAAGAATTATTCAGTGGAAGATGTCCCGGCTGAGTATAAAGAAACAGCTGAAAAATTCCGACAGGCTTTAATTGAAAAAGCAACGTCCTTTGACGACAGCCTGATGAAGAAGATTCTGGAAACAGGCGGGGCATCAGTAACTTCTGAAGAATTAATCCGGGCTATCCGCCGGGGGACGGTTATGAATAAATTAATTCCGGTGCTTTGCGGGGCCTCTTTTAAGAATAAAGGCGTGCAGAAATTATTGGATGCGATAAATATATATTTGCCATCTCCGGCGGATCTGCCGGCAGTCAAAGGGCATAAGCTGGATAACCCTGAGGAATATATAACCCGTAATCAGATTGCCACAGAATCGCTGGCAGCCCTAGCTTTTAAAATTCAGTCTGATCCGCACATGGGAAAATTAGTTTATATCCGGATTTATTCCGGAGTCCTGGAGACCGGTACCTATATCTATAATTCTACTAAGGATAAAAAAGAAAGGATCGGCAGGATTGTCCGGATGCATGCCAATCAAAGGGAGAATGTTGATTGCGCCTTTGCCGGGGACATTGTGGCTATAATCGGCCTGGCCCATACTATAACCGGAGATACGCTTTGTGAGACAGATAACCCGATAATCCTGGAGGCTATTGAATTTCCTACGCCGGTGGTGTCTTTGAGTATTGAGCCTAAGAGCCGCCAGGACCAGGATAAATTGGGTAAGGGGTTATCTAAATTGGTTGAAGAGGATCCTACTTTCATAGTTCAGACTGACGAAGAAACTAAAGAGACCATTCTTACCGGGATGGGCGAATTACATTTAGAGATTATTGTTGACCGGTTAAAAGAGGAATTTGGGGTAGAGGCAGTAGTTGGCCAGCCCAAGGTTGCCTACCGGGAGACAATTTTAAAGAGCGCCTCAGAAGAATATAAACACGTTAAACAGTCTGGCGGCAGGGGCCAGTACGGTCATGTAGTTTTTAATATGTCACCTGCCGAGCAGGGTAAGGGCTTGGAATTTATTAACAGTATTAAGGGGGGGGCGATCCCCCGCTCTTTTATTCCGGCCGTAGAAAAAGGCGTTATTGAAGCTATTAGCAAAGGGGTCTATGCTGGATATCCGGTAGTAGATGTAGTGGTGGATCTAGTTGACGGTTCTTTTCACGAAGTTGATTCGTCGGAGATTGCCTTTAAAATAGCGGCTATTGAATGTTTTAAAAGGGCGTTTATGAAATGCTCTCCAGTGCTTCTTGAGCCTTCAATGTCTTTAGAGGTCACTACTCCTGAGGAGTATTTAAACAGTATTGTAGGCAATATTTGTTCCCGCAGGGGAAAAATCTTGAATATGGATACCAAGGGAAAACAGAAAGTCATTACCGCCGAAGCCCCTTTATCGGAAATGTTTGGTTATACTACAATATTCCGCTCTTTAAGTAGCGGCCGGGCTAATGCCTCAATGGAATTTGACAAATACGTGCAGGTTCCGGCAGAAGTTACGGCTAAAGTTTTGGCAGAAAAAGAAGAGGAAAAGAAAAAGAGAGACGCTAAGCAATAACGGGGACGGTTCTGAAAATGATCTTAAACTGTCCCCAAAAAAGGGACACTTTAGCTTTGTTTTCAGAACCGTCCCCGATTTAAAGGAGGTATGATAATGAAGAGATTAATTATGATTGTAGGGTTAATATTTGTTTTATCAGGTTCTTTGGCTTATGCCGGTTTACAGCCTACTGCCCAGGTAGATAATAATGCCGGGGCTCAAGGCCTGCCCCCATATTCCGGGCCTAAGGCCAGGATTGCGGTAGCTGATTTTGATGTCAAGGCAGCCAAGGCAACCGGAGAGATCGGCTCAGGCCTAAAGGAG
>JBDRLN010000072.1:0-55128 GCA_043812955.1 Candidatus Omnitrophota bacterium | reverse complement strand
CTGTCCCCGAGATTAAAATACCCTACTGTTCTGCGTAATCCTTCTTTAAAACTAACCGAAGGCTTATAGCCTAATTTTTTACTGATCCGGGAAATATCAGCCAGGGTCTTGAATACATCTCCCTGCCTCTTAGGCAAAATTTTCGGCTTAATCTTCTTGCCTAATATTTTATTGATCAACCTGACCAGATCCAGAACAGTGTTATCCTTACCGTTAGCCACATTAAAAACTTCACATTTGATCTTAGGCCGTCTTGCAGCAAGCAAATTAGCCTGAACAATATTATCCACATAGGTAAAATCCCGAGATTGCTTACCGTTTCCGAATATCGGAGGTTTCTGGTTATTTAATATACAAGTGATAAATTTCGGGATAACTACGGCATACTCATCATCCAAAGCCTGGCGCGGCCCAAATACATTAAAATACCTTAATGATACTGTTTCCAGATTGTAAATTTCGGAAAATATCCGACAGTAATATTCGCCGGCTAATTTGCTCAGGGCGTACGGCGAAATTAATAGCGGCAATTCGGATTCCTTTTCGGGGAATTTATCCGTATTTCCGTAAACTGAACTGGAAGACGCAAAAACAAAACGCTTTGCCTTAGCCTTATAAGCGGCTTTGAGCATATTTAAAGTCCCGTTAATATTAACCTCGTTATAAGAATAAGGATCAACCAGAGATTTAGGAACAGAACGCAAGGCTGCCTGATGAATAACGTAATCGATTCTCTTACAGGCTTTTTCGCAGACTTTATAATTCCGAATATCGCCTTCGATAATCTCAATAGAACTGCGGGGACAGTCCCCGCTTTTAGCAAAACTAAGGTTGGAGAGTTTGCCAGAGGAAAAATTGTCTAAAACGCGGACAAAGTAGCCTTCATTGAGCAATTTCTCGACGATATGTGAGCCGATAAAACCGGCGCCACCGGTAACTAAGTACCGATCTAATTTCATAATATCTCCATTTATTCGGGGACGGTTCTCAGCGTAATCTTAAAGTGTCCCCTTTAAGGGGACACTTTAGCTTTGGCTTGAGAACCGTCCCCGTTTTTAAACCTTTTCAATCTTTAGAAAGCGGCGGCTGCCGACTTTGAGCACGCCTGAAACATCAATCATAAACTTGTCGTCAGAAATCCTATTGCCGTTAAAATCTACCGCGCCGTGGTTAATAAGCCGGCGGGCTTCATTTTTACTTTTTGCCAATCCGCTATCTACTATCAAGTCGACCACCGCAAAAGGCCGGTTTAATTTAAATACCGGCATATCTTCCGGAGTTTCCTTGGAAGCGAATACCCGCTGGAAACCCTCTTCTGCTTTTTCCGCAGCATCGACGCTATAATATTGAGTAATAATTATTTTAGCTAATTTTACCTTAGCCTCTTTAGGATGTATCCTTCTTAGCGGTTCCGGATCTTCATCAGTAAGCAGAATAAAATACTTAAGCATCAGCTCGTCGGATATGGACATTATTTTACCGAACATATCTTCGGCAGTATCATTAATGGATATATAATTACCCAAAGATTTACTCATCTTATTAACGCCGTCTGTGCCTTCCAATAAAGGCATGGTCAGGACCACCTGGGGCTCCTGGTGAAAATCTTTCTGCAGGTCCCGGCCTACTAAAAGATTGAATATCTGATCAGTCCCGCCTAATTCAACATCGGCTTTTAAAACTACTGAATCATATCCTTGCAGGATAGGATAAATAAACTCCGATACAAATATTGGCTTGCCGCTATTCCTTCTTTGAGTAAAATCATCTCTTTCCATAAGGCGGGTCGCCGAATAATGAGTAAGCAGCCGGCTGAATTCAAGCCCTGGCATCTTCTCAAACCAGTCACTGTTAAAAACAATCTTTAATTTAGAGATATCCAGGATTTTGGCCGCCTGCTCTTTATAGGTTTGGGCGTTCTTAGCTACTTCCTCCTTGGTCAGCTGTTTACGGATTTCCGACTTACCGGTAGGATCTCCGATCTGTCCGGTAAAATCACCGATCAGAAAATAAACCTCATGCCCCAGATCCTGGAACTGGCGCAGCTTCCTTAAAAGCACGGTATGGCCCAAATGGATATCCGGGGCCGTAGGGTCAAAACCAGCCTTTATCCTAAGCGGCCGGTTTTCTTTTTTAGCCTGTTCTAGTTTGCGGACCAGCTCTTCTTCGGAGAATATTTCGACTGCGCCGCGCTTGATTATTTCTAATTGGTGTTTAATGTCCATATAAAATAGGTAGAGGTAAAGATATAGGTATAGATTATGTTATTAATTCTTCAGAGAAATTATTATTTTGTTAAGGTCATTATACAATTTAACCAATTTATCGTCTAAACATTTTACTATATCTGCTTTAATATATCCTACTCTTTTTGCATATTCTATGTGGTTCTGAATCTCAACTGCAGAACCTCTAGCGAAATAATAGAAATTAACTTTATCTGAAGTATGGTTCCTTCCGTAAGCCTCAGCAATATTAGCAGAAATACTCAAAGCAGCTCTACGGATCTGAGAAGTTAAACCATAATCTTCTTTTTTAGGTAATTTTTCAGTCAAATTAAAGATATCTTCAGCTTTAGCCATTGCCTCTTGCCAAATAGGCATTTCTTTAAATGACTTGAACATTCTTTCTTTTCTCTACCTCTACCTGTACCTATGCCTTCTTACTTATCAAAGCTTGGTGGAGAGTCCGATCTTGCCCTGCTCCACATCCACCTTAATTATCTTAACCTGGATCTTATCCCCGGGTTTTAATTCTTTTAATTTTGCAGCCTCTATTTCATTACTGAATACCAAACCTTCTAAATCCTCCTCGATCTTAACAAATACGCCGAAATCAGTTATGCTGGTGACTTCGGTCTCCAAAGAGGACTCTAAGAGATACTTATTGGCGATCTCCGGCCAGGGATTATCCTGGAGCTGCTTTAAACCTAAAGTGATCCGCTGATTCTGGCTATCTATAGCCATAACCATCACATCCACCTTCTGGCCTTTTTTCAGCATGTCCTGAGGATTAGATATTTTTTTGGTCCAGGAGAGATCGGAAATGTGGATCATCCCTTCCAAACCGCTATCCAATTCCACGAATACGCCGTATTTGGTAAATCCTTTTACTTTGCCTTGGACCTGGGTATTAATCGAATATTTAGAATCTGCTTCCAACCAGGGATTCTGCTCCAGCTGTTTGATGCTTAAGGCTATCCTGCGAGAATCTTTATCCACGCTTAAGATCTGGCTCTCTACCGTATCTCCGATAGCGAATACCTCGCCCGGATTATTGACTTTTTTAGCCCAGGATATCTCGGAAATATGGATCAGGCCTTCAATGCCTTTTTCCAATTCCACAAACACGCCGTAGGGGGCGATATTTACCACTTTTCCCTTAATTTTAGAACCTACGCTGAACTTATTCTCTACATCCTGCCAGGGATCAGGCAGCCTCTGCTTTAAACCCAAGGATATCTTATTAGAATCCTTATCGATATTAAGCACTACCACTTCTATTTTATCGCCTACTGCCACTATCTCCGAAGGATGGGATATCTTAGACCAGGACATATCAGTAATATGCAAAAGCCCGTCTACTCCGCCCAGGTCAATAAAAGCGCCAAAATCAGTTATGGCCTTGACCAATCCGGGAGAAGCCGACCCGACTTTTAATTCCTGCCACATCTTCTCTCGGCTTTGCTCTTTCTCCTTCTGCATTGCCTCGCGGCGGGATAAGATAATACTGTATCTTAGTTTATTAATCTTAATGATCTTAAACTTAAATACTTTGTTGACGATATCTTTGTCCGGCACATTCTTAAATACGGAGAGTGACGCGGGAAGAAAACCGTCTATACCCTGGACATTGACTAAAAAACCTCCCTTTACTTTACGGCCGACTAAACCATCGATAATCTCACTCTTATCGTAGTGTTTGACTACATCATCCCATCCCTTCATACATCTGGCCTTCTCCCGGGAAAGAGCGATCAGGCCCATATCGTTTTCAATGGAGTCCACGAAAAAATCAAGTTCCGTGCCGACCACCAGCTCGTCTTTAGAGAATTCCGCTATCGGAACGATCCCCTCGGATTTAAAACCGACATCCACTAAGATATCTTTGGTTTTTATGGAGACGATCTTTCCTTTAGTGATCTGGCCTTCCTTGATCATTTTTATAGTTTGATTGTAAAGCTGTTCCAACTCGCTCATTTCTTCTTTAGTGGCTTCATCATTCATGTTATTAAATCTCCTCTCGAATTATTATTTTTTTTATCAATCGGGGACGGTTCTGAAACTAATCTTAAAATGTCCCCTTTAAAGGGGGCACTTTTGCTTATGTCTTTTAGAACCATCCCCGTATTTAGCTTATTAAAAAACACCTCCTTTGCAAAGGAATTTTCAAGCAAAAAATGCCGGCTGGCGTTTATTTTTTGCTTGATCCCCCAATGACTATTGCGGGACCTAAGCCAGCATAGTTTTATGAGTTATTTTGCAAGGGCCCGAATACCATCCATAATTGTTTGGGCAATTTCTTTATAACTCATCTTGCTTTCTATAACTATTCCCGGGCCAAAGGTTACTTTAATTTTAGCCGACCTGGGAAATTTTGCATTTCTGGGCCAAGCCTGGTCAGTCCCTTTTAATAAAACCGGAATAACCGGAACTTTAAGCTTGGCAGCTAAAAAACCAACTCCGGGTTCAGGCTCGCCGAACCTTCCGCTCACCTGACGGGTTCCCTCAGGAAACAAGAGCAGGCCCTTTCCTTTATTTACCCTGCGCAGGGCTTCTTTCAGGGCCTTAAAATCAGCGGAGTTTCTTTTTACCGGGAAAACATGTCCTTCTGCCAAAACCCAAGCAGAACAGGGATTACGGAATAAACTATGCCTGGCCATATAATTCAGGTCTAGGCGGCCACAGGCTGCGCCCACGGCCATCGGATCTAAATAGCTGAGGTGATTACTAGCCAAAATAAATCCGCCCTTTTTGGGTATAAATTCACAACCGCTCACCTTTAAACCAAAACCTGCTTTACATATTACCCAAGATAAAAACCTGAGTGGGATATAAAACATTTTCTAAAGAACTAATTTCCTGCCGAATTCAACCATCTTTTTAGACTGGGCCAGAGATTTAGACTCAGCGTAGATCCTGATTATAGGCTCGGTTCCCGAAGCTCTGAAGATCAGCCAGCTAAAATCGCTGCAGATCAATTTTACTCCGTCATAATCCTTGACCTTGATCACTTCCCGGCCCAAGATACTCCTGATCTTCTTAAATTCATCTAAATTTATTTTTAAATTCGGGATGCGCAGGTCAGAGCGTTCATAATAATATCTTCCGTATTTATTCTCCATCTCAGAAAGTATTTTTATCATCGGCTTTTTGCGGCAGGCCATCATCTCTAAAAGCAACAACCCGGCTAAGGTCCCGTCTCTTTCCGGGATGTAATTCTTAAATCCCATTCCGCCGGCTTCCTCTCCGCCCACCAAGATATTATTCTTTTGCATTAATTCCGAGATATACTTAAATCCCACCGGGGTTTCATATAACTTCATTCCTAAACCCTTGGCAATATTATCCATCATATTGGTTCCCACGATAGTCTTAACCATTCCTCCGGACATCTTCCGGTCCTGGCGCAGATGCAAGGCTAATAATCCTAAAATCTTCTGGGGATAGATAAATTCGCCCTTCCCGGCAAAAGCAGCGATCCTGTCCGCGTCGCCGTCTAAAATAATGGCCAGATCAAACTTTTCTTTTTTCATCCTCTCCTGAGTTTGGTAGAGGTTCTCCATTACCGGTTCCGGCCGCAAACCTTCGAAAGAAGGATTGATATCCTGACGCATAAATACTAATTTAATCTTAGTCCCCTTCAGCACTTCAGCTATCAGACTGTTGCCGCTGCCATGCATTGGATCGACTAAAACCTTGAACTTAGCGTTTTTTAATTTTTTTAAATCAATATATTTACGCAGGAATTTTATATAGTTCCCGGTAAAATCGATCTTGGATAATTTTCCTAACCGGTTGACTTTTAGATTTAAAGGTTTAGCTAATAATCTCTCAACCTCTCCGGTAACCTCTGTTCCGGCAGCTCCACCGGAAGCAGTTTTAATTTTGATGCCGTTATATTCGCTGGGGTTATGGCTGGCAGTAATCATTATTCCGGCGCTAAGTTTTTTTTGCTGAACGGCAAAACTTAAAGTTGGAGTCGGGATAGCCCGATCTGAAAGAATAACGTCAACACCCTGCTTAAGCAATACCTCGGTAACTGTCAGGGCGAATTTATCGGATAAAAAACGGGTGTCATAACCTACAGCGATTTTTAGGGGTAAGGGGTAAGTGTCAAGGGATAAATAATACTCGGCAATGGCCTGGGCTACCCGGCGGACATTAGCAAAAGTAAAATTATCGCTGATTATCCCTCGCCAACCGTCAGTGCCGAATTTGATCTCTTTAGTTAGATTTGACATCGCAGTCTCCTTATCGCCTCCTTATAATTATTAGATTTAAATATATAAGAACCCGCGGCTAAAATATTAGCCCCGGCCGGAATAACCTTGCCGGCATTAACCTCGTTTAGGCCGCCGTCAACCGCGATATCGCCTTTAAATATAGCGCGTAATTGCTTTATCTTAAGTACCGCCGAGGGAATAAATTCCTGGCCGCCGAATCCGGGATTTACCGACATCACCAGGACAAAATCTACGAACTTTAAAACACCTTTGATCTTAGCCAAAGGCGTGGGGGGATTCAAAGAGATCCCCACCTTAACCCCTTTTTTTCTTAACTCTTGGCACTTATCCCTTAACTCTGCTTTCGATATGGTTTCGATGTGAAAAGTAATCATATCGCTGCCGGCCTTAACAAAAGAATCCACGTAATCTTCGGGATTCTCAATCATGAGATGCACATCTAAAGGCAGTTTGGTAATTTTGCGGATATCCTTGACCACTACCGGACCGATAGTAATATTGGGGACAAAATGCCCGTCCATTACATCGATGTGGAGCATATCCGCGCCGGCAATTTCGACTTTGCGGATCTCGTCTTTCAAACAGCCAAAATCCGCCGATAATATTGATGGGGCTATTTTTATTTTCATATTCACTAACCTTTTTCCACCCCGTAGGTGGGCTCCACCTACGGGGTGGATATGGTTGTCAACCTCTGGGGTGGACATAAAGGCTATGCTCCACAATATATTTAAATACTGCCTCTGCAACCAGATACCGAAACGAGGTCTTTTGTTTTATGCACTGCCTGACTTCAAAACCTGAGATATCCACTGCCCTGATCCCGATAGTCTTGATATAGCCGGGGATCTTTTCTAAAGGATATCCTGGACGGGTAGCCACCACAAACTTGACCATCCGGATAACCTCTTTAAGATCCCTCCATTCCGGAAGATACTTGAGCAGATCCGAACCGGTAATAAAATAAAGGCTGTCTTTAGGGTAAACTTTCTTAAACTCGCGCAAAGTATCTATAGTGTAAGACCTGCCTTTTCTTTTTATCTCAACATCCGAAACTGAGAAATATTTATTGGTACTTATTGCCAGCTTGATCATTTTATACCTATGCTCAGGCCGGGCAATATCAGAATTATTCTTATGCGGAGGAAGATAAGCCGGGACAAAAATTATTTTATCCAGATTTAGCTTCTCCCGGACCTCCTCAGCCAGAATAAGGTGGCCTATATGTATCGGATTAAATGTCCCGCCTAATATTCCAATGCGCATCCTTAACTCCGGACTTGTCCGTTACCCATTACCATATATTTATAAGTTGTTAACTCTTCTAAAGCCATCGGGCCGCGGGCATGTAATTTGTCCGTAGATATGCCTATCTCTGCGCCTAAGCCGAATTGATAGCCGTCGGTAAAACGAGTCGAGGCATTCATGTACACGCAGGCCGAATCCACCCGCCTTAAAAATTCCAGGGAATTATCATAATTATCCGAGATAATACTGTCGGAATGGTGGGTTCCATAATTATTAATATGCTCAATAGCCTGGTTTAAATCTTTAACCACCTTTACCGAAAGAATTAAATCTAAGTATTCTCTGTGATAATCGGATTCCTTGGCCAGCTTGATATCTTTTACGATCTTTTTAGTCCTCGGACAGCCGCGAATCTCAACGCCGGCATCCTGGAATTTTTCCAACATTCTGGGCAAGAATTTAGGCGCAACCTTTTCATGCACTAACATGCTCTCCAGGGCATTACAAACTCCCGGACGCTGAACCTTGGCATTATAACAAATGTCTTCGGCCATCTTAAGATCCGCGGACTCATCAACATAGGCATGGCAGATACCTTTATAATGCTTGATTACCGGTATCCGGGACAATTTCATTACTTGATTGATCAGGCCTTCGCCTCCCCGGGGCATAACCAGATCTATGAAACTATTTAAACTCAAAAGGGTCTTAACCGCGGCCCGGTCAGTAGTAGTGACCATATTAACCAGGCCTTCGGGTATTTTGTATCTTTTTAAAACTTCTTTAAGCGTATTGGCAATAGCCAGGTTAGAATTTATAGCTTCGCTTCCTCCCCTTAAAATTACACTGTTGCCGGATTTAAAGCAGAGCCCGATACAATCCGAAGTTACATTCGGCCGAGATTCATAAATAATCGCGATTACGCCTATAGGAACCCGAACCTTATTTATCCAGAGGCCATTGGGCCTGCGCCAAACATTAATCACTTCACCAACCGGATCAGCTAAATTAGCGATTTCATTCAAAGAATCAGCCATATCCTGGATTCTTTTTTCACTAAGCGTCAGCCTATCCAGTAAAGCCGAAGATATCCGCCTGGCTTTAGCCATGCGCAAATCCTTCTTATTAGCGCTTAAGATAAATGCCCTGGCGTCTAATAAAGACATAGCCATGGCTTTAAGCGCCCTATCCTTAACCTCAGAAGACAAGGTTAATGCACTGCGACAGGCCCCTTGAGCCTTTTTAGCAATACTAGTTAATTCCGTCTTTATACTCATTTTAACCCCGCCTAAAAAATAATTCTGACCCCATTTATTTGGGAACAAATAAAGTTCCGCATTTCTCGGGTGTCTTTACTACAGCAAGAATAATATTTTTCTTATGCCCATTGGCGATTATACAGGAAATCCCGGCATCTACAGCAATTTTAGCGGCTTCAATTTTTGTAATCATCCCACCAACGCTAGTCTGTTTTTTCGTCGGATAAGCCATAGCTTTTATTGCCGGAGTAATTTCACCGACTAATCTGACAACCTTTTTATTTTCATCCAACAATCCATCAACATTAGAAAGAATAACCAAAAGATCTGCGCCTACTAATACTGCAGTCATTGCCGATAAACGATCATTATCCCCAAACTTAATTTCCTCGGTAGCAACTGTATCATTTTCATTGATAATCGGGACGACTCCTTGAACTCGGTAATTGCGTTTCGCTAATAGTGCCTCAATAGTATGCCGGGCATTCAAATATCGTTTGCGGTCATTAAAATCGTCCCTGGTTAAAAGTATCTGGCCTCCGAACCATCCCCGGCCCAAAAATTTACGATACACATGCATTAATTCATTTTGACCAACAGCCGCAGCAGCTTGCAAGCTCGCCAAGTCCTTCGGGCGTTTCTTCATACCTAATACATGCATACCCAGAGCAATGGCTCCGGAAGAAACTATTATCACTTCCTGGCCTTGTTTAATTAAGGCGATTATTTGCCGGGTAAAGCTTTCCAGAACGCCTTCTTCCAATGCTCCGTCAGCAGAACAAAATAGGCTGGAGCCGACTTTAACGACTATTCTTTGGTAATTCTTTTCTGAGCGCTGCAATTAATTCCTCCAATCCCTCGCTCTTTAGCGCGGATATAGGGTAAATCTTTTTTCGGATTACTTTCTTAAACTTAATTAAATTAGGCCCGGCAGTTTCCAGATCCATTTTATTGGCCGCTAAAACCTGGCGCTTTTTGCCGACCTCAGGGCTGTAATTCTTCAATTCCTTATTTATCGCCCGGTAATCTTCTATAGGATTCCTTCCTTCAAAAGCTGCCATATCTACGAGATGAATCAAAATTTTAGTCCGTTCAATATGCCTTAAAAACCGGTCTCCCAGGCCCCTTCCCTCGGATGAACCTTTAATAAGCCCGGGAATATCAGCTACCACAAAAGCCTCTTCGCTCTTACCCACTACCCCTAAAATAGGAGATTTAGTGGTAAACGGGTACGCGGCAATCTGAGGGCGGGCATGCGAAATACTAGAGATCAAGGTAGATTTGCCGGCATTAGGAAACCCAACCACCCCGACATCAGCGATTATCTTTAGATCAAGAAGAAGCTCTCTTTCAGCGCCGGTTTGAGGTTCAGTAACCTCGTGTTTATTCCGGTTACCTAATCCGCCTTTACCGCCTTTAGCGACAATTAATTCCTGCTCATCCTTATCCAGGCTGCCCAAAACACAATCTGTCCGGATCTCCTTAATTATTGTACCGCAAGGCACGCGGATCATTACAGGCGGACGGTCTTTACCTTTTTTCTTCTTACTTGAACCCTGCTCGCCCTTAGGCCCGTAAAAATGCTGGTTAAACTGCAAATCTATCAGGGTATTCAGGTTCCGATTAGCCCTAAGAATTATATCCGCGCCTTTGCCGCCGTCTCCGCCGTCAGGGATCCCGCCCCGGGTGTATTTATCACGATAGTAACTCTTACACCCTCTGCCGCCGTCACCAGCCTTAACATAGATCTTTGCGCTATCAATGAACATATGGCTTTTTTTTAGGCCGCTTGGATATGCTTGATCTTAAGCAGGGTCAATTTCTGGCGGTGGCCTTTTTTCCAATCCCGGGATTTACGCCGGCGATACTTGTAAGAAACTACTTTCGGCCCTTTAGTCTGCTTTAAAACCTCGGCTTCTACGCTGGCGCCGGAAAGATAAGGCTCTCCGACTTCAATCTGATCATCTTTAACCAGCAAAAGCACCTCTTTAATCACCAGCTTCTGGCTATCTTCAAGCTCCTGCTTCTCAACCTCGATAACATCATCTTCCTGAATTTTGTACTGTTTTCCTCCAACTACAATAACTGCATACATTTGTTAACCTCCTTTAAACGCTGTTTTTAAAGATAGTGAGTAATAGTATAGTATACACTATAAAATAACGGGGTCAAGCCTAAATTATGCGGATTTTCTAACCCGGAAAAGGAGTGAAATATACTGCTGAAAGTACTGCAGAATGATTTTTGCGGATAATTTGCTTTTACCTTTATTCCTGGCCGAAAAAATATAGGGTATTTCCTTAAAATTACGATACTTGGCCTTAACCAAAATCTCTAAACCGATTTTAAAACCATACGGAGCTAAAATTACTCCATTTAACGCGCTCTTTTTTATACAAAAAAAACCGGAAGTATTATCCCGGATTTTAGTCAAGGCCGAACCAAATAAGCAACCTAATAACGATATAATCCGCAGGCGCAGAGGGAGCCGACATGTTCCGCCGTCCTTGATATACCGGCTGGCGACTATCAGCTCATAACCTAAGCTAATAGCAGCAACAAACTCCCTAATAAGTTCCGGCGGATGGCTGCCATCAGCATCCATTATTATCAGGTATTCCCCTTGAGATTCGCTTAGCCCATCAATTATTGATGCTGAGAGCCCGGAAGATTTACCTTTTCTGATCACAACCCGCCCCTTATTGCCTAATATGGTTTCAGCAGCCGCAGCCGTTCCATCCGGAGAAAAATCATCAATAACTAAGATTTCGTAGGAACAACCAGAGCCATCAAGAACATTTATGCTCCGGCTTAAGGTTTCTCTAATATTCTCTACTTCATTAAAAGTAGGTATGATTAAAGAGATAGATTTTTCCGGCATTCTTTTATTATAGCCGTTTTTTATCCCGTCTCAACTAAATAATTCCGGGACGGTTCTGAAAACAAAGCTAAAGTGTCCCCTTTTAGGGGACACTTTAAGAACGAATTCAGAACCGTCCCCGAGTTTCTTAGGAGTGTTCTTTAGCGCTTAACATATCCCGCAGATCCTGCTCCGGAGTAGTTATGGGCTTGATCTTGAATTTATCTACTAATACATTCAACACTCCCGGACTGATAAAAGCCGGCAGGCTGGGCCCTAATCTTATATTCTTAATATCCAGATATAGAAGGGTGAGCAAGATAGCCACGGCTTTTTGCTCAAACCAGGATAGCACAAACGACAGAGGAAGCTGATTAACTCCGCAATTAAATACCTTGGCTAAAGCTAGAGCTACTTGTATAGCGGAATAGGCGTTATTACACTGGCCGATATCAATTAAACGCGGAATTCCATCTATGGCCCCAAAATCCATTTTATTGAAACGGTACTTTCCACAGGCCAGGGTAAGAATTACACAATCCTTAGGAGCTCTCTCGGCAAATTCAGTATAATAGTTTCTCCCCGGCTTAGCGCCGTCGCAACCGCCGACTAAAAAGAAATGCTTAATTTTCCCGGATTTGACCGCAGAAACAATCTTGTCGGCAATACCTAAAATAGCAGTATGGTGAAAACCAGTGATGATTTTTTTACCCGGAGCTTCCGGTAACGCTGGAAGCGATTTGGCTTTATTAATCAGAGAGGTAAAATCCCTATTTTTTATATGGGTTGATCCGGCTATTCCCGTAATCCCAACGGTAAATAACCTATCCAGATAACTATTTTCAGGCGGAGTTAGCACGCAATTAGTAGTTGCCAAAATAGCTCCCGGAAAAGCGTTAAATTCTTTCTTCTGCTCCTGCCAGGCATTTCCGTAATTACCGACTAAATGCTTAAATTTTCGCAGTTGGGGATAACTATGCGCCGGCAACATTTCGCTATGAGTATAAATATTTACGCCGGTTCCTTCAGTTTGAACTAATAATTCATACAGATCTAGTAAATCATGCCCGGTAATCACAATCCCGGGGCCAATTCTTGTCCCGGTATCAACTTCTACGGGCGTAGGATTGCCAAAACGCTGGGTATGCGCTTTATCCAAAAGCTCCATAACCTTGAGATTAATCTTCCCACATTCCAAAACTAGGTCTAAATACTGGCCAAGGTCAAAGCTGACATTGGTTACAGTCTTAAATAATGCTTTATGCATAAAAGCGTCTACTTCTTCGTCTTTAGCCCCTAATTCCCGGGCATGAAAAGCGTAAGCCGCAATTCCTTTTAATCCAAAAAGCAAAATATCCTGAAGACTTTGGATATCCTCATTCTTTCCGCATACCCCTGACTTAACACAACCACTACCGCCTGCAGTCTGTTCGCACTGATAACAAAACATACCCACCTCCTTGAACACAAATACGCGCCGTCTTTTGGCGCATTTAGCGAATCCAGCTCTTTTGTAATCGCTTCATCGAATCACGCCATAAGAGCTGGATAGTTAATTGTTAATTGATTAATGATACCATTCCAGTATCATTTGTCAAGTATTATTTTAATCAATTGGGGACGGTTCTGAAAACAAAGCTAAAGTGTCCCCTTTTAGGGGACACTTTAAGAACGAATTCAGAACCGTCCCCGAATTTAGGAGATGTTGACGTCTTCGAGGTGTAAAGTGGGATTAGGAACCAGATTAACCCGGGTGCGGAACCTGCGTTCAACTAAACGCAAGGCGCTTTGATTATCCTTGGAAATTTCAGCGATTATCGCCGGATTTAAAGCCAGATTTACCTCTCTCTGAGGTTTAACTTTTAAGAAACGCTTTAATTCCTTCAAGGCATAGATAGACATGGTAACCGCAGACTTAACCCTGGCCCTTCCCTGGCAATATGGGCAGGTCTGATAAGATAGGCTAGCCACAGTATTGTGGATACGCTCCCGGGTCATTTCTACTACGCCGAATTTAGAAATACCTAATATATCATACTTAGCCCGGTCAGTGCTTAAGGCAGTTTTTAAAGTATCCAGCACTCCGCGGCGGTGCCTCTCCTTCTCCATATCGATAAAATCAATAACAATTATCCCGCCTAAATCGCGCAATCTTAACTGATGAGCCACTTCCACCGCTGCCTCGCAATTAACTTTAAAAGCCATATCTTCCTGGCCCAGGTTCTTTTTAAAACCTCCGCTGTTTACATCAATAACCACTAAACCTTCGGTAGGCTCAATAATAATATAGGCTTTGGATTTAAGATAAACTTTGTTCTCAAAAATTCTAAGGATCTGTCTCTCAACATCTTTATCCTCAAACAGGTCATCGCCACGGTAAAATTCCACTTTCCGAGAAAGATGACGCAGAAAAGTCTGGATAAAGCGCACGATCCGGTAATAATCGGCTTTTGAGTCAACGATCAACTTGGTAACATCTTCACTAAAAGAATCCCTGACCACTCTTAAAACCAAATCATACTCATCATAAACCAGACTGGGGGCTTTTTGCCTTTTAGCTATTTTTTCCAGCCTTCTCCAGATTTTAATCAAAAAGGAAGCATCCCTCCATAATTCCTGTTTGGATTTTCCGCAGGCCGCCGTGCGAACAATAAAACCTATATCCTGGGGAAACTTAAGTTCGGATAATACCTGCCTAAGGCGTCTTCTCTCCGCGTCATCTTCAATCCTGCGGGATATTCCCGGTTTGGCATTCTGAGGCATAAGCACCAGATACCTGCCGGCTATTCCGATCTCAGAAGAGAGGCGCGGCCCTTTGGTCCCAAATGACTCTTTTACTACCTGGACCAATACCTCTTCCCCTTTCTTAACTTCCCTGGGCTTAGATTTAGGGGCATCTAACGACTCAAAGGCGTTCTCTATCTCAGACAGATAAAGGAAACCGTTTTTGGCCAGGCCTATATCTACAAAGGCGCCGCCGATAGACTGGAGAATAGCCTCGATTTTTCCCTTATAAATATTGCCGACGATAGTCTTATCCTGGGGACGCTCAATATAAAACTCATCCAATTTCCCGTCATTAACGATTGCCACTCTTTTTTCCTGCGGATCCACGTTAATTAATATTTCTCTTGCCATTTTAAAATATACCTGCTTTCTTAATTGTAATCCCTTCAGGAAGCTGTTGTTCCAGCTTCTGCTGAAATTCCTTAGGGTTAATAAATTCTTTCAGAGTAATCACTGCTTCTTCATTTTCGCTTTCTACTCCTAACTTTAGAGCTTTTTTAAGGCTAACCTTAGGGTGGGGGTTAAAACCCTCAGTTATCTTAACCGGTAAATCCGCGCGGCGCAGAGCCCGGGTAAATAAACGCATTAAATCCAGATGAGAGATAAAACGCATTGCCCCGGTTTTAGTAAAAGTAAAATTCATCTTTACCATATTATTTTTTAGCGCACGATTCCTTAACCAGCGCCCCTCCGGTAGTAATAGTAAAACTGGTCAGGCCGGTTAATTTACATTTTAAAGGAATAGCTGAACAGGTATAGCCCATAGACTCCAGGCGCGGGCAACTATAGATATAACCCTTAAATGAATTTAGCGCAGTGTAATCTCTATTCAGATATGCCGGACTAGTATCGAATAAATAAGAAAACTTATCCGGATAGGCGTTCTTATTATTCTTGGCGTAATTTTCCAGGGCAGTTGAAATAGACTTTAGGGTTGATTGAGCGTTGGATTCATTATGAATAATAGTAATTTTGACTATTTGCACGATAGCGATCCTTAAAAGCAAGGCCACTATGGCAATAATTATCATTATAATCACAAAACTGAGGCCTTTTTTATTTTTCATATTTTTCCTTACAATCTATGGATCTTCTTGTTTTCTATCCCCCGATAAATATTACGGCTGTCAAAAATAGCCCGGGCGTTTTTTAAAATCAGTCCGTAATCAACCTTGGTATGATCAGTCGCGATAATTACACAGTCAAAATAATTTAACTTACCAGCGCCTAAATCTACCGATTCCAGATCTATATCTTTCAATTTCAGATAAGGTATTAAAGGATCATAATAAGAGACCTCACCCGCCTCTTTTCTTAAAATCTCAATAATATCCAAAGAAGGCGATTGTCTTAAATCCAATATATCCTTTTTATAGGTAACCCCGACCACCAGAACCTTGGCCTGGTTTAATTTTAACCCCTGTTGCCTAAGTATCTCTCTAACTCTCTTTACTACATAAAAAGGCATATGCCGGATGACCCCAGAGGCCAGCTTGATAAAACTGGACTTAAACCCGAATTTCTTAGCTTTCCAATATAAATATAACGGGTCTTTGGGAATGCAATTGTGAACAGCAATACCAAAAGAAGTAACAAAGCTATGAGGTTTTTGAGTTTCGATTGAATAAACCCAATCTCCCCTCGAAAAAGAAATGTCTTTTACCCTTACCACGGCAAACTTGCCGATTTTCTTAAAAGTCTTATTTCTGGGCCTATTTTTATTTAATGCCAGGTATCTTTCCAGAATATCCTTCTTTGCTCCATCAAAAAAACCCTTAAAAAACTCTAGCTGTTTATATCCAAAAATTGAAATGGTGTATTTCCGTTTTTTAAACGTAGCAACTATACTTAAATCATTTAACAACACAATTAACTGCTGGAATAACTTCCTGCTTGAAGTAAAAAAACTAATGTGGGCGGTATTGACATTATGAAAATATTCATGTTCATTTTTTCTATAACGCCATTTACCGAAGAAATGCTCAACGCAGGCGTCACCACGGAATATTCCCGCGATTAGAGACTTTTTATTTTCCTTATCCAGGGCAAAGATTACCCCCGGAATTTTCATTTCCTTAGAATTCTTCCCACATTCCAAAATGTCCGCGATTACAAATCCAAAAATATCCGAAGATACTTTTATACAAGAAGCTTTCCATATCTTAGATTCATATATGGAAGTCCGAATTCCCAGCTTACTTAAGATATTGACTACATCTTTAATGTATTCTTTTTCGGAACGGTTAAAAGTAAACCTGATCCTGGAGGACTTATCTTTAGTATGACAACCTTCACTTAGATAATAACCGATTAAACGGCAAAAATCACTATCTAGGCAAATCTTAGCCGGGATTTCACTATAACCCGGGCCCCTGCCGGTTACCAGCTTAAGATTATCGCGGCTGATTGTAACTAATTTATCCAATTTATAAAAATACTTTAAAGGCAATATATCGTCGGACAAATAATCCCAGCAAATATCCGGTATTTTATTATGGTTTTCCTGACGTAAAATCGTTTTAATTTCATTCGCATACTGTCTCCACGAAAATCCCTTAGTTTTAACTCTTATTTTATCAATAAGATGGGTGCCTTTTAATTGGATATTTTCTAATATATCGATCTCTTGATCTCTTGCGCTAATTTGAGTAAACCGGGGTAACTCTAAAGAAATCGGTAAGCAGTCACGAGGCTTAAGATCTTTAGCGTATTTAAGCCCCCATTTATTATTGTTATACACAAACATAGGGTGTAAATCAGTTACTTTAAGATGCCTCCCATCTTCAGTAGTTATATCAACCATCTGTCCATTGAAAGGCCTCGCGGAAGCCGCAGTTACCGGTTTAAAAACGCTCCTTCTTTTTATCGGATCAAAAGATAATACTTCTACATTATCTTTCGTTTTTTCAATATGCTTTATAAAATCAGGCATTTTAAAAACTTTTAATGAGCTGCCTTCCTTAGCATAGATAATTTCATTTTTATCAAGGCAATGCCCGCCCACGCCAGGGCCGGGATAAAAAGGCATAAAGCCAAAAGGCTTAGTTTTGGCCGCCTCAACCACCTCCCAGATATCAATATTCATCTTATTGGCCATCATCGCCAGCTCATCGATCAAGCCGATATTAATCAAGCGAAAGGTATTTTCCAGTAATTTAACCGTCTCCGCTACCCGAGGGGATGAAACCGAGACCACCTGATTCACGATCGACTTATAAACTAAAACCCCCAAACTCGTGGCCTCGGAGGTAATGCCGCCGATTACCTTAGGGATTTTATTTACCGGATATTTAAGATTACCCGGGTCAATTCTCTCCGGAGAAAAACAAAGATAAAAATCCTGGCCGTGTTTACGGCCGTTTACCTCTAAAAGTGGGAGAATAACTTCCTCGGTAGTCCCGGGATAAGTTGTGCTCTCTAAAATAACTAAGCAATTCTTTTTAAGGTATCCGGATATACCTTTGACCGCGCTCTTGATATAAGATATGTTCGGATGGTTCTTCCTTTTTAAAGGCGTAGGCACACAAATAAGTATAACATCAATATCTTTTAAAGAACGAAACCCGGATTCAGCCCGGAATCTTCCGCTTTGGATAATCTGGCGTAATTCCTTAGTCGCTACATCAGTAATATAGGACTCTTTCCTAGAGATCCTGGCTATCCTATCTTTATCCACATCTATACCTAGGACTGAAAAGCCCTTTTTGGCAAATTCTACCGCTAAGGGTAATCCTACATAGCCTAAACCCACTACCGCGATTTTAAGTTTTTTTAGCTGGATCATCTTCCTGAAATTACCGCTAAATTCGCTCATATTTAAAAAATAACTTCTAATAAGTAGATTGGGACCCGGCTTTAGGCCTATTATAGCTCTGGTCAAAATTTATCCCCATTTCCGGGAAGGCCTTTAATTTAAAAACAAACCAGACAGTCGCGCCTTCGCCGACCTTTACATTATAGGTAAACTCAAAGATCCAGCAGTGCAAATCCCGGGATATAGTATATTCCTGTTCCCTTAAGCCAGCCTTCCTCTCATATGGCGCTGAATCATAGAACTGATATCTTTCATAAACCTTAAGTTTCCACTTTGGATTAAGCCGCCATTCCGCGCCTGAAGTAAATTCATTACTTCCTTTACGGTTATAACGCTGGCCAAAACTTATGGTCCTTTCACTAGCCAGATTAAAACCAATATCGTAATTGAATATTGACAACTTATTATAATTCTCGCTGGCCCGGTCAGAACGGTAATAGGTAGAATCAGCGTCCAGGTTTAACCAGGAATAAGGCCGAAGCTCCAAATCAAAAATTACGTCGGAAAAATTACTCCCTCTCTTAGTGGTAGTTGCTGACTCCGGATGAAGCAGATAATTACTGTTAATATTAAGAGTAGCGATATCTACGCTTTGGATGCTGACAATTTTTTTATCGGCACTGGTCCTTCTGGTCTGCAGCCTATTGGATAATCCCAGAGCAATGGACGAACTGTCGGTATCGCCTTTACCTCCGATTTTGAGGTTACCGGTCGGCATAGTTGAACCGTGATTATGGGCATAACTGGCAGTAGGAGTAATAATATGTCTTAAACCGTTAATATTCAAATTCCACAGGTTGGTATTAACGTCAAATACCCGATAAAATTTAGTGCTGACATCAGCGCCGGTGGAAAACATAGTCTCATAAGTACTGCCGTAGGTGCCCTTATCATTAAAAGCTAGCTGCTCGGAAATAAAAGGGGTAAAGGCAAAAATTGCTACCCGGGAAGGCAGGGAAAACCTATTAGTGGTAGACAGTTTATTATAGTAGGTGTCATTCCAGGAATCCGAGGGCACGGCATTTTTATTATTATAACTCAAGAAAGAGCTGTCATCCTGGAAATAAAACCGGCTGTCGCCGATCTGGCGGCTGGGCAGTGAGTATTTTATCTCAGGAAGCTTTTCCTCCTGGGTATACCAGCGGTTAATCCTCTTTTGCATCAATATATCCAGGCTGGAAAAATTAAAATTGTGGTGCATCAGGGCGTAAGACAATGGCTGAGTGTCTTTCTCATACTCGCGGGGGAAATAATCTTTAAGCACATTATCCGCGGGATTCCTGAGCAGGACTGCCCGCTTAGAATCAACTATCTTATAATATTCGGAGATAAAATTTGTCCGGTCATCAATAGTCCAATAATGCCGGTTACGGATAAAATATCTTTCGAATTTCCTGGCCGGATATTCTTTTTCAGAGAGATTTTGGTCATTCTCCCGGGAGTAGTAAAATTTAAAATCACCTTTACCGAAATCCTGGGTCTTGTAATTTGCCCCAAACCCTTGGGCATTCCCCCACTTCTGCCGGTAATCCGCGTAAATCCTACCGCTGAAATTATCACTAAATTGATACCTCCAGGCGCTGAGCAGAAAATAACCCTCTTTTTTGCCGTGGCCGGGAACTACCTGAACATGCATCAACGGCTCCTTCAGATTTTGGTTATACCGGGGCAGATAGGCCAAAGGCACGTTATGCACATAAAAAATATCTTTGCGGGTTTGGATCTTATCGCCGGGGAATATATTTATCCTTTTTGATTTTATCCGGTAATGCGGCCGGTCAAAACTACAAGAGGTAAAATAGCCGTTTAAGCCGACATATTCTACATCGCTTAATTTAAGAAGCTTCCTGATCCGGCCATAATAGGGATTAAACCTGAAGGTGGAATTATAGATAGTCCCCTTTTTAGTATTGAAATTATAGAGCATCTTTGAACCTTCGACGCTCCCTTTTTCTTCGTCTACCCTTACATTCCCCTCGGCTAAACCATCTTTGGTCAGGGTATTTACAGTTATCTGATCGCAGCTTAATTTCATCCCTTTATAAGTTATATCTACCTTGCCTTTGGCAGTCACCTCTTGGTTATCGGAAGAATATTCCACAATATCGCCATTGACTATAATAGGTTTATCCATTCCTTTTTTCGCTTTAACCGGAGCTTCCTGGGCAGGACTATCGGCTGCCGTATTATCTGACTTTTCACTAGCTATTGAAGGATTAACCATAAATAGGCAAAATAAAACCAGCCCTAAGCCAATCAACGTAATCTTATTTTTCCCGCTGCGTGGGATTCCGCCGAATAAAAAATTGTTGTTTGGGATAATCTCTGTCATCGTCACTTAGGAATTTTCTTATAATCTTCTGAAAACTTTTGCACTCCGATATCAGTCAAAGGATGCCTGATTAACTGTTCAATTACCGCAAAAGGGCAAGTAACTATATCCGCGCCTATTTTAGCCGCATCCGCCACGTGCATCGGGTTGCGTATCGAGGCTACAATGATCTCAGTCTTAAAATTGTAATTGGAATAAATCTGTTTAATATCCACGATTAAATCCATTCCCCGCTGGCTGATATCATCCAACCTTCCGATAAAAGGCGAGACGTAATCAGCGCCGGCCTTAGCTGCAAGTAAAGCCTGGGAAGGAGAAAAACATAAAGTCACATTGGTCTTAATACCTTCCTTGGAAAGAATCTTCACTGCTTTCAGCCCTTCCTTAATTAAAGGTATTTTAACTACAATATTTCCGGCGATTTTAACCAGACCTAAAGCCTCTTCCACCATTGCGGAAGATTCCTGGCTGATAACTTCCGCGCTTACCGGTCCGGCTATCAAGGAACAAATCTCTTTCAATAGCTCTTTTGCCGGACGATTCTCCCGGGCTACTAAAGTAGGATTAGTAGTCACGCCATCGATTAAACCTAAGCTGGCCGCTTCTTTTATTTCTTTGATGCTGGCGGTATCGATAAAGATCTTCACCCCGCACCTTCCTTCTTATTCATAATACTAAAACCTTTTGTCATATATGACTAAATTAGTTGGAAGGTGCGGGGTTCATCTCCCTACACCTTCTTTAACTAACATAGCCGCGCCGATTAAACCGGCATCGCTGCCTAAAACGGCAGGCCTGACCTTCACATGCTTAGCCTGCACATTCATTGCCCTTTTAAGAATTGTTTTCTTTACTTCTTGAAAAAGTATTTTACCCGAATTAGCCACGCCTCCGCCAATTACTATACAATCAGGATTAAGCAGATTCACCACCGCGCTCAGGGCTATCCCTAAACGCTCTCCGACCTTTTTCCATATATTCGTGGCTAATTTATCCCCTTTATTAGCTAAATAACTTAATTCTTCTAAGGTTACCCGCTTACGAAATTTATTCTTGGCCTCTTTTAAAATAGCGTTATTACCTATATATGCCTCCAGGCAGGCCTTACCTCCGCAATTACATTTCGGCCCGTCTTCATTTATGGGTAAGTGGCCAATCTCGCCGGTAGCATTGGTTGACCCACGAAAAATCTCGCCATTAATTATTAAACCTCCCCCTACACCTGTACCTAAAGTAAGGCAAATAGCATTCAGTGAGCCTCTTGCCGCTCCTTTTTTATATTCTGCCAGAGCCATCAGTTTAGCGTCGTTATCCAGAAAAACAGGAAGGCCAGTTTTTTCTTGCAGTATGCGCTTAAGATTTACTTCTCTCCAACCCGGAATATTGGGGAAAAAATGGACTATCCCTTTTTTCGCGTCTATGGGCCCAGGAAGGCCTAAACCTACTCCGGATATATCCGATTTTCTTAGGTTATTACCTGAAATAATAGTTTCTATGGAATCTGATATCGCCCTTATCAAACCGGCTTTATTAAGAAACTTGCGTGTGTTTAATATAGATCTAGCTTTTATATTTAACCTGCTATTCAGAAGCGCTAATTTTAAATTAGTACCTCCCAGGTCAATAGCTATAATATTCTTTAACGGCATAGTTTTTTAATATACTGTAAACTCGTTGCCTTGGCAAGAGATATGTTAAAAATTTAAGTTAATCCCGGAAGATTAAACCCGGTAACGTCTTTCATCTTCTGGGCAGCCAGTTCATGAGAATGTTTTATCGCCCTATTCCAGGCATCTTTAAGCGACAACTCCAGCTTATCAACCCCTAAACCCTCTAAATCAGCGGTTATCTTAACTTGTTTTAGCTCCTGAGAACCATTCATAGTTAATTTAACCAAACCATCGGAACTTAAAATATCAAAATCAGTATTATCCAGTTCCCTTTTAACATCCTTCATCTTATTCTGCATATCCATCAAAGCCTTCAGTTTATCCAGCATCCCCCTCCCCTTAATGGGACCATTAATGTTAATGGGACCAGGTCCCTAATCCGTAACACTTTCAAATATATACTAGTTACATAAAGACACTTTGCACTTTTTATACAGGGGACACCCTGTCAATAAATAGTAAGATATTCTCGACAGAGTACCCTCTGTATATATTATAAAAGTGCAAACTAACTCATCATAACCTATTATAATACATCAGGTTATAGCGAAGGGACCTGACCCCATCTCCCTATTTCTTGATGATTTGCCGGGTTAATCCTCCGCTCGGGCCTATCTCAATAACCTCTTCTATCTCCAATTTAAAAACCACAAAATCTTTTTCTATCCCCACCTCAAATACTTTATGTTTTTTGCCCGTAGTGATCCCTTCGATAATCCGCTTAGTGGAAAAAACAATCTGTTTATCCACCAACTCCTGGGCTATTTTTTCGAATTCTTTGCCTTGTTCGATTATTTTAACTTTGCCGTTTATCTGATAACCTACCAAGGTATCCAGGTCAATAAAAGACAATGAGACCCTGGGATTAATTTTTAAGTTAGCTAAAGTCCTGCTCATGACATAATCAATCAAGTATAAAAAATTACCTTCCATCTTTAAGAAAAATTTCGGGGCGGCATTAGGCTTACCATGAAAATCGCAGGTGCCCACACTGATAAACTCCCGCTTATTTAAAGAATCTTTTAATTTATCGCTTAGCATAACTTTGCTCCTAATAACCTAAGTCTTCATCAACCAAAATTACCTTTAACCTATCCGGGGAAACTTCGGCTTCTATGATCAGGATCTGAGAACACATCCTTTTATATTCCGGAGAAAAACATAGATCATTACGACAGACACCTGTATTTAAACAAGCAGACTGCCAATTCAAGCGTTTACAGTTTAAAGGCGTAGCATATTCCCTAGACCTTTTGATCGCCTCACCCAAAGTAGGAACAATTTTATTTTCACCGGCAATAATGATTACATTGTTTGCGTAAGATACTCCACTGATCCGGTTGCCGAACCCGCTGAAAAAAACCAATTCCCCGGATTCAGCTACGGCATTCGGGCTGGCTAAATAATAATCTGCCTGGGTTGCTCCCAGCCTTCTTAATTTTAAGCTTTCTTCCCGGCTTAACCCCGGCAGATAAGGATTAAAAACCTTCCCCCCCCTTGCCTCCAGAGCCTTCACTATGCCTATTTGCTCCAGGGTTTGAGAACCGGAAATACCTACAGATGATGAAACCGGCACAAGTTCTAGGATTTTATCCAAGGCTTGAATTGTTTTTTCACAATATAACCCAGCGATATTCCTTTTTTGCCAATTCTTAAACAAGTCTTCTAAATTTTTGCGCATATTTCAGCTAGGGATTATTTTTTAAATACATCTTTGGGGAAATAATTCTCCTGACGGAAGATATTCCCTTGATCATCAATAATTACATAAGTAGGCACGCCAAAAACACCGTAAGATTTGGCTACTCTAGCATTCTGATCTAAAAGCACCGGATAAGTAAAATTAAGGGATTTTATAAACTTGGAAACTACTGGCAATGATTCGCCGATATTTATAGCTAAAACTTCCATCTTTTTATTTTTTAAATCCTCGCTCATCTGGTTTATTGTTTTTAACTCCCCCCGGCAATAAGGGCACCAGGTGGTCCAAAATAATAAAATAACTGACTGCCGTCCTTTATAACTACTTAAGGTGAAAGACTTATTATCTAAATCTGATAAATTAAAATCCGGGGCAGGCATTGCTTCTCCGGAAAATGCCGGCGGGGACCATATGGCAAATATTAAACTAAACAACAAAAATAAACCGATATATTTCTTCACTTAGATTCTCCTTATAGCAGTATAGATATAATAAATTCCCATACCGATCAAAATTACCGCGCATAGCCTTTCAATATACAATAACCGTTTACCCAGCTTGGGAAAACTAACCAAAATACTACTGAAGGTCCCCACTATAATTAGGATCAAGCCCATGCCATAGGCAAAACATAGCAAAAGAGTCATCCCGTAAAATATATTCTTGTTAACAAAGATAACTGAGAGAATACTGCCGAGCACCGGAGTAATACAAGGTGAAATAATTAAACCAGAACTTAACCCTAAGAAAAAAACTGAGAAAAACCCCTTGTTCCGGGACGAACCCGGCCTTATCAGATTAGGTAAGGATATCTTAAAAAAACCTAACATAGATAAGCCAAAAATAATTATCGCAATCCCGATTAAAATATTAACCAGTGGGTGACTGCTAAAACTCCCGAATATCCTGCCGCTTAAAGAAGCTAATAAGCCTAATACAGAATAGGTAATTGCAACACCAGAAACATATATCAGGCTTAGTACAAACCCGCGCAACCTGGAACCGCCTGACCTGATCCCGATATAGCTGGCGCTTATAGGTATTAAAGGATATACACAGGGCGTGAAACTTAAAATAACTCCGCCCAAAAAAGCAATAAGGTAATCTCTGGGGCTACCTAAGAGATTCATTTATCCAATTTAAGTATTTTTTCTCTCCGGCAATTATAGGAAGCGCGATAATCTCCGGTACTTCATAACTGTGCAATGATTTAACCAGCTTGATGACCTGGGGGATTTTCGTTTTTTTTGACTTTACCACCAAGAGCACCTCGCTGGCTTTATCGATTTTTCCCTCCCACCAAAAAACTGACGTAATATTATCGATGAGATTAACACAAGCAGCTAACCTTTTTTTTACCAATTCCGCTGCGATATGTTCTGCCTCATTCTTACTTGAAGCAGTAATAAAAATTACACAGTACATTTTTTCACCAGCCTGGCTACCCTGTTTCCTAATCTCAGACAATTTTTAAGAGCCCTGGACTCGGGCACGCCGATAGATACCGGGCCATAATGGTCGCCTTGGGGATCACCCTGGATAACCATACCATGGATAAGCAAAGCATTTAAAATATCTAAGATCGTGGTCTCATTACCTCCCGCTACATTAGCGCTGGAGGCAAAAGCTGCGCCGATTTTTCCTTCCAGCTTACCGTGGAATTTTACCGTTTCATCCAAAAGTTTTTTAATCTGAAAGGCCATTGTCCCATAATAAGTAGGAGAGCCAATAACTAATCCATCGTATTTCAGTAATTCATCAGCCGATACATCTTTGACCTCTTTTAATACTACCTCAACCGCCTCTTCTTTAATCCCCTGGGCTATTGTTTCAGCCATCTTTTTGGTATTTCCGCTCTGGGAATAATAAATTACCAATACTTTAGCCATTTACATCTCCTTCCGCAGCAAGCGGAACACCGGCGCAATTCCGCTCGACGCCGGGTGTAGCAATTATCTCAGCATCATTACCGACATCATCCTCCCGCAAGATTCTCCTTCGCGGCGAAATGAGAAAAAATCATTTTCATTACAATAAGTACATAATCCGGAATCAGATATGTTTTTATCCTTTACTCCGCAATCCAATAGCTGCTTACGATTGACTCCCGCTAAATCCAGATAATTAATATTTGCCCTGACAATCAGCTGCCCGGGAAAAATATCATTAAATTCCCCGCCCACCTGAAAACAACAAGACCGGATTGCCGGACCAAAATATACCCTAAGATCCGAAGGCGTGGTAGCAAACTTATCCCGCATAGATCTTACAGTTTTAGCTGTAATATTAACTTGCGAACTGCGCCAACTGGCATGAACCAAGCCTATAGCCTTATTTTTAAAATCATATAAAAAAACCGGCAGGCAATCAGCGGTAAAAATTGCCAGAGGAACTTCTATTAGATTAGTAATAAAGGCGTCGGTATTATCAACTGACGAATCATAAGAAAGAGCGCCTTTGCCTAGATCATTTTTTCCGGCAAAAAATACGTTATTAGAATGGGTCTGCTTAGCGCAGATTAAATCCTGATAATTTAAACCAGCTGGTTCTAAAAAATTCCGGCGGTTGGCTAAAGAATCGGCTGTATCGCCGTATATATATGACATATTACCACAGCTGCGCCGGCTAGTAAAATAGGGGACGTTTCTATTTTCCAATAAGCCTGGAAACGATGAAAAAATAGAAACGTCCCCTAATAATTTATCATTCATAAGCTATCTCAACTAATTTATTCCGGGATTTATCTCCCTTAACAATAATAACCTGATATTTTTTTACCTTAAAATGATCCGCCAATAAACTAATTAATTGTTCATTGGCCAGTCCGTCATAAGCCGGCTTAGTCAAGTAAACCTTAAGAACATCCCCTTCCTTCTTAACTAGATTTCTGCTGGCTTTAGGAATAACCTTAACTCTTAAAATCACTTAAACCAATGCCTTATTTGTTATTCAAGCTGAGGCTTCTGAATAACAGCGATTAACCGGTCATTAAATTGCTCAAGTTTCTTAGCCGCGTCTTTATATTTTGTGTCAGCACCAGAGATATGTTTGCCCAAGGTACTAAAATCATCCTGGAATTTGGAAAATTCCATTTGCATCCGGTTTAACTCGGCAAAAACCTTCTGAATATTCTTTTGGATATTTATACCTCTTAATCCGTAAAGGATAGCCTGCAGATAAGCGTAAAAGGTATTCGGGGAAACAAAAACTACTTTTTTAACCTTGGTATAAGAGCTTAATTCATCATCTTTACTGATATGATAATACACTGCCTCAGCCGGTATATACATCAGGGCGAAATCAAATGTCCCTTCATCAGTCAGGATATATTTAGAAGCCACCTCATCAACCCGCTTTTTAACATCCCGCACAAATACCCGGTAATAGCTATTCTTTTCTTCTTCAGCTGAGGCTTCAGAAAATTTCCGGAAATTCTCCAGGGGAAATTTAGCGTCAATACAGATTAGGTTTTGCCCCACCACAATTGCCGCATCCACGATATCTCCGGTCTTAAAATGATGTTGGAGTTTGATATTTTCTTTGGGCAGGATATCCTCTAATAATTTACCTAATAAGGTCTCTCCCATCTCTCCCCTGAATTTCGGGGCCCGCAACAAATCCTGGAGGCTGGAGATATCCTTACTTATATCAATTATATGCTTATGGGTCTCTTCTAAGCGGCCTAAGCTCTTCTGGACATCGCCGAAAACAGTATTGGCTTTGTCCAGCCTATCGCCGACAGTCTTATGGGTATCCAACAAAGCCTGGGAGGTTTCTTTTAAACGCTCATTAACCTGCTGGGTTATCGAATTTAACTGGAGATTAATCCCGCCGGTTAATTTTAAGACCACCAGGACAACCGCTATCATACCGGCAATAAAAATACCTATAACTAACCAAATCATGTCTTCTCCTGCTCTTGCCCTTGCCTTTGTTTTTGCTTTTCCTACCTACTACCTACTATATACTTCCTACTGATATCTACTGATTATACTACTATCCTGGACTTTCTTAAAGCAGATAATCTTTTTTTATTCTTTTCAGGCTTTTGAATATATTTGTTTTTACTTCCGGGCAAACCTGCTCAAGCTCCTTAATCATCTCGCCAATCTTGGTGCGCTGGGATTTAACCGAATTCGGACAGGTGCATTTATGATGCGGAAAATCCAAGGTCTTGGCAAACTTAACAATCATATCCTCTTCAACATAAGCCAGGGGCCGGATAATAGTAATTTTTCCGTCAAATAATACCTGCTTCGGGGACATAGCTGAAATCTCCCCTTGAAAAAACATATTCATAAGAATAGTTTCGACAATATCGTCCTTATGGTGGCCTAAAGCCACCTTGTTAAACTTATAGCGGTCAGCCACCTTAAATAAGGCTTTTCTCCTATTCCAAGAGCACCAGAAACAGGAAATATCTTTACGGCTCTTACCTTTTAATATATCTATCTTTTCAATATAATATTCCACTCCCATTTTTTTAAAATATTCGGCTAAAATTTTGGGATGATGGCAGGGATAACCCATATCAATATGAACCGCCATAATCTGATATTTCACCGGGACAAAACTCCTGCGGTCAGCTAAAATCTTAAGCAGGGTGAGGCTGTCTTTGCCGCCGGATACAGCCACCACTATTCTGTCGCCATCCTGGATAAGATCATAATCACCTATAGCCCTGCCTATCCTCTTGGAGATATAAAATTCCGGCGCCGGTAAATCTGACATATTGCTCCTTTATGATTCTTTAGCGGGTCCTGCCCAAAGGTGTCAGTTCATGGGCCCCTCCGCCCGGCGTGGATCCTCCCATTCACCGCCACCCTTTGGTCACCCGCTAGCGACTCATATGCGATGACTTTATTTTATAAACTTAGTTACAAATTTTAGCGGTTTTGCCGGAGCGCGCCTTAGAAAACTTTCGGCAAAAGTGCACAAGCCCTCACCCTCCTAGGAATATAGAGGGTCCGCCGTAGCGAAAGCGCAGGCGGAGATTTACGGCTATGTGGAGGCAATTTTAACTTTGCGCGAGGAACCTTGTACTGCCGTAGCGAGCCTTAAACCGCAGTGCACGGCGAAAGTTTTAAAGCGCTGCGGAGTAAAAGCGCTAAAATTATGCTTGGTTGAAAAATTTACCATTATTTTATCCGGCAGGATCGTTCAATGATACCGGTGATTTCTTCAAGATCATTAACTACAATATCCGCCTGGCTAAGATATTCTTTAGGCAGGCTGGTGGCTAAAGCAATGCAAAACATCCCTGCTCTTTTCGCCGATTCTATCCCATAAGGCGCATTCTCCACAACTAAACATTGCCCGGGTTTAAGCTTAAGCATCCTAGCTGCCTTTAAATAAGGATCCGGGTGGGGCTTTCCTCTTTTCACATTATCACCGCCGACAATACTGCTGAATAAACCCCTTATATTTTTAGAAAGGATCCTGTCAACCTCTGGAGTTGGCGTGCCGGTAACTAACCCCAAAAGATAACCCTGATTTTTTAGGCAACGCAAGAATTTTTTTACCCCTTTAAAAATAAACCGTTTAAAATAGCGCTTAAATATTTTCTGGCGTTCGCTAAAAATCCGGTCGATTATTCTTTGATCAGGTTCAATATGCGCGCGTCTTAGAAAATCTTCCAATGATTTCTGCCAACGCTCTCCCTCTTTGGAATAAACATCAAAACAAGTAACCCTGACCCCATATGAACGCAAGGCCTCATACCAGGCCAGGTAATGATAAGGCATAGAATCAACAATAACCCCGTCCATATCAAAAATAATCGCCTTGGGCTTAAATTTTAATTTTTTCATAATATTATAGGGACACCCTCGCAGCTGAAGCTAAGGGTATCCCTAGGATCCTAGGATCGGCCGGAAGAAACTACCATATCCTTAATTATTCTGGTTACCGGATGTTTAACTAACTCCTCAAGCGACAAAGGAATAACCAAAGACCAGTTTTTATCGCCGACTGTTCCGGGAGTATTAATCCGGTGTTGGTAGGGGTCATCGAAAAATATATTATCCAGATAAAGCAAATCAGTAATTAATTGTATAGAAAATATAGCCCGGGATTTTAAAACTGTATCTAAGACCGCCGTTAGTATCTTGGTATCGCTTTTTTCCCGCAGCGCTCCAGTTAGTCCTAAATACTTCCAAAGCTTTTCCTTTTCCAAATAAGTATTTTTATAAAAATCAATAAAATCGCCGACCTCTTCTTTTCTCTTACCTAAAATATGGATTAAGCTATCAACCGAACGGATTTCTTTCTTCCAACGCAGCCGCCCATGATGAGAACGGACGGAATCAAACAAACACGCCAAGGCATGTTTTACGTCTATGCCCCTCTCAACGCAGCGGCGGGTAAAAAGACCTTTATCCATTGTCCCGGCCTCATTCTCCCACCAAGCCGGCCAATTAGTAGTATCATGGTTAGATAAAACCGCAACCGAAAGCTCCCGGTATTCATCAGGCGGAAGAAAATTATGCCTGACTTTCCAGTCTTTTACCCAACGCTGGACATCATTACCCGGGATACCCAAATCATTAAGCGTATCAATGCATACCTTGGGGATCACTCCCAAGTCTTCAGCGCAAAGAAGCATGTCGGTATTTTTCAACATTATTACTAATATATCCCAGCCGTGTTTTCCCCATTTCTTCTCATCAGCTGGATCAAAAAAACCATTTAACCCCTGGTTTTCCATCGGCTCATTATAAGGTATGCTCCAGATACGAAATAATCCGACAACATGGTCAATCCTTAAGATATCATAAAAATTCTGGGCGTATTTAAGCTTTTCTTTTAAATAATTATAATTATCAGCGGCTATCCTCTCCCAATTATAAGTAGGCACGCCCCAACGCTGACCCTTAGCGCAATACATATCCGGCGGGGCGCCAGCGGCAAAATCAAGTTTAAAAAACTCCGGATGGGCCCAAATATCAGCGCTATCCCGCGCAGCCAGGATCGGTAAATCACCTTTAATTAAAATCCCTTTGGAATTAGCATATTCCTTAACCTGTCTAAATTGCTTATAGAGCTGCCATTGCAGCCACTCCTGAAAGATAATCTCATTTTTATGCCGGAGAGAAAATTCCTCTAGCGCCGGAGCCTTACGGAACTTGTATTCTTCCTGCCAGTCATACCAAGCAGAGCCTTTATGATGGTCCTTCAAAGTTTTAAATAAAGAGTAATCCTTAAGCCAGTACTTATTATCCTCTTGAAAATTTACAAAATCCTCGCATTTAGCATATTTCTCATGCAGGTAAATATCCCATAATAATCTAATCTTGGCTTCTTTTACCTCATAATTAATATTAACCCTGGGCAAGGTAAATCTTTCCTTAATCTTTTTAATATCAGCCCCTATATCCAACTTCATGATCGAAGCCAATAATTCCAAAGAGAGATAAACTGGCTCCAGGGCAAACGAACTCAATGAATCATAAGGACAAAAGGTAGATCCGACATCATTCATCGGCAGGAGCTGAAGAATGGAATTATTAGTCTTTTGGCACCAGTCAATAAGCATCTGTAAATCCTTAAGGTCCCCAATTCCGACGCTATCTCTGGAAAATACCGAAAACAAAGGGACTAAGACTCCAGACCTCTTTTGAGCGCCAATTTTTGCCCATTTTTCTTTAGAGCAAGTACCAGCCAAATGTTTATTAAGATTTGGTTCCGACATGGATTATTATATCCCTTTATCTTCCGGTTTTAAAAAGGCCTTAATTATTTTCTGCTCATTAAACGGCTTATCTGAAGAGCCGGCTGGAGCATTTACAATCTTCTCTACCACATCATAACCGGATATGACCTTGCCAAAAATAGTATGGCGCATATTAAGCCACGGAGTTTTAGCCACTGTAATGAAGAATTGACTGCCGTTGGTGTTCGGCCCGGAGTTAGCCATGGCCAATATACCGGGTGAATCGAACGTGACGCTCGAGCTTACTTCATCGGCAAACGATCTGCCCCAAAAAGATTCTCCTCCCATGCCCGTGCCGGTAGGATCTCCGCCTTGAATCATAAAACCTTTGATCACCCGATGAAAGATTAATCCGTTATAATAACCTTTTTTGGCCAATCCGATAAAGTTCTCACAGGCCTTAGGCGCTGCCTCAGGCATAAGTTTTATCTCTATATCCCCCTGATTGGTCTGTAAAACCATAATATTACCATCCATGCTTAATCCTCCTTTGATAAAGGGATGAATAAAAAAACTTAAACAAATAAGCAAGAAAACAATGATCCTCATTTACCTCTCCTTTGTTGAAAAATCATTTTACCATGATTACGCGTTATTCTCAATGCTTTATGAATTTTGTTTGCATTGGATTTGTATATATGTTAACATGAAAATCATGCTAATTAAAATAAAAAGTCGGATTGAAAAAGAGATCCCCGCTTATCTGAATAGATTGAATAAAGCCTGCCGGTTATCCCGGGCCTCGCCTCTTCTTTTTAACACTATCCGGGAATTCGTATCGCGCAGCGGCAAAAGAATAAGGCCGATGCTTTTTATTATCAGCTACCTTGGATTCACTAAAAAGTGCGCTCCCGGGCTATATTCTAGCGCCCTATCAATAGAATTTCTTCACGACTATATGTTGGTCCACGACGATATAATCGATAAATCCGACACCCGCAGGGGTAAACCCGCAATGCATAAAGTGCTGGATGATTACCTTAAAAAATACAAAGGGATTAAATTTAACGGCCAAGACCTGGCTATTGTCGCCGGGGATGTAATATACGCTATCTCCCTGCACTCCTTTTTGAGCATAAAAGAAAACCCGCTACGCAAGGAAACTGCCCTGAAAAAATTTATCCAGGCGACTATCTATACCGGAAGCGGAGAATTCATTGAACTGGTCTACGGGACTAAAAACATCAAAGATATATCTAAAGAGGAGATTTTTCGGGTATATGATTATAAAACTGCCTGTTATACCTTTGCCACTCCCTTAGCCGTGGGCGCAATATTGGCAGGAGCAGGTAAAAGCGAATCTGATAGGCTATTTAGCTATGGGATATACCTGGGCCGGGCCTTTCAGATCAAAGACGATATTTTAGGGATGTTCGGCCATGAGTCCAAGATCGGCAAATCAATGTTCACTGATCTCAAAGAAGCCAAAAAAACTATCCTGATCTGGTACGCCTATAATAACTCCGGTAGTATTATAAAGAAAGAGATCCAGAAAATACTGACTAAACCTGATGCCGGAAAAAATGACCTCCTGAGAATGCGGGATATTATGACTAGATCCGGGGCCTTAGAATCCGCTAAAAATGAAGTCCTGCAGTTGATCGAAATATCCAAACAGGAACTGGCTCGTTCCAAAATGTCAATTAAATATAAAAGCTCCCTGGATAGCTATTCCCGAAGGATCCTTAACCTCTAAATAAAATGAAAGTTAATCTAGCTGAATCCGCTGGTTTCTGTTTTGGGGTAAAAAGAGCCCTGGACATAGCCTTGAGGACCATCAAGGTAAATAAAAACGTCTTTATGCTCGGGGATATCGTGCACAACGAAGAGGTAGTGAACCAAATCAGGAAAGCCGGGATAAATAAGATCAAAAAACCAGGCCTAGGAATTGGCAAGACCCTTTTGATCCGAGCCCACGGTACCGGAAGAGGCATACTTAATAAGGCCAAAAGATCCGGATATAAGATCGTTGATGCCACCTGCCCGATGGTCAAAGAGATCCATAATATAGCCGCCAGAATGGAATTAAGGGGTTATCAGATAATAGTGATAGGAGATAAAAAACACGATGAAGTTTTAGGGATAATCGGGCAGCTGTGCAATAAAGCTATTGTGATCGATGATATTAATCTGATTGAGCAGGATAAGATCGGGAAAATCGATAAAGCCTGTGTAGTGGTCCAGTCTACCCAAAACCTGGAAACAGTAACGGATATTATCGGATCTTTAAAAAAACAGATCAAAGAACTTAAATTTTTTAATACTATCTGCGGCCCGACCAGAATGAAACAGCAAGAGATAAAAAAAATACCTCTAAATAATGACGCAGTAGTTATAATCGGGTCCAAAAAAAGCGCCAATACCCGCAGGCTCTATGAAATCTCTAAATCCATTAACTCAAAAAGTTACTGGATAAATTCAAAAAAAGAGATCAAGCCTGCCTGGTTTAGGTTAGTAAACAGCATCGGGGTTACTGCCGGGGCATCGACTCCCGAAACCACGATCCAGGATATCGTAAATTATCTTTCCGAATTAAACTAAGGAATATTCCAGATTATCCGCTTGTAATCATCGAGCATCCGGTAGGTATTAAAATCTGCGCCTGTAGCAATACAATCTATCATCATATCTATCCATTTGCTGGAAAGATCCACTTCTCCTTTATTGTTAGTCTGATAATACAATTTAGCCATCTCTTCCAGGGCAACGTATAGCGCTTTAGAATCATCCGGCATATGAAGATCAACTTCGCTATTTAATTTACCCTCTTCGCTTCTATATCCGAATATCTTTCCAATATTTTTATCCTCAGCCTCAACCACCCAGCCATCAAGGGTGCTCACCTGAATTACTCCATTCAATATCGCTTTCATCCCGCTGGTGCCTGATGCCTCAAACGGCGGAAGGGGATTATTCAACCAGATATCCACCCCCGAAGTAAGCATCTTAGCTAAAGATATATCATAATTTTCCAGCATAATAATCTTTAATAAATCATACACTTTATTAAACTTATCCACCTTCTCCAACATTTCATTGATAAAAGTAAACCCTAAGTTATCTTTGGGATGGGCTTTACCGGCAAAGATTATCTGGATTGGTCCATGCGCCTGAGCAATCTCAATAAGCCTTTCCACATCCTGCATTATCATACTTGGCCTCTTGTAAGCGGCAACCCGCCTGGCCCAGCAGATGGTAAGAAAATCCTTATTCAGGCCCCACTTACTCAATAAATTACAGATATCCTCTTTATTAGCCTGATGGTTGAGCCATAATTTATCGCGGAATTTAAGATCCTGTCTTAATTCTTTAACCTGCTTAAGTATCATCGGGTTTGCCTGGACATCCTTAAATACCTGGGGAAATTGTTTAAACAGATCCTTAAACCTATCCGAAATCCAGGTATGGCTATGTACCCCGTTGGTTACATATTTTATCCTCTCTTGATACTTAGGGAATTGCAGATGCATCACCTTTTGATGGCTATAGGAGACCGCGTTGATCTTAGGGGCGGCATTCATCGAAAGCAAAGTTAGATTTATTATCCCGCCCTTCTCCCTACCGAAACTATCCACAATCTCAAAATCGTCTTTTTTAATGATCTTGTTTAAGTCCTCGGAAAAAAAACGGTCATGGCCGGCCTCAACCGGGGTGTGGCAGGTATAAACAAAATGCCTGCGCATCTCATCCAGTTCGTTTTTACTCAGGCCCTTGGCGCTTTCCACAAAAGCGAATATAGCGTGGCCTTCGTTCAGATGAAAAATATCAATATTATATTTTAATTCCCTTAACGCGGCGATCCCGCCTACCCCTAAGATTATCCTCTGCATCAATTTGATCCAGGGGTTGTCGCTGCGGTAAAGCTGGTCGGTTAAATGCCTTATTTTTTCGTTATTTTCTTCGACATTGGAATCCAAAAGTATCAACGGAATTACGCAATCCTGGCTATAGCTATATACATAATATTTCCATAGCCTTAAATAGATATCCTCGGACTTCAAAGAAATCTTGATCTTATTCTTTAAAGGTATCAGCCCGGGATAGGTTAAGGGATCCCAATGCATCTCTTCAGGGACCTGGCCGTATTTAAACCAGAATCTCTGGCGGAAATACCCGGTATTCCAAAGCACGCCTATAGCCACTGCCGGCAGCCGATAATCTGCCATAGTCTTTACCGTATCGCCCGCAAGAACTCCTAGGCCGCCGCTATATATAGGCAGGTCCATAATGGTATCGCTTTTTAGGGTAAAGAAATAATCAGCCAGGCGGAAATTAGAGAATACCTCGTGCTCCAGGACTTTATTATCCGCGGTTATAGGAAGGTTAGATTTAAAACAATTATAGAAGCTGGTGGCCAGGCCATACTCCATCGAAAAATAAGCGATAGAATTTTTAGTTAGGCCGCGCAAGCGCTTTTCAGCCTCAACAATAGGTTTTAAGGGCAGGCCGAAATAAAGGCCATCTTTGATCTCTAAGCTATAGGCTTGCTCGTAATTATCGACCTCGGCCAAGGATAAAAATTCATCCACCACCTGATTAGATTTAATATTTTCGGTCATTATAATTAATCCGGTTGTTGAAAAAAGTCACAGCAAATACATTTTATCCGCTTTTATGAAAAATCAAAGCAAAAATAAAAATACTATTAAAACATAAACAAAATACATAATAAATACCAAACGTTCCTGAGAATCCTGCTTTTTAATATACTGATAGTTTATTAAACCAAATAAAAATGAAAGAACGGCAATTCTGAAATCATAGAAAAATTTGTTAAGAAATACCGGAACAAGTACATAGCTTATAAATACGAAAAAACCTATTATTTTTCTAGACTTCTTTTCGCCAAAAATAACCGGAAGCGAATAAACATCGCTATGCCTGTCTCCTTCAGAATCTTTTAGATCTTTGATATTAGAACTCAAACAAAAAACTAAAAATACCAGCCATGCTATTTGAGGACTAAAGGAAACAGCTGCTCCCGGCCCTTTAAAAGAAAACTGGCCCAAAAGCACCGCTAATAAGGCCTGAAGGCCTAGTATTAACGATCCTGATATAAAATTCCTCTTCAGCTTAAATGGTAAAGCAGAATAGAGAAAATATATAACAATAAAAAAAAGATTGATCATAAAACAGGTGTCGCTTACCCAAAATGAAAATAGCAAAGACAGGGCCAAGTATACAACGCCGACTTTTGAATATTCCTCTTTCGTAAGGGCCCCGGTTATTAAAGGCCGGGAGTTATTTGATAATCTATCGCAGTCAATATCTATGATATCATTTAACACTGCTGAAAACTGACAGGCAAAAAATAACCCAAAAAATAAAGCGATAACTCTTACTACAGCCAAAACATTAGTTTCTTTAATCTCGGCAAAATATAAAACTAACCCTATCATGGCCATAATAAAATAATGCAAAACCCGGGCATAACGAAAATTTTTAATTAAAGCCAGGCATTTTCGGGAATTATATAACCAAAACCAGGTCAGAATAACAAACACGCAAAATATCAATTCCAAAATTACCACTACCCTCTCGTCTATTACCGCGCTAATAGTTTTTCCGGCAGTGATTGAATGGAAAATATAAAATAAAAAAGTTACAAACTTAATAAAACCACTAACTATAATACCCGGCAGAGAACCATACCCGAAACATAAAAAGAAAACTAAAAAACCGGCCAATAATGATAAAGGTAGATTATTTCTTTTTAAAAAAACATAGCTAAAGGAAAAAATGGAGACAATAAACACTTCTAACCTTAAGCCGTAAGTTATTTCGGGAATATTAAAAAATGGGTTAAAAAAATTAATAAAAGCCTGGCTGATGTTTGTCTGCACATATCCGTAAGATAAGCTTGTCTTGGTTAGAATAGATATTAAATAATCAACTGCGGCCGGAAAGATTATTACCGCGAAAAAAATAAGGCTTACCTTGGAAATTTTCACTATATCTTCTTTAGTAATAAAACAAAGTAGGATAATTATTGATAAAAGCAAGGTTATGAAAAATACCGGGACATGCAACAGGTGGAAAGAATTAATACTAGAAAACGAATGCCTGATTACCAAGCTCTCTAAGTTATCCCGGACAAAGATTATTGATAAAGCTGCCCCCAGCCAAAGGCCGAAACTTACATTACTCTCTTCGCAAGCCCAGATAAACCGTCTGAATGCTTTCATTTTAATTTAACCTCCATCAGCTCGTAATCCATAATGCCCAACCCTAACTCCTGGGCGTACTCCAGCTGCCTCATCCCTTCTCTTTTAGGGTGGGCTTCCCGGAATACATCTTTTTTGCAGACGCTGATAATTTTATCTAAGCAGGCCTTATCAATAGCGACCGGATCCTTGGAGGCAAATATGCCTACATCCGGGGAGATCCGGGGATCGTCTTTAGCTAGACAATCGCACTCTTTGGTAATCTTGATCGCGAAATTTAGGCAAGCTAACTTTTGTTTCTTTTGATCTAAAACCGCTTTGGCGTATTCAACCATCTTTTCCTGGATCAATTTACCCCCCGACTCCCAATTGATCTCTATAGCGTTATACTTGCAGGCGGCAATACAGCTGGCGCAGCCGATACATTTTAAACTATCAACAAAAGATTTTTTATCCTTGATAACAATTGCTTTTACCGGACAAACTAACTCGCAGGCTGCGCAACCTACACAATTATTCCGGATAACAAACGGCGAGACATCGCTATGTTGGGCTAATTTTCCCTGCCGGGCAGCGCAGCCCATACCGATATTTTTTATTGCCCCTGCGATACCGGTCATGATATGGCCCTTAAAATGAGCGACATCAACAATTCCCTCAGAATCCAGAAATATCCCGGCCACAAAGGCCTTCTGGATAAATTTCTGGTTGATGCCCACCTCTTTTACTGCGGTCTTCAGGGTGTCATCGGGAATAATGACTTGCGCTTTTACTTTATCGGGTACAAAACCATGCTCATAAGCTAATTTTAAGTGATCGCGGGAATTAGTTCTCCTGCCCCGGTATAAAGTATTAGTGTCTGTTAGAAAACAAAAGGCTTGTTTGTTTAAAATACCTTCACAGATAACCCGGACATACTCTGGCCGGACATATCCGGTATTCCCTTCTTCTCCAAAATGAAGTTTTACGGCGATATTCTCTTTTTCCTGAATAAAATCCAGAACCCTACTATCTTCAAGCAGACGCTTAAGCTTATCCGCTATAGATACGGCGTTATCCGCCTCATCCACAGCTATAAAATAGACTTTACTTTTCATAACGAAATATTTATCTTTTACTTTAATTTACTTTAATTATTTTTCGGAGCGGTTAATCCCGGAATAAACCCAGCCAAGGCCTTTATGCGCTCGTCGGCATAGGGATGAGACCTGAAATATCCCAAGACCTTCCAATTAGGGCCTTCCTGTTTTTTTATTTTCTCCAATGCCGAGATAGCGCCATAAGGATTAAATCCGGATCTAAAAGCATATTTAGCCGCCAACCTATCCGCCTCATATTCGTCTTTTCGGCTAAAACCTAACTCAATTAAATTATAAATCTTATCTACGCCCAAGGCTATAGGCCGGGCATTTACTCCGGTAGTAGCTGTTGCGCCGGAAAAAGCCATATTCAGAATTAATTGATAGGCCAGGTTTGACTGGAGCTTCTTGGCAATATGCCTGGCTGCGACATGGCCGGTTTCATGGCCTAAGACATAAGCCAACTCATCATCATTGATAATATCCATCAGCCCTTTATATACGTAAATATACCCTCCGGGCAAGGCCAGGGCATTTAATTCTTTGTCCGCCAGTACAAAAAAACTATAAACAATATCTTTACGGTCAGAGGATTCAGCAACTAACCTGCCCACCCTCTGCGCTCTTTGCTGTAAAGCGAGATCATTCACCAGGGGATGTTTTTTAAGCAGGTCATTCTGGACATTCCTGCCCATAGCAGTTTCAGTAGCGCTGTTAATAAAAATCAACTCATTTCTGCCGGTAGCAGAATTATATAAAGTAGCGCATCCGCATAAATTTAACAACCAGCCCAAAATAACGACTTTAGCGAATATTGCTTTTACCATACGAATTGAACTATTACCTTATTTACCTCTGAAAATATCCTGACGGTGAACATGCTCTCGCCCTTTCTGACCGCGGCGTTAAAACCATCCCGCTCTTCACCGCCAATAAGAAGAAAATTATTACCTATCAGAAAATCATGGTAATAACTTATTACTTCATTTAAGGGCCGGGAAACTTCAAATGCAACAACATGAATGCCCGGGTTTAAACGAGCCCCTTCTTTTACCGGTTTTGCCCCTGCAATAATCGGAATATATACGCCCATTATATTTATAGTTTCGTCGGCGCAAACAGCAGAAGAAAATAACCCGATATACACCAGTATTAAAAATAAAAGAATTGCTTTCATGCGCTTCAGGTTTTATTCAAATATAATAGTCTTGTTATTATGCGTGAACACCCGGTAATCAATATAACTTCTAATGGCCCTGGCCAGAGCCAGCTTTTCCAGGTTTTTGCCTTTACGGATCAAACTACTTATATCATCCCTATGGGTTACCCCTTCCACTTCCTGGGCAATGATCGGGCCTTCATCAAGCTTGCCGGTTACAAAATGGGCGGTTGCCCCGATGACCTTAACCCCTTGGTCAAAAGCCTGTTTATAAGGCCTGGCTCCCTTAAAAGACGGCAGGAAACCGTGATGGATATTAATGATATCTTTCGCGTAATTACTAAGGAAATCAGCTGAAAGCACCAGCATGTAGCGGGCTAAGACCAGAAAATCAGCTTGGGACTTGGCCAAGGCCAATAATTCGGGTTCCCGGGTATTTTCTTTTACAGCGGGTATAAAATAAAAAGGCATTTTATATTGCTCAACTAATTCTTTATTAGCGGCATGATTGCTGACTACGAAAGGTATCTCCACCCCCAGGTCACCTGATTTACAAAGGTATAATAAATCCGCCAGGCAGTGGTCCAGGCGGGAGGTAAAAATGCCCATCCTTAATTTAATTGATTTATCGTGTATGCGCCAGCTGGCGTTAAACTCCCGGGCTACCGGTATAAAATCTTCTTCCAAGGCTTTCTGACTGCATTCAGAATCCGGCAGATAAAATTCAATCCGGGTAAAAAAAACACCGCCTTGAGGACTGGTGCTATATTGATCAGCAGTTATAATATTGCCGTCGTGTTTCAAAATAAAATCCGATATCCTGGCCACTATCCCCTGCCGGTCAAGGCATTGAAAATTAAGCACAAAAATAAAAGGTTTTTTATCCATGATTACCTTCTCTTACGCCCTACTTCTGATTAACCGATTAAATTTCTTCATTATATTCTAAGCCTGAAAACTAAACTGTCAATATATTCCGGAGGTTAATCCTGCTTTACAGCCGGCAAAAAATCAGGTATAATTATTTCCTACAAATGGTGGGTGTAGCTCAATTGGTTAGAGCACTAGACTGTGGCTCTGGCGGCTGCGGGTTCGAGCCCCGTCACCCACCCTGAATTATTTATGCAACGATACTTAAAATATGCTTGAGCGAAAACATCAAAAATTAGCTCCGGTTTCAGTATTCATAAAAAGATTGGTTGTGTGTATTGGAATCGCCATTCTATTAATTCTGTTCGCTTTGTTCATTGGTATTGCCGGATATCATTGGATAGCCGGTTTTAATTGGGTTGACTCACTTTTAAATGCATCTATGATCCTGGGGGGCATGGGCCCAGTAAATTTGCTGAATAGTATAGGTGCAAAAGTTTTCGCTTCTCTATACGCTCTTTTTAGCGGACTTATATTTATTGCCGTAATGGGAATCGTTTTTTCTCCAATAGCGCATAGATTGCTTCACAAGTTTCATATTGATGATGAGGATCTTCAAGCGTAAATCTTAAATTCTCATCTCTCTAAATAAATCCAGAATATAATTGATATATTGAGGTATTACACCTATAATTAAATTAATAAATTCAGAGAGGTTTCCCCTTGTGAAATACGGGAAGGACCCTATTTTTCTTTCGTTCACCTGAAATCCCACAGAAAGCTTTATCTCTCGCACGAAGCGCTCGCGAATTTTTGTTATTTCTTAAAAGATAAATAAAGGAGTTATCGCGGTGAAGAAAATACTTATTCTTATAGGAACGGCATTGCTCGTTGCAGTTGTCGGAACGAAGGTGGGCTTATCGATACATCAGGTGATGGTAACGTCCATTTTTTGCGTTTCGATCATGGGCGTGTTACTCTTCTGGGAACTCCGTCTTAGTTTCGTCTTCCTTGGTGCCGGGCTAATGCTTGTCACACATTCGATAGACCTCGAGAACCTTATAAAGTTCGCGTCTCTGGATGTTATTCTGTTTTTGATCGGCACAATGATTATGGTTGGTATGCTCAACGACGCGGGTTTTTTCTATTGGGTTATCACGCGCCTTATCAGGGTAAAAAACATAACCGGGAGAAAGCTTTTTATACTGCTTATGCTTATTTCGGGAGTATTATCAGGTTTAATGGGTGAAGTTGGCTCCATCATCATAATGTCAAAGATAATATTGGATATATGCGACCTAATCGATATCGAACCAGTACCTCTGATTATGGCCTCCGTTTTGGCTACAAACATAGGTTCTTCGGGGACATTGCTGGGTAACCCAGTCGGTATCCTAATCGCCGCGCGCGCGAACCTCACATTTGAGGATTTCATAATGCAGGCCTTTCCGGTTACTCTCATAGTTTTCATTATAACGGTAATAATACTTTTACTCTGGTACAGAAAAACCATAAAAAAGATGACCGAAAAAATCATGCCGATAAGGGAAAACAACTTTTTTATATCGCTCATAACGATACCCACGGACATAAAGACTAAGATTAGCATAGGCATATTCGGCGCCATGCTCGTGTGTATTTTCTTTCATCACAGAATGGAGGTTTTTTTCAATCTTAAAGAGAATAGCCTTCTTATGATAACCCCTATAGTGTTCGCGGGAATAGCCCTGCTGTTTCGCCGCGACAGGATGCGGTATTATGTTGAGCGAGAAGTAGAATGGGTATCGGTTTTATTTTTTCTATTTCTTTTCGCGTTGGCTGGTGTTGTAAAATACAGCGGGGTCTCGGATATAATTGCCCGTGGATTCATAGGTAAATTTGGTAATCCGGCAAGCTTGTTATCGGCTGTACTCATTTATTCGAGTTCATTTCTTTCGGCCGTGCTTGACAATACAGTTGTAGTCGCTACGTATATTCCGATTGTACAGAGTCTGGGCAACATGAATATTAACATGAGGCCTCTCTGGTGGGCGGTATTATTCGGTGCCTGTTACGGCGGCAATATTACTATCATTGGCTCAACTGCCAACATAGTTGCCATGGATATTTTGGAAAAAAGCCGTGGAATCAAGATAGGTTTCTATCCCTGGCTTAAGATCGGCTTGATTGTGGGCATAATCACAACTACGGTCGCTTATATTTCTTTGGTTTTTCTGATACATTAAGAGAATCCGTATTGCTTCACTGGCATCCCTAAAACCATTATCTCTTACCATAGGGTTGTAAAGTGCACGACCAATGCAAGAATACAACTGATTTGACCGGGAATAAACCTCCCTAAATCTTGAATTTTCTTGATAATCGGCATATCTAGCCCTATAATAAATACTTGTGAATAGTGAAAGGCCCCCTCGGCTGATACGGGAGGAACCCTATTTTTTTGTTTTGTAAGCTTAAAACTTATTCGGAAATAATCAAATGTTTTTTATTACCACAGCCAGGGTTGTTCTAGAATTCCCTCTAAAGTTATTACGTAAATTGTACGATTGGACTCTGCATTGGGCTAAAACACCCCAAGCCCAGGCTGCCCTGTTTATCATAGCATTCATCGAGAGCTCATTTTTCCCCATCCCTCCGGACGTTTTGTTGATTGCGATGGTGATTGTTCAGCGCGCGAAGTGGTTCCGCTATGCGCTTATTTGTACCATTGGATCAGTTCTGGGGGCGCTGTTCGGTTATTTTATAGGCTGGAGCTTTTTTGAAACTTTTGGTAAAACGATCATATCATTCTATCATCTGGAAAAGCAATTTGAAGTTGTCGGCAGGATGTATGCAGATAACGCGCTTATAGCTGTTTTTTCAGCCGCCTTTACACCAATTCCATATAAAGTTTTTACGATTGCTGCCGGCCTTTTTAAAATTTCTCTTCCTACCTTGATTGTTGCGTCGATTCTTGGTAGGGCAGGAAGGTTTTTTTTTAGTGTCCGGATTATTGCGCCTTTTTGGCAAGAAAATCAGCAGTCTTATAGAGAAGTATTTTGATTTAATATCAATCCTTTTTGTCGCTGGAATCATTGGCGGTTATGTAACTATCAAATACCTCGCGCATTAAAATAATTTCCCTGCGCAAGTATGTTTACACGGCTAATAAAATCGGACTGATAATAAGCGGAACACCCAGGCCTGCGATGAAAATCATGAAAACCATAATCCAATTTGAAAAAAAACCAATTCTATTCCAAGACCCGGAATTTATTATCCGCTGTAATGAACCCGCGCAATTTGACGCCTGCTTTCAAGATATGGAGGCCGCGCTAAAAAACGGCTATTACCTGGCCGGATTTTTATCTTATGAGGCAGGGTATTGTTTTGAAGAAAGATTGAGAGAAAATAAAAACTACGAATTTCCCCTTATTTATCTGGGCGCCTATGCTAAACCGGTTACTTTTAAGCCTTACCGCAAAAAGGCAGTCCGCAATATTAAAATCAATTTCCTTGGCCTGAATATCTCTCAAGAAAAATATTTTTCCAATATCCGTACTATACGTAGCTACATAGCAAAAGGCGATGTTTATCAAATAACTTACTGCATAAAATTATTATTTGAGTTCTCCGGAGATAGTTTTCACCTCTATAATGCTCTTTTAAATGAGCAACCAGTACCTTATCCTGCCTATATAGAAACAGATGAATTTAAAATTCTCTCCCTTTCTCCCGAAATGTTCATCAAAAAAACCAGCAGGCAGGTTATTACCAAACCTATGAAAGGCACCTGGCAGCGTGGATTAAATCCGGCAAGCGACCTTTATCGGCGGATGCGTTTTCAGTTTGATAGAAAAAACCGGGCTGAAAATCTGATGATCGCCGACCTTTTAAGAAATGACCTGGGTAGAATGGGTGATGCTATACGGGCTCCCCGCCTTTTTGAAGTAACCGGATATAAAACTCTTTTTCAAATGACTTCAACTGTTACAGGCAGGACGGATAATAATATTTCTTTGTCTGGACTTTTTAAGTCAATCTTTCCTTCAGGATCAGTAACCGGAGCGCCAAAGATACGAGCGATGGAAATAATCAAAGAGCTTGAAAGCGATGAACGCAGGATTTACACCGGAGCAATAGGGTATATTACTCCCAAAAAAGACCTTTTCTTTAATGTCCCGATCCGCACTCTTCTGGTCAGGGATGGCCGCGGAGAAATGGGCGTTGGTGGAGGCATTGTCTGGGATTCTACGCCGCTGGGTGAATGGAACGAAGGCCTGCTTAAAGCCAGCTTCCTTACAAAATCCATTCTTAATCCCTAGTTCTGTCCCGCTGTCCAAATTAGCTTTGCCACAGTGTCCCGATTAGCCGCGACAACGTGCCCCGATCAGATTAAACAGTGCGACAACTATATTTGTTGCTTTATCCGGATAATATGGTATAATATTTTACATAATAAAGAAAAGATTAGAAAATCTTGAACCGCAAAGGAAGACTACTAACCTTTGCGGTCATTTTATTTGCCTGCTAAATATGTTTTGCAAATATTCCGCCAATATTTGTGGCGGATAAACCTAGGAGTCAAAAATGGGTATTAAAGTAAAGACTTCATATAAAGGAAGGGTATGCAAATATCCCCACTGTAAGCATATCTTGAGCATCTACAACCACCAGCTCTTTTGCCATATCCACTTAGGAGAAGTTAATTGCAGGCAAATTCTAAAAAAGGCCAAGAATAATGCCACATAGAACAATTAATACTAACAGCCCGGTTCAGGAGTCTAAACAACCTGGATCTTCTTTTTACGGGCTGGGTATAGCGCCTAAAATTCTGGATATCCTTGAGCGCATTAAGTTTAGAGTGCCGACTCCAATCCAATTAAAAGCCATCCCGATAGCAGTTCAAGGCAAGGATATTATCGGTATTGCCCAGACTGGAACTGGGAAAACCCACTCTTTTGCCATACCTATGGTCCAGCTATTGGCCCAGAAAAAAGGAACGGGATTAATCCTGGCACCTACCCGAGAATTAGCCCTTCAGATCGACCTGGCCTTTCAGGGCCTAGCCCATCCATTTGGAATGAAAACCGCCTGCCTTATTGGAGGCGCTCCCATGGAAGAACAAACCCAGGCCTTGCATAAAAATCCCAGAATAATCATCGCTACTCCCGGCAGGCTGCTTGACCATATGAGCAGATGGAATGTAATGCCGGATGAGGTAACCATGCTAGTGCTGGATGAAGCAGACCGGATGCTGGATATGGGGTTTGCCCCGGATGTAGAGAAAATCTTAAGATTCCTACCCAAAGAAAGACAAACTATGCTTTTTTCAGCCACTATACCAAAAGAAATTATAGAGATGGCGGCAAAACATATGAAACTTCCGGTATGCGTAGAAATAGCCCCATCAGGAACCATGGCTCAAAACATCACCCAGGAATTATTCATTGTTAAAAAAGACACTAAATTACAGACCCTGAAAAGAATACTCGCGCAATATAAAGGCGCGGTCCTCTTATTCTCTCGGACCAAACACAACGCCAAGAAAATCACCCGCTCAATCAGAGATATGGGCTATAGCGCGGCTGAGATCCATTCTAACCGCTCGCTTCCTCAACGCCGGGAAGCGCTGGAAGGATTTAAGATCGGAAAATATAAAGTGCTGGTAGCTACTGATATCGCTTCCAGAGGAATTGACGTAACCGGAATCGAACTAGTTATTAATTACGACCTGCCTGAAGATGCCCAGAATTACGTACACCGCATCGGCCGCACCGGCAGAGCAGGACATAAAGGCCACGCCATCTCTTTTGCCACTCCTGACCAAAGTCGGGATGTCCGGGATATTGAAAAACTGATCAAAACCACCCTACCCCTGTCAAAACACCCCGAGATATCCCATGAGAAATTTTCTGATTCTTTATCTAAAGATTCTTCTAACAAAATGTCAAAACCTTTCTTCAGGAGCAGATACCCGCGTCGTCATTAATTTGCTTGCCAATCCCGCTATTCTAAATTAATATGAGGATACTAAAATATCTTAAAATTTCCCCCTGATTTATAGTGATTTGCTTTTTTTGATTATTTTCTCTAAGACCAGTTTAGTAATCCCACCTTTTTTACCCAGCGATTCTCTGCTTTTTATAGTCGGAGTCTTATCGGCTCAGGGCACATTTAATTGGAGGTTTTTTTCGGCTAGGCAAAATTATCTACACAAGTAGAAAAACTGACAATATTCGCAATGGTGCAAATCAGAATCATCAGCTTTAAAAGTCGCGGCCGGGTTTAAAATATCCCTAAATAACTCTTCCACGGCCTTTTGATAAATACCCATAATTTTATCTTTATTGGCAAAGTCCTCTTCTTTCCTAAACAACATACTCAGGCCAAAATTATCTCCAAACTCCCTTAAATTATATAAACAGGCATTGACCCGCTTACCGGGATATAATTTTTCAACCAAAAAAAGGTAAATTGGCAGCTGAAATGATTTAAGCCTATCCCGCAGATTCTTCCGGCTAAAACCTTCAGCCTCGATCCGGCCTGCCTCATCCGGAAAAATATCAGTAGAGCCGGTTTTATAATCAATGATTAAGATCGTTTTATCGCTAAGCTTATCGATCCGGTCGATCCTGGCCTTAAATTTAAATTCCTGGCCTAAAAATACAAATCTATCTTCCAGAGTTTTTTCTAAAGATAAAACCTGCGCTATTTCTCTCTTAGACTCATTTTCCAGGAAGCGCTTTAGCCTAAACTCTAAGACCTCTTTGATCAGGAATGAATCCGATCTCATTTTCTTCTGAAATTCCCGCTGGAACCTATCTTCAAACAGGAGAAAAAAGTCTTTTTTGAATTTATCGTTTAATATCGGCTTTTTATTGATGAATTTACTAAATGCCTCTTCCAGTAATTCATGCAGAAAATTACCTACATCTTTGGCTTCAGGCCCCTGAAGCAAATCCTCTTTTTCCTCTAAGCCTAAAATATAACGATAATAAAATTGCAGCGGGCAATTTAAATAAGTATCCAGGCTAGAGGCAGAATAACGCATCTCTTTTAATAACTTAATAACCGGAGTGTTTTTTTCTATCTCAATCCGCTTAGGAATAACCTTAACCTGAAAGCTGGCCTTAGGGATTGAAATAACATCTAATTTTTTCTCCTTCTTTTGCCTCTCCCAGATAAGCTCTTCAATAAACCGGCTCTTCTCATTCTTATTGCTCTGGCAATAGACTAAGTAAACCTTTTTGGCTGACGAGATAAGCCGTTTAAACTGGTAGCGCTGGATCTCCTCTTCTTTTTCCAGGCGGTTTAACCCTAAACTAATCATCACCTCCCGAGGAATCAAAGGCTCATAGATCTTTAATTTCGGCAGAATAGATTCATTGGCATCCAGGACAATCACATTCTCAAAATTAAGCGAACGGGTCTCCAATAGCCCTAAGATCTGCAAGCCCTTGAGCGGAGAACCGGAAAAAGAAATCATCTCACTCTCCAGCTTATTATTAAATATCTTAAAGATATCTTCCGGACAGAAGGCTTCTTTGCCGAAAGAGGCATTCCTGAACTCTTCGCTAATAGCCCAGACTCTTTCTGCCATTTTCAGGTTTAACGGATAACTGTCTAAGAAGCTCTTGCGGACCAAAACCTTTAGAAAGATATCTAAGTTTTCGGCAAAATCGCTAAGATTATGTAAAGATTCCCAGCTGGAGAATAATAGCAGATGTAATTGTTTTAACGCCTCTTTAATCTCATCCCGGGTAACTTCGATATCCATACTTTTCATTGTTGAAAGAGTCAGGTCAAATAAGTCCTTGCAACCTTGTACATCCGAAAGCGAAATAAACAAACTCCCCGCCAGTTCAGTCTTTTCAATACCGCTGAGCGCTTCTTCAATTTTATGCACTAATACCCTGACGACCGAAGGATTGTTAGCCGCTATTTTTAAGTTTTTGATCAAAGGATGCGACAGGGCCCTAAGGTAGTCTTTGGCATAATAACGATCCTGCTTTTTAGTCTCCTGGGCTTTAAAGATAGAGTTAAAAAGAGCGTAGAGAGAACTTCTTTTTAACGGATAACCAATCGAGACATTAAAATCCTGCACAGTGGATGAGATTTCTGATAATAAAGGAATAATGCTTTCAACTTGAGGCAGGAGAATCACAGTCTTATCCGTATTCTTTAATTTCTTGACAATCTCCCGGACTAAACCAACCTGGGAGTGTTGATTAAAACCGGCAAAGACCTGGAGGTCATAATTTAACGCTTCTTCAATATCGGGTTCAATCTTAATCGACAGCTCTTGGCTTAAATCTTCCAATACACTGTAATCCCGGGCGCTTCCCTGAAAAAAAAGAATAGCCTTATTTTTCTGATAAATTGCCTTTAAAACCTGAGCCTCGGTTTTATGCAGATAAAAGAAATTAGCAAAGATTATCTCATCGTACTCCGGAAATTCTAATTGAGGGATAAATTGGCTGGCCAAATAATAAATCAACCCTCGGGAATAAATATTATTCTCCTTTAGATATTTATGAAAAGACTGCCTTAAAGAAATAATATCCTTCAATAGGGCATTAATGTCCTCGGGCACGTCATAACCGATTTCTGCCTTCAGTTCTACATTCTTTAAGGTTAGGTCTTCTATGCCCTCTAAGTCCAGCTGCTCAATAAACGCAAGGATCTCTCTGGCCCAGGGAAGAAACTGGGAAAAACTTTGGCGGGACTTTAAGATATCCGAAGACGCCTCTTTAGCTAATTTATAGATAAGGAAACTTGCGTCTAAATCCCCGATCTTGGAAAAATGGGCTTTCTTATTTAAGGCATATTCAATAAATTCATCGCTAGAAAAAAAAGCCGGCGGAAAAAACCCTTTTTTCACTCTAAGAGAGAGTTCTTTTTTAAGAAAAAGGGCCGGCCTTTTTCCGCCGAAAACAATAGCCAGCCTGCTTAGATCCTTAGACCTGGCGATATAGTTCTCTTCAATAAAGCCTGCCAGATTACCTATAAAGTTATCACTCAGATTGTAAGTTATAACCTTTTCCATAATTATTATCTAAGCCTAAGTCCTTCTTTAGATTTTGAATCTTTACCTTTAAACTTTATAATACTACTTCCTCTAATCTCAACTCATCCAGGTAAATCAGATAACCGGTAACTTTTAATTTTGGGTAAATATCACCGATTATTTTCATATATTCTTTAACCTGAGACTGATGATCATCAACCGCGTCTTCTTCGCTTGCGCTCTTATAATCAATTATAACCGCCTGGTTTTTAGAGATTAACAAGCGGTCGACCCGCTTGGTATTGCCCAGGCGATCCACAATTTCTTTCTCCGGCAAAATGAGTGATTCCGGAGAATTAAAAAATCTCTCAAATTTTTTTTCCTCTAATAGCCGGCGCACTGGCTCCTTATAAGACTCAAGATCAGATAAAAAGGGAAATTTAAACCTGGCCTTTTCTACTGCCGCGGTTATTACTGTTTCTTTATTTTCTCCTGAAAGATTTCCCACAAAAGAAAGGATATAATGCAGGATCTCTCCTTTTCGGGCCTTATCTCTTGCCTGTAGCAATTCCAGGCCGGCAAATTCATCTTTTAATAAACTGATCCAATCTTTATATCCGGATATAGGGATAGGCAGGATTGGATGTAAAGCTAAAGGCTTTAGTTTTTTCCGCGGGTTATCTCTGGTCTTCTCGCCAGTCTCTAGGCCAACATCAGCTAAAAGCAGTACAGCTGGATTAGCCCCCCGGTGGGATTTTTTAGGGACAAAAATATATAATTCCTCGATGGCCCTGGTCAGGGCCACATAAATATTGCTCAATTCATCAGTAAGCGCCTTTTTATATTCCTGCCGGTAGGCCTTTTCCAGGCCCGGAGAAAAAGAGGCATAGCGCTTTTTAAGGCGGATCAGCGAAAGTGATCCCTCATCCGGATAGGCTATATCATTATCAACCTGGACATTAATCTCCAAAAACGGAATAACAACTGCCGCGAATTCCAACCCCTTGGCTTTATGAATAGTCAGGATCTTTACTGAACCTGTACCTGAGATATTTACATATAAGTCCTCCTCCGGGAGATCCTCAAAATGTTCCAGAAAACCGCTGATCCCGAACTCTTCATCCTCTTGTTTCTTTATCAATTCCAACAGATGCATAAAAAATCCCTGGTATTCAGGAAAACATTCCAGGATCTTGAATTTATCGATTATGCTGGTGGTTAATTCATAGAGCGGCACAAAGCCGACATTCTTAAAAAAAACCTCAATCAAATCTTCCCAGGTTCTCAGGAATTCCCGGCGGAAGTCCCGGTAGAGATAACCCCTCTCGGGACACTTTTTCTGTCTTACCTTGAAAAAAAATTCCTGGATTTTTTCAGCCGGAATATTACTAGCTGAGGCAAAAATATCTCCCAGGATAAACGAGGCAAAAGAAAGATCATCGATGGGAGAATTTAAAAATTTCAGAAAAGAAACCAGTTCCTTAATATAGCGGTTTTCCCGGACATTCAAGGTCTTTTCAGATTCAACCGGTATACCTAAAGACAGAACCCATTCCGATAAAAGCTTAACCTCAACATTCTCCCGGGCCAATATAGCAATATCCTGATAATCGAATTTTCTGATTAATCCTTGAAGCAGGCCGGATATTTTTTCCCTAATTTCTGTTTCCCGGGCGATTTTATTCTCGGCTGCTATATAATCAACCTTGATATAGCCGCCGGATTTATCAAGGGTATATTCCTGATGAGACCCGCGAAATACCGCAATAATATCCAGCTTATCCTGCGGACTAAATTTAACCGAGCTTTTACTGGCTTCTTCCCTCTGTAATAGGAATTTACCCAGGTTATCCTCGGAGAAAATATTATTGTTAAATTCAACTATCTCTTTTTGGCTGCGATAATTCTTAGTCAGAGAGGTTTCAAAGATCTTAAATTGCCTAAACTCTTCTTTAACCGAATCAACCAAGGATGCCTGGCCGCCGCGGAAACGATAAATTGCCTGCTTTTTATCTCCGACATAAAAAAGCGAGCCTCCGGTAGAAAGCGCTTCTTCGATCATCGGATACAAATTTTTCCACTGGAGTATAGAGGTGTCTTGAAACTCATCCAGCAGAAAATGCCGCAGGCGCATAGCCAGGCGGTAATAGAGTTCCGGCGGACTTAGGGCCTTTTCGCTAAATAAAAAATTTGCCTCTTTATTCATCGATTCCAGGAATAGGATATCTTCTCGGCTCGAGATAGCTTTAAGATCATCCAGGGTGAGGTTGAAAATTTCGATATAGGAATTAAAAACACACAGCGATTCCATTTCGCAGAGTTGTCCAATATTAGTAATTATGCTTTTCCAGAGCAAAACAATCTCATCCGGGACGGCAATATTTTTTTTTAGCGGAAAACCCGGACGGGAAAAGAATGACGATAGATGGTCCAGGTCAAAACTCTCCCGGTAATCATCTAAAAACGACCTTAGGCTATTCGAAAAATTAGCGTTTGTTTCTAAAGGCAAATTGATTTCAAGTTCCTTTAGTAATTTTAGGATATATTTTTTCTTAACGATTAGGTCCTCAGGTTTAATCTGGCTGGAGGATAAATTTAAACCGTATTTATTACTCTGGGAAAAAAGCCCCTGGATGATTAACAGGATATCTTTTTTAGGAAACCACCCCAGGCGGTTATCGATATAAAGATACTGCCTAAGAAAATTATGAAAGATCTGCCTTACTTCCTTACACGAGGCTGAACGCTCAATCAGCTCGTCTAAGCTATAAGATAAATAACCCTTAGAGTCAGTGCGGACTTTAAAACTTGCCGATAATCCTAATTTAAAGGCGCAGCCTGAGAGTATCGCATTAATAAAACTATCGATGGTCTGAACTTGAAAGTAATTGTAATTCCGGATCAGATAATCCATCACTAAAAATGCCTTCTGGCGGGAGCGTTCGTCTGAAAAATTATCCAGCGCTGTTTTTTTTAAAAACTCTAAGATGCGCTCCTTCATCTCCAAGGCTGCCTTATTGGTAAATGTAATCGCCAGGATATTATTCAGAGGGATATCTTTAAGATTAAGCGACGGGTTGATAACCAGCTCGAGGTAACGGCGGGCTAAAGCATAAGTCTTGCCTGATCCGGCAGAGGCCTCTAACTTAAGGATATGAGGAAAAGCTAATAGATCATCCGGTTTTGAAGGGGTATGATTACGGTTATCCAATGATTACTATTTAAGTCCTGTGGTATTAGCGGTGCTGTTATTTGCGGAAACTTCAATTTTAGAAGTATCTTCCCTAAACATGCCTTCAACTGATTGTTTGAGTTCCTGGCCAACCCCGAAAGTACCATTAATAACTGCCCTGGTCAAATCGGTAGCACCTTTAAACACGCCCTGGAGAAGCTGAGTCGGAACCATAATAATATTCTGCGGCTGTAAACTATCGCCTTTTCTGGCTTGGGTCAATTTTTCTTCAAAGGCCATGCGGATATTACTGAAGTCAAACTGGGGACTATCCATCTTAGTCTTAACAGTGAAATTTATCGACACCTTACCCTGGTTAGACGCCTTAAATATGCTTAATACCGCATGGGCAATTTTCTCCGCCTTTAATTCTTCTTCTTCAGCTAAGCGGGGTTTAAAAACAATGTCGCTTAAGGCCAGCTGGCACTGGGCAATCAGATCATTATTAAAACTCTGGATATTGCTGTTAAAACTCAATTTGGCTTTTTCAATCCTGGCTTTCTCTAAATCCACCCAATTTGAATAATATGGATAGAACACGATCCCATCCAGCCCCTCAATTTTTAAAACAGCCTGCAGGTCTTTCTTGAATATATTGATCCAACCATCCAGATTGATATTACCCTGGCCTTTTTCTGCCTTCCAGGGTATCTCTCCTTTTAATTCAAAATTAATAACACTGGAACGCCGGATAGGAAATTCCAGATTCTCAATAGTAATATTAAGTTTATCGATTAATAAGTTAACTTCTTTACCTTCTATACTTTTATCGCTAAATTGCAACGCGCCATCCTCTAATGTCATCCGCTTGACAAAAAAGCGTGAGATCGGGACAAATCTTTTTTTATCAACAGGCGCTAAAGGAGTTAAATTTCGGGATGAAGACGTGTTTAAATCTTTATAAGGCAAAGTCACGGATAGAGTAGCATTAATCGTTTCATTTACAGCTGCAACCGGATTAAGGACCACAGTTTTTTTAGACGTAATTGTCTGGTTAGTAATCACCGGCTCAATAGAAAGCGGCGGCATAACCTGGCTTTTCTTCTTCAAAGGCTTTTCTATAGCGATCACCATCCCTTTGAACCTAAGTTCAGAGAAAGTAAAATCTTTACGGAAAATATCAAAGGCCCCGCTTTTGACATTAACCTTATCAATCTTAAATATATCCTTAACTTCAATATTATTAATGATCACATTGAACGGCAGGTAAGCCTTGAGGCTGCCGATCTTAACCTCCCTGCCAAACAGGTCCTGAAGTTTATTAATCACTATAGGTTTACCCTTAAGATTTACAAAGGTATGCAAAATAGTTACGCCTAAAATCAAAATAACCAGGATAGTCAGTAATAATTTTACCTGCAGCCTCATCTTTTCCTTTCTGATTCTTAAATTTAACGCGCCTGGCGTGATTCGAACACGCGACCCTCGGCTTAGAAGGCAGATGCTCTATCCACCTGAGCTACAGGCGCAAATTCTTTCAAAACGGGGACGTTTCTATTTTTCAAACAAGACGTTTCGGGAAAAAAATAGAAACGTCCCCTTTAAGATTTTAATCGGGGCGAGTGGATTTGACTCGACACCCACTTTTGTACAGTCGAGATCCCGGCTTAGCCGCTAGGCTAATGCCGGGGAACCACAGGCTATAATCTATCGGGACGATAGGATTTGACAAGCCACCTCTTCAATTCTTAGTGGCGAGATCCCGCTTGAGATATTCTGCGTTGAGCGGGAAACCTATGCCTAGTAAATTAACTACCTCGCGGATAGTTTTATCCAAAACTATTTT
>JBDRLN010000071.1:0-10296 GCA_043812955.1 Candidatus Omnitrophota bacterium | reverse complement strand
CTTGGCAATTAGCCAGAGAGAAAAAGCCTGACCTGGATAAAAGGCTATTGATGACAGCAGCTGTTGACCTAGATTTGCTGCTTAACTCCTATCTTACTTTTTTGTCTCAAGGGGGTAAGAATGTGTTGACCGATCCCTAATCTAGGTAAGTTCTTCGAGTGGAAAAAGAAAAGCTTTGATCCCTTCCCGGCCCAATTCTTTTCTTATCTCATTAATACAGGAGAGGAGTTGTTGAGCCTGCTTATCTTCGCAAGCCACATATAAAATATTGTTCCTGCCCGGCCAGATATCATCGCCCATATGGACTCCGGAGGTAAGGCCTTGGCCGAACACGCCGGTAATTTTAGTATGATTTTTTAACCCGCAGCGGCCAAGAATATCCATAACTTCATCATTTACGGCTTCATTATAAACGATCATTGCCATCTTAAGCATTCTTCTTGCCTCCTCCCGTAGCGGGCGGGACAGCGACTGATCCAATAAGGCCGGCTGTTTTAGCGGATTTGCGATGGAATACCGCGTAGAGCGTAGGAACAAAAAGCAAGGTAATAAAGGTAGAAACTGATAAGCCTCCAAACATGGTAATGCCCAAAGGGTTCCAAGATTCAGCGCCTTCGCCTTTGGATATGGCTAATGGCAGTAGCCCGACCAAGGTGGTAATGGTAGTCATTAATACCGGCCTAAGCCTGTCCCTTCCGGCATTAGTAACCGCATCATACATAGACTGGCCCCTGGCCCTGAGGATTATAATATAACTGATCAAGACAATGGCGTTATTTACTACTATGCCCATCAACATGATTATTCCCAGGTAGCTGACAATATTTAAAGTTGTCCCGGTTAAAATAAAAGCCAGGATAACCCCGATAAAAGTAAAAGGTATAGAGAACATGATGATAAAAGGATCGAGCAGGGATTCAAACTGAGCGGCCATGATCATATAAACCAAGATTATCCCCAGCCCCAATAAAAGGGCCAAGTCCAGGAAAGATTTCTTCTGTTCTTCTGCCTCGCCTCCGAAATTTATCATCAACTCGGAAGAAAAAGTTGTTTTCTGTAATTCCTTTTTTATATCTTCAATAACTTTACCCGATGAGCGCTGGTAAGTATTACACTCAACCCTAACCACCCTCTCGCGATTCTGGCGTTCGATCTCTAAAGGCCCATAAGATTCAATGATCCTGGCTATGTTCAACAACTTGATCTGCTTTTGGGTAGATGCAGAAACAATAACCATATTCTCAATATCGTCTATATTCTTGCGCGATTCTTCTTCTGCCTGGACATAAATATCATAAGTATCGCCTTTTTCCCGGTATTTAGTGGCGGTCGAACCCTGAATATAAGTCTTAAGGCTGTTGGCGATATTATTCATGCTTAAACCTAAACTGGCTGCTTTCTCCCGGTCCACTTCGATTTTTAATTCCGGGCGGTGAAATTCCCGGGATATTGCCACGTCAACTGTCCCGGGTATTTTTTCCATTATATTTTTTATCTTCCCGGCCGCCGTATAAGTCTCATCAAAAGAATTACCGATTATCTCTACCTGAATTGCCTTGCCGCCGGCTCCGGTAATCATTCTACCTATAGGATTACCGATTGAAATATCAATCTTGGAAACCCCAGGTATCTGTTTTATCCTATTCCTTAAAGCCTGACCGATCTCTTTATCCGAACGTTTCCTTTTAGTCTTAGAAACCAGCTTTACCCCTCCGGTAACAATATGGGCGCCAGAGGACTGCCTGTACATCCTGCCGCTTGAGCCGGCTTCACCGGTACGAGAAAAATAAAACCTCGCCTCCGGCACATCGCTTTTTAAAATACCTTCGATCCTTTGGGCCACTTTATTGGTTTCTTCAAGCCTTGTACCAAGTGGCAAATGAATAGTTAAACGCAAATCTCCGGTATCTTCCTCAGGGATAAATTCATTCCCCACAAACCGGATCAAAAACATAGTAATGATGAAAACGAATGTAAACCCCACAATTACTATTTTCTTGTGGCGTAAACACCAGCCCAGGCAGCGGGAATAAAACTCCTCCCAGGACCTAAACATCCTTTCAGAAAGGTCATAGAATTTAGCAAACCAAGCTGACTTTTTCTTGGTGCCCCGGTTTATATTCATCCATTTAGAGCAAAGCATCGGGCTGAAAGTGCCGGAGGTAAAAAGCGAACCTAAAAGGGTAACTGTGATAATCACCGCCATTTCTCCGAACATGATCCCGATCACTCCGGGTAAGAATAGCATCGGTAAAAATACCACGATCGTAGTAAAAGTAGAGGCTCCGATGGATAAAAACATCTCCTGGGCTCCGAAAATAGCCGCCTCCTGCGGCCGGTTTCCCCTTTCTAATTTACGGTAGATATTATCAACTATGACTATGGCATTATCAACTACCATACCACTGGCTATAGCTAAAGAGGAAAGGCTGATAATATTTACGGTCCGGCCGTTTAAAAAAAGATAAATGAAGGAGATCAAAAGCGAAAAAGGTATAGTCAGAGCAATAATCAAGCTGGGCAGGAATTGCCTTAAAAAGAACCAGACCACTAAAACTACCAGGGCTATGCCCAGCCATACTGAAGATTTAAGGGAATTAAGAGAATTAATAATATCCTGAGAGGTATCAAAAATAGTATACATTTTAACATCGGAAGGAAGGGACGGGCTTATTTCCGCAATCTTCTTCTTGATCGCCCGGGCCACCTCTACGGTATTTGTATCGGTCTGCTTTTGAACCATCAGCAGCACGCCCCTATTGCTGTTTATTCTTACGTTAAGGGTAATCTCTTTAAAACTATCTTCGATCCGGGCTACATCCTTAAGATATACCGTATTGCCATTACGCTTACCCAGGATCACCAGCTTGATCTCTTCGGGAGAAGCAAACTCTCCCGGCAGGCGCATAACGTAATCCGTGAGCCCGCTTTTAAGTTTTCCTAAGGGCTGGGCGATATTCTCCTGTTTTAGAACATTCTGAATGTCCGTTATGGAAAAACCATAACCCTCTAGGCGCTGTCGGTCGATCAATATATTGATCTGGCGCTCTAAACCGCCGATCAGCTGAACAGTGCCTACTCCAGGTATTTGCCTCAGGGCATCGCCGACTCTTTTGTCGATCAAATCATACAGCCCTAAATAAGACTGTTGGGCAGTAATACCCATAAAGATTATCGGAGTATTTGCCGTATTAAATTTATAAATATACGGATTATCCATTTCATCCGGTATATCCGGCAATACCCTTTTCGCCAGCTCCAGGCGGTCGCGCACATCATTTGTAGCCGCGTCTAAATTTGTTCCCCATTTAAATTTTAGGGAGATCGAGGATATTCCTTCTCCTGAACGGGAAGTTATTTTTTCAATGCCTGGCGTGGTAGCTAATTGGTTTTCCAGGGGCTCACTAACCTTGGCCTCTACGTCTTCGGGGCTGGCTCCGGGATAAACCGAAATAACCGAGATAACCGGAGGCTCGATCTTGGGCATGGAATCCATACCAATACGCATAATACTGTATCCGGCTAAAACAATGATAGCCGAAAAAATCATCAGGTTGGTTACCGGTTTTTTAACCCCGAATTCTGGTAAACTCATTGTTTTGCTCCCGGATTTAAACCATTATTCTTATCTATAATTACCGCGGCGTTCTCATAAAGCCTCTGCTGGCCGACTATAACTATCAATTCTCCTTCTTTTAAACCCTCGGTTACCTCGTAAAAGGGGTCCTTGCGTATACCCAGGCTGACCTTTTTGAATACCGCCTTATTATCCTCAATTACGTAAATATAGGTATCCGGTTCCTTGCCGATAACCGCCTCCTTCATGATAACCGGGACTTTTTTATGCTCCTCGATTATAATAGATACTTTAGCGAACATCCCTGATCTTAAATAATGCTCCTGGTTATCAATAGTTATCTCAATCGGGGCAGCCCGGTTTTCTAAATTAACCACCGGGCTTATCTGACTGACTTGGCCTTTGAATACTTTTTCCGGATAGGAATCCACGTTTATCAAGGCATCCTGGCCCAGGTAAACACTGGGAATGTATTTCTCCGGAATATCCAGGCTGATTTTTACCTTATCCATATTCACCACTAAGGCTACCGGGGTCTGCGGCGATACATTTGAGCCGATATCTACATAGACTCTGCCCACAACTCCGGCTATAGGGCTCTCAACCGGAGCTTTATTAAATTTAAGCCCAACCTCATCCCGGTCAATATAGACGATCGCCTCTGCCTTATTAACCACAACTCCTTCATCTTTTAACTTCTCTATAATCTTACCGGTTACTTTCGGATAAATCATCACCTCATCCTGAGCCTTGATATCCCCCACGTACTCCAGAACCTTATTCAGATCCTTAAGCTCAACTTTAATCACCTTTACCGGTATGGGCAGGACAGGATTAACTTTTATTTCCTCTTTTTTAGCGCAGCCGGACAATGCCAAGAAAAATAATAACGCCGGAAACAAAATTAATAAACTAAATTTAGAGAACATTATCAACCTCCTGTGGCTTTGTCAAAATTAACCCGGGCTATCGAATAATCAAAACCAGCCTGGGTTTTATTGAAAAGCGATATATTATATTTTAATCCGGCGTCCTGCAGATCCAAAGAGCTGGCAATCCCGCCCTGATGTTTCTGCCTTATCTCCGACAGATTATTTTTATATACCTGGATATCCTGCTCGATTGCTTTTATCTTGTTAATAGCGTTTTGTAAAGAAAGGTAGGCGTTTTTAAGTTCCAAAGCTATATCCTGAATAGTTTTTTCCCGGGTTAATTTAGCCTCTTTTAGATCTACTACGGCCTGCTCTACTTTAGCCTTAGCAGCCCACCCATCAAAGATCGGCCAGGAAAAAGTCACTCCGATAATATTATGATCATTCCAATTTCTGGTATTTGCGGTTGAACTTATGGAATGGGAGCGGCTGTAATAATCCCAGGAGGCGTAAATACTCGGCCGGTTATCAGCCTTAGCTATCTCAATTAACTTTTGAGCTGATTTTTCCTGCAATTCATATTGGCGTATTTCCGGCCTTTGACGCATAGCTTTTAAAAAAGCCTCATCATAAGCCATATCTTTGGGCTCATAATCAAAATCTCCTGTCGGCTTAACCCTTACTTCTTTATCTAAATATAACAGGTTATTTAATAACTCCTGAGCGGACTCGACCTGACTCAAAGATACTCCATGTGCCTGCTCAATGCTGGAAAGTGAAGACTTAATATTGAATATTTCGGATTCGGATGCCTGCCCGCTCTGAAAACGCGCCTGCAGATAATCCAGATGTTCTTTAGTATTGGCTAAAATACCTCGGTTTAAATCCGCGTAATGTTGAGCCAAAAGCAGGGTATAAAACGCTTTTTTAACGCTTTGAATAATCTCCTGTTTAGTCTTGTCCAGGATAGCCGCGGCAATAGCAGCCAAGTATTCATTATATTGTATGGAATTAAAAGTCTTTCTTCCTGTATATAGGTATTGCTTTAAAGTAGTCTGGGTGCTGGCTTGGGCCAAATCCTTATTATAATAACCCATAGTATTGGTCCAGCTCCCGGTAAAAGTTAAACTAGGAAACAGCGCGGCCTTAGCCTCGGCGATCTTAGACTTGGCTTTTTGGGCCTCTTCGGCCTTTAACAATATATCCCGGTTATCCCTTAAAGCCAGGGCTGCCGCCTCATCCAAAGTCAAAGAAACCTCTTGCGCCCAGGATAAAGAAAAACTGATCATAATAAATATGGTTAATATATAAACGGTTTTCTTCATTTTAATCTTCAGATTTTTTGTTCAGGATATCCTTTATCTGGGTAAGTATCCTCAGGTAGTTACCGCGGTCCTGTCGGGATATTTGTCCGAATACATCAATTATCATCTGCCGCCTTTGCTGGTTCACTTTTTTGAACAATTCCATACCCTTAGAAGTTAATTTAACTTTGATTATCCGCCGGTCTTCAGAATCATACTCGCGCGCTATATACCCGGATTTAAGCAGCCTATCTACTGTTCCCGTCATGGCCGCGGTAGTAACTTGCATAAAGCGGGCTAAATCGGTCATTCTCAAAATCCTCTCCTGATGCAAAAACTGCAGAATCAGGAATTGGGGGAGGGTAATCCCGCTAGTATTGAATTTGCTTCCCAAACGCTTAGAAAATTCTTTCATGATTACCGGAAGAATTTTATTCAGGTTATCGGCAAATTCGGAAATGGCCATCTCGCCCATTTTAAACTCCATTTATTATCAATCATATTAAATATTAATCATATTAAATATATAGCACATTGACTGATTACTGTCAAGCAATTTCCGGGAAAGTTAAATGGTTCTAATCAGGTTCTTAAGGAAGGACACTTCGGCTTCAACTAATTCGAGGTTATGCCTAAGAATAGAGACAGGATAGGGGGTAACTTTTTTTTCTAAAGATTTAATAGTCTGGGCCAAGTCCCGGGAGAGAGAGTTTAAAACAAATATCCTGGCTTTCAGGCGACGGCGGACAATCGCAGGTTTAATATAATTCAGGAATAAGAGGCTTAAGTCCAGACTGAACTGTGGCCGTTTAAAATCCAGGAAACTTTTAGACAATAAAACCTGGAAGTGATTTTCGCCCTTAGAAGTGAGCTCATAGACAAAGCGGGTTGGGCGCCTCCCCTGCCTACCGCTGCGCTTAAGGATCAGGCCTTTTTTCTCTAATATCCTTAAGGGGTAATATATGGATTTTAAATCCATGCCAGTGAATACCGAAAGGATTTCTTTGATTCTCTTTTTAATCTCATACCCGTGCTTAGGGCTCTCCTTTAAGAGCCCCAGCAATATCAACTCGCTTTCGATCATCCGGTAATCCCCATCCCCCTGAATTTTTTATACCTTAACTTTAAGAGTTCATCCTTATTTAATTTACCCAGTTCCTTTAAGTTTTGAACTATACTTTCTTTGATTGTTTGCACCATTTTTTGAGGATTATGGTGAGCGCCGCCCAAAGGCTCAGGGATAATTTTATCAATAATGCCCATTTTTAATAAATCTTCAGCTGTCAGTTTTAAGACCGAAGCGGCATCTGGGGCCCGGGAGCTATCTTTCCATAATATCGCCGCACAACCCTCAGGAGAAATAACCGAATAATAGGCATTCTCCAAGACACAAACTCTATCGGCAATACCAATTCCTAATGCCCCTCCTGATCCGCCTTCGCCGATAACTGTGGCCACAATAGGCGTAGCTATACCAATCATCTCCCTTAAATTTAAGGCGATGGCCTGGGCCTGGCCCCGTTCTTCCGCCCCTATTCCGGGATAGGCACCGGGGGTATCAATAAAAATTACGATAGGTAATTTAAATTTCTCAGCTATCTGCATCAATCTAAGGGCCTTGCGGTATCCTTCAGGATGGGCGCAGCCAAAACTACGCTTAATATTCTCCTTGGTATCCCGCCCCTTTTGATGGCCGATAACCATAATTTTTTGTTTGTCTATATTGGCAAATCCGCCGATAATAGCCTTGTCGTCGGAGAAACTGCGGTCGCCGTGAATTTCAATAAAACCGGACATGCACATACCGATATAATCGGAAGTGTATGGCCTTTGGGGGTGACGGGCAATCTGGACCTTTTGCCAGGGAGTCAAGTTAGTATAAATATCTTTTCTTAAATGCCCCAGTTTATCTTCAAGGCGTTTTACCTCAGAAGAAAGATCAATCTTTTTATCAGAAATAAAGCCTTTAAGTTCTTTGATCTTCTTTTCCAGCTCGATTATGGGCTTTTCAAAATCTAATCCGTTCATGTCAGTTTGTAGTTTCCGCCAAAGAACATGGCGGATCCCTGCCTGCCGGCAGGCAAGCGCCTACGGCGGACAAGTACACAATTAATATATTAGTCAACGATGGTAACTTCAATCCCTACCGGGACAATGATATACAATTCTTCGACTTCAGGATTAGCCAGCCGGACACAACCTTGAGTTACCTGCTTACCTAAGCTCTGAGGTTCTACAGTGCCATGGATCCCATAGCCGGCTAAATTAAAGCCTAACCAACGCGAACCTAAAACATTTTCTGGACTGCCTGACAGGACTACTGTCCCGGCCTTATACCAGGTAGGGTTAGGAAGCTTATTAACTATTTTAAAATTTCCTATAGGCGTAGAATTATTTGCTCCCGTAGATACTATATAAGTCTTAAAAATCTCCTCACCGGTTTTCAATATAAGCGTATTCTGGGATTTATCTACTACTATGCTAAAAGGAGCCGTCCAAACCTTAATTTTCCGGCCGGGAATAATTCTATCGTCGCTTAAACCATTGCTTTTTTTAAGCAACTCTACGGTGGTATTATGCTCCTTGGCGATCCTGGTTAAATTATCGCCGGCCTTGATCTCATAAGAAATGCTTTTCGGAGTAATCACAGGCGAAAACAATAATTTAATATTTAACTCTTCAACTTTTTTCTGCCAATCCAATACATCTTTGGAATTTGGTAAATCGGAGATTAATTTCTGATATGCCTGCCTGGCATCCTGAAGGCTTCCTTTGGTTTGAGCGTCTTTTACACGGGCAAAAAAACCCGAGGAGGAACTAATTATAGCATTTTCGTTCTTTTTTAGCTGGAAGACGGGGGGTTTTGGGGTATTCATAAATATTAGGATGGCCAAAATAATAATCAACGGAATAATAATCAACAATATCTTTTTCACAAATCCTCCTAAATTTACCTGGCTATAAAAGCGACTAACGCGCCTAATAAAAAACCGCCAATCACCTCAATGGGAGTATGCCCGACCAATTCGCGTAAACGGCCTTCTTCAATCTTTCCCTGCCAGTATATATCCTCCATTATTTTATTTAATATCCTCGCCTGCCTGCCGGTTGCCCGCCTTACTCCCTGGGCGTCAAACATCACTACAATAGCAAAAGATGCCGCCAGGGCAAAATAAATACCATCAAATCCGTATTCCAGACCGCTGGAAAAAGCTAAACAAGAAGCTCCGGCAGCATGGCTAGAAGGCATACCTCCGGTACCTAGGAACCAGCGGAAATCAAATCTCCTCTGGCGGATCACCCCAATAAGCACTTTAATCGCCTGGGCAATTATCCAGCTGGCAAGGGTAGCGATAAAAATCTTATTACTAAATATCTGTAAAATAATCGTTCTCGCGGTCATCTATTAAAAGGCTCCACCTCTATTTTAACCTTAGCCTTATATGTAGGTTTTTTGTCTTTAATCAAAAAACCCATATTCCCCTCCAATACCTCTTTTACCTTGGTTTCCTCTGCATGGGCTTTTATTTCTTTGGCCATAGGCTTTGAAGGATTAAACCTGGGAGCGATCCATCGGGCTACTTCACGCATTTCCTGTCTGCGCTGCTTCTTTAATTCCTTAACCGCTTTTTTTAACTCGCTAATCGAACTCATTTTATCCTGCAGGGTATTTTTTTCTTGAGTAACTTCATTTAAATCAAATTTAATATCTTCGTTTTCTTTACGCAAAGTTTCGCCCTCTACCCTTAAGATAGAAATCCGGAAATTTAACTCCTCAATTGTCCTTTGGGCATCCTGGAAATCAGTATCAATTTTAACTAATTTGTCTTCGGCAATCTTTAACTTATTCTGGACTTTTTGATACTCGTCGTTTAGGGTATTATAAAGCTTCTTTTCTTTGCCTAAATCATTTACAGCCACCTGTTTTTCATTATTAAGGAAACTTATATTATTTTTTAACTTATTAATTTTGGTTGTAAACTGCCAAGCATAGTTCAACCCCCCGGCCAATATTATAGTAGCTAAAATAATTGTTAAGATACCCCTGGGCCTGGCCATTTTATTCCTCCTTATCTTTTAAATTATATACTACGAGAGGCAAAAAGCAAGTTTTTTTGCCCAAATTAAAATCTTTGTTAGATTTTAGGCTTTGCCGCGTCTATTATAAGTGGAGGCATGATTATGCCCTTATCCCGCTTCGTAAATACCGTTAGAATCAATTTACTTCGCGCGGGATCTCGCTAGCTGCCCTGCCTTCCGGCAGGCAGACGTCAGACAGGCGCCCTACAGCGCATACTGGTGCTCAAGGAGGTGCAAGATGTTAGCTAAAGTTTTAAGTTTCTGTTTAGTTGGAATAGAGGCTTGTCCGATAGAAATAGAAGTTGATGTCTCACGGGGTCTTCCGGCGATCAGCCTGGTTGGCCTAGCTGACACAGCCATAAAAGAAAGTAAAGAACGGGTTAAAACCGCAATTAAAAACTCTGGCTTCCAGTGGCCGGCGGAGAGAATCACTATAAGCCTGGCGCCTTCCGATATCAAGAAA
>JBDRLN010000070.1:0-16769 GCA_043812955.1 Candidatus Omnitrophota bacterium | reverse complement strand
AACCCATAACTATAAAAAGAGAGGAAAATATAAGGTTGTCTTAAAGATTGATGATAACTCCGGCACAGACTGTAGCTCTTCTATAGCCACGGTTGAAGTTTCAGTAAGCGAGAAACCAGTGTCGGTAATAAAGATCCGTTAGACAAGGTATAAGCAATAGAAAATAGCCCCGGGTGTTATTGGGGGAATGGGGTCAGAATTATTTTTCTTTAGCCTTCGCACTTAAAAAAATAATTCTGACCCCATTTTTTTACAAACAGCTTGACCGCTCAGAGCTATTAAGGTAAAATACCAATAAGGTTATTTGTAAAAAAGGAGAATTTTATGCCTGGTGAATATTCGGGCCCGGATCGCCGTAAATATAAACGCATTAAGGTTAATTTTATGACTGTTTATAAAAGCGGGGATTCCTTAGAAAAAATTAAAATTTCCCAGGATAAGGAAATATACGCGCTTATGTTAGATTTAAGCGAGGCAGGAATGGCGGTTTTAACTGAGTACGATATTCCGGTCGCTTCCCTTCTAGACTTAAAATTTGTCCTGCCTGTCCAGAACAAGATTACTAATCTAAATCAGCCCGTCTCGATAGTGGTCAAAGGAAAGGTCAGGTACAGCAAGGTCATGGGTAAAGACGGGTTCCGCTTAGGCATTCTTTTTACGGAAATAGGTATCGGAGAGCGCAACCTTATTAAGGATTTTGTCAGCAACTGTTAACCAGAGATGATAATAACAGAACAAAAACCAGTCCAAGAGATCGTAGACAATTTAAAAGGATTCCAGAAGATTTTTTTAGTTGGCTGCGGCGAATGCGCCACTACCTGTAAGACCGGCGGCAAGGATGAACTGGTCAAGATCAAAGAATTGCTGGAAAAAGAGGGAAAAGCTGTAGTGGGAATGTGTGTGCCGGCAGCTCCTTGTGTAGCTGTCCAGGTAAACCAGGAGATGAGAAAAAATAACCTTGCCTTAGGCCTGGCTGATGTGATTTTAGTTTTTGCCTGCGGATTAGGGGCACAGTCAGTAAAGGATAATGACAAGAGCGGCTTAATGGTTCTCTGCGGGTGCAATTCTTTGTTCGGCGCGACCATGGACAAGTATGGTAATTTTTACGAGAAATGTTCGCTCTGCGGAGATTGTGTTTTGAATATAACTATGGGTATCTGCCCGGTTACGCTCTGTGCCAAAGGCCTTTTAAACGGCCCTTGTGGCGGAGTGAATAATGGTAAGTGCGAATTAGACCAGGATAAAGACTGTGCCTGGGTTTTAATCTACCGGGAAATGGAAAAGAGAAACAAATTAGGCGCGTTACGCGTTATCCAACCCCCCAAAGATTTTAAGAAAAGCGGCAGGCCGCGCCAGGTGGGAGCGGCTAAATAAATGCCTAAAGCTGGTGGGTTGACAAAGGAAGAAATACGTAGTAAAATTCAACTAAAACTGAAAGCACAGAAGGAGGAAGACCGTAAACAAAAGAGTAGGCAGATTAAAAATAAACTTTTTAAAACACGGTTCTTTAAAAAAGCGAAGATAGTGATGTTTTACGTTTCATTTAAGGGTGAGGTTAGCACAAAAGAGATGATTCAGGAAACGAGACAGTTGGGTAGAAAGGTCGTAGTGCCTGTTTGCGAGAAAGATAAAATAATAAGGGTTTGTTTGTTGGAGGATAATGCCAAGATGATAAAGGGCCCTTATGGGATATCTGAGCCAGTGGATAAAAAACTGGTTAACTTAAAAGATTTAGACCTTGTGGTGGTCCCGGGCATTGCTTTTACTAAAGACGGATTACGCCTGGGCCGCGGCAAGGGCTACTATGACCGTTTCTTAAGAAAATTACCGGATAAAACTGTCTCTATCGGCCTGGCATTTGGCTTTCAGGTCTTACCAACTCTTCCCGCCTCATCCCAAGATGTACCCGTCAACAAAGTAATCTTCGCCTAATTTTCCAACGAACAAAAAGGGGGGTAGATATAGATGCTGATAACCATTATTATCTTTGTTATTAGCGCTGCGGTTTTTTCTTCCGCAGGCTATCTTTTTAGAAGATACCTAGCCGAAAAAAAGATCCAGGACGCAGAGGCCAAGGCTAAGTATATTATTGATGAAGCTAAGAAAGAGTCTGTAGACAGGCAGCGCAGGGCTGAACTTGAGGCCAAAGATCTCTTATACCGGACGCGGCAGGATTTTGAGCAGGAGACCAAAGAACGCAGGCAGGAGATATTTAATTTAGAAAAAAGGCTTGCCCAGAAAGAAGAAAATATTGACCGCCGGCTTAATCTTTTGGAAGGAAAGGAAAAGGAGATTGGGGCTAGGCAGGATAATATGAAGAAGCAAGAAGAAGCGATTAAGCTCAAGGATAACCAGTTGCATGCATTAATTGCCGAAGAAAAAGAGAGACTACTGAAGATGTCCTCATTGTCTGTTGAGGAGGCCAAACAGATTTTACTCAACCGCCTGAATGAAGAATTAAGTTCGGAAAAGTCGGTATTGATCAAGCGCTATGAAGAAGAATTGAAGAATACTTCAGAAAATAAAGCCAGGGAAGTGGTAAGTCTGGCCATACAAAGATGCGCTGTGGAGCATACCGTAGAGTCAACAGTTAGTGTTATCAATCTGCCGAACGACGAAATGAAAGGGAGGGTTATCGGCAGGGAGGGGAGAAATATCCGGGCCCTGGAGATGGCAACAGGGGTAGATATTATAATTGATGATACTCCTGAAGCCATAACCTTATCCTGTTTTGACCCGGTGCGCAGGGAGATTGCCAGGCTGGCGTTGGAGAAATTAGTCAGTGATGGCAGGATTCACCCTGGCAGGATCGAGGAAGTAGTAGAAAAGGCTAAACTGGATATGGATAAAAAGATCCGTGAAGAAGGGGAGAAAGCCGCATTTGATGTTGGCATCGATGGTTTGCATCCGGAAATTGTAAAACTTTTTGGCCGTCTGCGTTTTCGCACCAGTTATGGGCAGAATACCTTACAGCATTCCAAAGAAGTGGCTTTTGTTTTAGGGGTTATGGCTACAGAATTAGGCTTGGATTTTAAATTAGCCCGCAGAATCGGGATGTTGCATGATATCGGTAAAGCCGTGGATCATCAGGTCGAAGGAACCCATGCCTTATTAGGCCGGGATCTGGCCAAAAAATATAATGAATCCTTGGAAGTGATCCACGCCATTGAGGCTCACCATGAAGAAGTCGAGCCAAAAAGCATATATGCCGTGTTGTTGGTGGCTGCTGACGGTATAAGCGCTGCCCGGCCAGGAGTAAGGCGGGAAACCTTAGAAACCTATATTAAGCGGTTGGATAAACTAGAATCTATCGCCAATGTTTTTAAGGGTGTAGAAAAATCCTACGCTATCCAGGCTGGAAGAGAGATAAGGGTAATAGTCCAGCCGGAAAAGATAAATGATCCGGAAGCGGTTAATTTAGCCAGGGAGATTCGTAAAAAAATAGAAGAAGGAATGGAGTATCCGGGTCAAATCAAAGTTACTGTTATCCGGGAGACCAGAGCCATAGAATATGCAAAATAGTGCGGCAGTCAGGCCTGCCTGCCGGCAGGTAGGGACTGTCCCCGCTTTTTGGGGACTGTCCCGCGATAATATAAGTGTTTAACGGGACAACCCAATGAAGATACTATTTATAGGCGATATAGTCGGTAAACCAGGAAGGGAAGCGGTAAGAAAATTACTTCCGGGGCTAAGGGAAGAATTAAGTCTGGATTTTGTCATTGCCAATGCTGAAAATGCTGCCGGAGGCTCAGGTATTACAGCCAAAGTTGCCGAGGAATTACTGGAATCGTCGATCGATGTGCTTACTTCCGGAGACCATATCTGGAAAAAGCAGGAGATCTACGAAGTTATTTCAGGTAATCAGCGGATTTTAAGGCCATTGAATTATCCTGAGGGCGCGCCTGGAGCGGGGTTCGGTTTATTTAAAGCCGGAAGAGATTTTAAAATAGGCGTGATCAATATATTGGGCCGGGTTTTTCTGGAGCCTTTAGAATGCCCTTTTAAAACCGTTATGTCGGCAATCGAGGCCCTGCTCAAAGATACTAAAATAATAATTGTGGATATACATGCTGAGGCAACTTCTGAAAAAGTGGCTTTAGGCTGGTATCTGGATGGCCGGGTCTCGGCGGTAGTCGGTACCCATACCCACATTCAGACCGCGGATGAAAGGGTTTTACCCAAGGGCACTGCCTATATTACTGACGTAGGTATGGTAGGTCCGTATGATTCAGTCATCGGAAGAAGGGTTGAAGATGTTTTAACCAGGTTTATTACCTGTCTGCCGATGAGATTTGAGGTAGCTGAAGGTAATGTTCAGTTACACGGGGTAGTTTTAGATATCGATGAAAAAACCGGCAAAGCCAATTCGATCACCAGGATACAGAGAAAATTAAATGATAATTAAGCTAAAAGCGCAAAGCGCAAAGTTGAAACTCGAAGTTTTCCCGCTGGGAATCTAATATTTTTTATGCGGGATCCCGTCTCATGGTTTAAAATCCGTCCGGGAAAAGCTTTTTTAGGTTTAAGTTTTGGTTTTGCTTTTTTCGTTTTGAGTTTTACACTTCCCTGTTTTGCCCAAGAGAACATCACCGATGATCTGGAATTCAGTATAGACGCGGCAGCCGCCACTATCCCTTTGCCAAAAATATTCAAACCCAGCTTAGACTTAAGCGGAAGAGGTTCTCATTCAGATTCCTTTTGGCCGCAAGGCCTGGCAGCCCAGGAAGTCCTGGATATATGGAGAAAGGACATGGGTTTTACCGGTATATACCGGATGCAGTATAACCTTTGGGAGATCAATGAAAAAAGCAAAGATAAGGATACGGTAGGGGCACTGCTAAATAATTATGAAAAGGTAATCCAGGCTATGAATAATGACTCCGGGGTAGTTATTCTGGATATTTTTGGCACTCCGGCTGGTTTAGGCAAGGTATTGGATAAAAAAAGCCTTCCCTGGGATCTAAAGGCTTTTAAAGAATTAGTCAAGGCGCAGATCCGGAATTTAAGCTGTAACAAAAAATATAATATTTGGTATGAAGTCTGGACTGCCCCGGATTTAGATGTATTTTTTCTGGGCGGGACAGCGGATTATCTTAATCTCTATAAGATGGTTGCCGAGAGCGTTAAAGAATTAGAAACTGAAACAGGCATACATATACCTTTGGGCGGGCCTTCGGTAAGCTGGTGGTTCCAAAACAACGACGGAAATACGATCTTTGCCCCGGAGAAGAGCCTGATTTATGAACTGATAAAATTCTGTAGCCAGAATAAACTTCCTCTGGATTTTATTACCTGGCACGCTTATTCTACTGACCCTAAAGCTGAGAAGGAAAATACCCCGTATAATAATATCCCTGCGGTTTTGATCCGGGATTGGCTTACTTACTTTAACCTAGATAAGAATACTCCTTTGATTGTAGATGAGTGGAATTTTGATAATGGTTCTAATATGTCAGCGGAGAGAAAAGACAAATCGTCCGTAACCGGAAGTTATCTGTTGAGCCGGCTCAAGAATATGTATGAGGCAGGTCTGGATTATCAGTTTTTCTTTTCACTTGAAGACTTCCAGGATGGGTTAGAGGGCGTTGTCCGTAACGTAGGCGTATTTTTGTTTGAAAAAGACGCTGATGGCTATAAAAGTGCGCCCAAGTCTATCTATAATGTTTTTAAAATGCTGAATAAATTAGGAAACGGGATGTTTTCAGTCTCGGCAAAAACCAAAGATGAATTTGTGGGTCTGGTGGCAGGTAAAGATAAAGATGGCTTTACCATTTTAGCTTTTAATTACATTGATCCGGATATCGCCAAGAATTATTTATCCCGTAATATCGTAAGCTTAAACGATGCCGAGAGGAATTTTATAGTTAATACTGTTAAAACCGATAATTTAGGCAAGATGCTGCGTAAGGAAATAGAGGTTTCCGGACTGGGCAGCAGCGCCAAGGTAAAAGCTTTTTTTTCGGCTATGCAGGAGTTAAATGATAGGGCGGTTAAATTCAGCGGCCTCCCCAGGAATGTAAAACTGGAGATCAAAAATTTAAAGGGGGATTATTCTTATCAGAGGTACGTGGTAGATTCTTCCTGTGGGGTAAATTGCGATTTTGTCCCGGTTGAAACCAAGGATATAACCGCCGGGGATTTATATCAGGAAAATCTTACTTTAAGCCCGTATTCGGTCAGCGCGATTATATTAAAGAAAAAACCGCCGGTAGCGGAGACAAAAACAGAGGTTATTCTGCAGGTTAATCAGACGGTTAATGCTACCACAGCCATGGGTCCGGTGGATAGTGTTAACGGGATAGACATCCCTGTCAACGTGACAGGCGCTCCGGAGAGTTCAAAGGCTAAAGGTATAAGTGGAAATATGACTAACGCTACAGTTAATAATACGTCCACTATCCCTAAGCAGCGAGTAGAAGAAAATAATGGCTAAAGAATTAAAAGATTTGTTTGAATCCGCAAAAAATAATCCTAAAGACCGGCATATATATACCGTATCCGAGGTAACCCAGGATATTAAAATGATCCTGGAGAACACCTTTGCCGATGTCTGGGTTGAAGGTGAAATCTCTAATTTTAAAGCCGCACCTTCCGGACATTTTTATTTTTCGTTAAAAGACAAAGACTCGGTAATAGCTGCGGCAATGTTCAGCCGGTCAAATAAAGATATTAAATTCAGGATTGAAGATGGTCTTAAGGTGATCTGCTGCGGGAGGATCGATGTTTACCCTCCCCGCGGGCAATACCAGCTTATCGTAGATCGAGTTGAACCTAAAGGCCTAGGCGCCCAGCAGTTAGCCTTTGAACAACTAAAAAAGAAACTGGACAAAGAAGGATTATTTGACCCTGGGCATAAAAAAGAACTGCCCCTCATGCCTTTCTCAGTAGGCATAGTTACTTCATCTGCCGGCGCGGCGGTAAGAGATATCCTACAGATACTTAAAAAAGGCGCCCAGGGAGTAGATGTAGTTATACGTTCCTGCCGGGTGCAGGGAGAGAAGGCTGCTTCAGAGATTGCCGAAGGCATAAACGACCTGAATAATTTTTCCCGCCAAGAGGATAAAGGAGGGGACGGGATCCCGCATATTGCGGGAAATAAAGTGGATATGATTATTGTCAGCCGCGGAGGAGGGAGTGTTGAGGATCTCTGGGCATTCAACGAAGAAGTAGTGGTTAGGGCAATATACGATTCCCGGATACCAGTGGTTTCAGCGGTAGGGCATCAGATAAACCTGACCCTGGCGGACTCAGCGGCGGATTTTTTTGTCGAAACTCCGTCGGCAGCAGCCAAGATAATCGTGGATAAAAGAAATAGCCTGTTGGCTGAAATTAACAGTTTAAGGCATCAGTTGAATTTCTCCATCCAGGAGGCAATTAATAATTTAAACAATAATGTTATCACCTTGCGGCATACCTTAAAGAACCCTTGGGATAGATTGTTGGAAAAACAGCAATTACTCGATGAGCTATATTCAGGCTTGGGTAATAACATGCGTAGTTTCCTAAAGATAACCCGGGAAAAAACCAATTCTTTTATCCAAAGGCTGGAGGTATTAAGCCCCCTGGCAGTATTATCAAGAGGGTATAGTTTGAGCATGGTTGTCCCCGAAGGCGGGATTATTAAGGATGCAGCCGAACTTAAACCCAAGGATAAGGTGAAGACTGTTGTAGGAAGAGGTAGTTTTATAAGCATTGTGGAGGAAATTAACTATGGCTAAGGATAAACAATCGTTTGAAGAAGATATTTTGCGGCTGCAAAAGATAGTCGAGGAGTTGGCCGCGGGAAAACTTACTTTAGGCGAATCCCTGAAGAAATACGAAGAAGGGGTAAAACTCGCCCAGAGCTGCTCTCTGGCCTTAAGCGATGCCCAGCGTAAAGTAGAGTTATTGATGAAAAAAGAAGGGAAAATTGCCCTGGAGAAATTTGATGATTCGGATATTAAGGGAGATTAGGCCGTAATGCTGCTGGAAAAAATAAACAGCCCTCAGGATTTAAAGAATCTTACCATAGAGCAATTAACTCAATTAACCAGTGAAATCCGGGAGAGGATGGTGGATGTGGTTTCCCATACCGGTGGTCATCTGGCTTCGAGTCTGGGTTCAGTAGAGGTAATTACTGCTTTGCATTATTGCCTTTGTACTCCTGACGATAAGATAATTTTTGATGTCGGGCATCAGTCCTATGCCCACAAGATCCTAACCGGTAGAAACAAGAATTTTGATTCCTTAAGGCAGTATAATGGAATTAGCGGTTTTCCCTGTCGTGGCGAATCACCTTTTGATGTTTTTACTACTGGCCATAGCTCTACAGCAGTATCTTTAGGCCTGGGGCTGGCCTGCGCCAGGGATAATTTAACACCAGATAAATATTTTAAGGTAGTCGTGGTAATCGGAGATGGGTCATTAAGCGGAGGCCTATGTTTTGAGGGCTTGAATAACGCCGGGCATTTAAAAAAGGATATACTGGTAGTTTTAAACACCAATGAAATGAGCATAGCTCCGAATGTCGGGGCATTAAGCACTTATATTAATAAGATTATATCGCTTCCTATATATAATCGTTTCCGCGGTTCTCTGGATAGCTATGTGCGTTCACGTTTGCCCAAAGAGAGCCGGGTTTTAAAGCTGGCTAACAAATTTGAAGAAGGGTTAAAAGGTTTATTTGTCCCAGGCATATTTTTTGAAGAATTGGGTTTTCGTTACTTCGGTCCTTTGGATGGGCATGATCTTCACCGCTTGATCCCTACGCTTAAGAATATTCTTAATCTTAAAGGCCCGGTATTACTACATGTAATTACTAAAAAAGGAAAGGGTTATGCGCCGGCGGAAAAAGAGCCGATAAGGTTCCATGGCGCTGCCCCGTTTGAAAAAAATACCGGACAGCCTCTAGATAACGCATTAGCTGTTTTGCCGACGTATACCGAAGTCTTCAGTAATAAATTGTGTAAATTAGCCCTCGAAAATAAAAAAATAGTAGCAATAACCGCGGCTATGTGCGAAGGTACCGGTTTAGATAAATTCCGGGATGCTTATCCGGAAAGATTTTTTGACGTGGGTATTGCCGAAGAACATGCTGTTACTTTTGCAGCCGGCATTGCCCGGGCCGGGCTTAAGCCGGTGGTAGCGGTTTACTCCACATTTTTACAGAGAGCATACGACCAGGTTATAGAATGCGTAGCCTTGCAGGATCTGGGCGTAATTATTGCTATAGACCGGGCAGGGATTGTAGGAGGCGATGGGGCGACCCATCAGGGAATTTTTGACATCGCGTTTTTAAGGAATGTGCCTAATTTGGTAGTAATGGCACCTAAAGATGGCCAGGAGTTAGAATTAATGCTGGAGTGGACAATGACCCAGGATAAGCCTGTTGCCTTAAGATATCCTAAGGCTTCAGCTCCATTGGCCCATCACCCCGCCGAAAAAATAAATTTGGCTAAGGCCGAAGTATTAAAAGAGGGCAGAGATTTTGTTATTATTGCTTTGGGAAGTATGGTGTCTCCTTGTCTGGAAGCAATGGAAGCGTTGAAGAATACCGGGTTAAGGGGGAGTTTAATCAATGCCCGTTTTGTAAAGCCCATGGATATAGATTTGATAAAGGATTGGGCTGGTAAGGCAAAATTTGTTTTTACGGCAGAGGAGGGGGTTTTAGAAGGCGGTTTTGGAAGCGCTGTGGCCGAAGCTATTGACAAGCCGGTAATAAAAATAGGTTTGCCTTCGGAATTTATCCCTGCCGGCAAGCGTGAGATTTTATTGGAAAAATACGGCTTAACCGCTAAAGCAATTGTAGAAAAGATTAAGTCATTAGTTTTATAATTATATAATATGTCTAAGATAACTATTGATACTGAAAAGTGTAAAGGTTGCTTGTTATGCATTACCTTTTGTCCTAAGGGATTGATTAAGGCAAGCGGAGGATTAAATAAGCGGGGCGCGGATTTTGTTGAGTTTAAGGATTCCGGCGAGTGTTTAGGCTGTGTTCAATGCGCGATAATCTGCCCGGATTGCTGTATCGAAGTGTATAAATAGCGAAAAGTACAAAGCGCAAAGTGAAAAGTGTAAAGCGAAAAGTTGAAACTCGAAGTTTTCCCGCTGGAAATATAATATTTTTTATGCGGGATCCCGCCCCATGGTTTAAAATCCGTCCGGGAAAAGCTTTTTTAGGTTTAAGTTTTGGTTTTGCTTTTTTCGCCTTTAGTTTTAACTAAAATGAATAACAAGATATTGATGAGCGGGAATGAGGCATTTGGCGAGGGAGCTATTCAGGCTGGATGCCAGTTTTACGCCGGCTATCCGATTACTCCCCAGAATGAGCTAATTGCTTATATGGCCAGGCATATGCCTGAGCGCAATAAGGTATTTATCCAGGCTGAATCGGAATTAGCAGCTATAAATATGGTATTCGGGGCCTCAGCAGCAGGTATGCGGGCAATGACTTCTTCTTCTAGCCCGGGCATTAGTCTTAAGCAGGAAGGAATTTCTTATATGGCAGGTTCGGAATTACCCGGGGTTATTGTGAATGTGATGCGCGGCGGACCGGGGCTGGGTAATATATCGCCATCCCAGTCAGATTATTTTCAGGCTACCCGCGGCGGCGGGCATGGAGATTATCATTCTATCGTGGTCGCTCCCGCTTCAGTGCAGGAGGCTTATGATTTTATGGGTTTGGCTTTTGACCTGGCGGATAAATACCGCAATACCGTTATTATTTTAGGGGATGGCATATTGGGCCAGATGATGGAACCCCTATCAATAAATCCGACACCCGACACCCGACACCCGACACCAGTAAAGTCATGGGCCCTGACCGGATGCAAAGGAAGAAAGCCTAATATTATCCGTTCCCTTTATCTGGGGGAAGGAGTTTTAGAAGCGTTGAATGTCTCTCTACAGAAAAAATATCAGCTTATCCAACAGGAAGAAGAACGGTATGAAGGTTTATTTTTAAATGATGCTGAAATTATCCTGGTGGCTTACGGGACAATGTTCAGAATATCTAAAACAGTGGTTAATAATTTAAGGAAGAAAGGTAAAAAAATCGGCTTGATTCGGCCAATAACCTTATGGCCTTTTCCTAGTAAAGTTTTTTCTGAATACCAAGACATAAGGACTCCAAGACACAAGGACACCAAATTTTTAGTAGTGGAGATGTCCTGTGGCCAGATGGTTGATGATGTCAGATTGGCGGTTAATGGAAAGTATCCCGTGGAATTTTTAGGTAGAGCAGGCGGAGGAGTACCTACTGAAGAAGAAATAACTAAAAAGGCTACAGAATTATAACAAACAATGGAAAAAATATTTTTTCACCCAGAATCATTAAGAAATAAATCTACACATTACTGTCCAGGCTGCGGCCATGGCATAGCTCATAGGCTGGTTGCCGAGATTATTGATGAGCTAGGCATAAGAGAAAAGACGATTGCTATTGCGCCGGTTGGCTGCGCAGTCTTGGCTTACGACTACTGGGATTTTGATTGTACGGAGGCAGCCCATGGACGGGCGCTGGCTGTAGCTACAGCCATTAAGAGGGTTAGGCCGGAAAATATAGTTTTTACTTATCAGGGGGATGGTGACTTAGCGGCAATTGGTACTAATGAAACAATACATACCGCTAACCGGGGAGAAAATCTTACGGTAATATTTATTAATAACGCGGTTTATGGCATGACTGGAGGCCAGATGGCGCCTACGACTCTTTTAGGCCAGAAAACAACCACTACTCCGTTAGGCAGGCAGGCTAATCTACAGGGTTATCCTTTAAAAGTTTCCGAATTATTAGCTCAACTACCAGCAGTAAAATATATCGAAAGAGTATCCTTGCATTCGCCGCAGGAAGTAATCAAGGCTAAAAAAGCGATAAAACAAGCATTTCAGAACCAGGTAGATAATCTGGGATTTTCCATGATTGAGGTGTTATCTCCCTGTCCGACTTACTGGGGGATGTCTGCTCAAAAAGCGATGAGTTGGATAAAAGAAGTAATGATAAAAGAATTTCCTTTAGGAAGAATAAAATGATTGAAAGGATTATAATTGCTGGAGCCGGAGGTCAGGGGATTATGCTCCTGGGCAAGGTGTTAGCTGAGGCAGCAATGCTCGAAGATAAATTTGTAACCTGTCTTCCCGCGTACGGGGCAGAGGTGCGCGGCGGCAAAGCTTTTTGTATGGTTATTATATCTGATAAAGAAATAGGCTCGCCCTATATCAATAAAGCTGACAGCCTGATAATTATGAATGAACCATCGCTGCATCATTTCAAAAATAGATTAGTTGAAAACGGGCTCTTAGTTCTAAATAGTTCTTTAGCTAAAGATGCTAAAGAGCCGGGATACCCATTTACTGATGTGGCCTTAAAATTAGGAAATATAAAAGTTGCTAATATAGTGGCCTTGGGAAGCTATCTGGCTTTAAAAAATACGCTATCCAGGAATACTATTGTAAAGGTCATAAAAAAAATGGCACCTAAAGATAAACCCGAACTTGGCGAGATAAATCAAAAAGCATTTATTGCCGGAGGAGATTTAGTTAAAAAAAATGATTAGAGTAAGGTTTGCTCCCAGCCCAACAGGCAATCTGCATATCGGAGGTTCCCGCACCGCATTATTTAATTGGCTTTACGCCAAAGCCCAGAACGGAAAATTTATTTTAAGGATAGAGGATACCGATAAGCTGCGTTCAGAAAAACAATACCTGGATGAAATCTTAGATAGTTTGAAATGGCTGGGTTTTAATTGGGATGAGATATATTTCCAGAGCGAGCGTTTCGATATCTATCGTCAGCACGCCGAGAAACTACTGAAAGAGGGTAAGGCTTATATCCAGAAACCGGAAAGTGGAATCGGTGAAGCGGTTATTTTTAAGGTAGAGCCGCAGAAGATAAAGATCAGTGACCTGATTCGGGGAGAGATCGAGTTTGATTCCAGCACAATCAAGGATCAGGTTTTAATTAAATCCGACGGTACGCCAACTTATAATTTTGCCTGCGTGATTGACGACGCGTTGATGAATATTACTCATGTAATCCGGGGCGATGACCATATTTCCAATACTCCAAAGCAGATCATTTTATACCAAGCCCTGGGTTTTTTACCTCCGGCATTCGCTCACCTTCCGCTTATTTTAGCTAAGCAAGGCGGGAGGCTCTCTAAAAGAAAAGGCGCTACCGCGATCTCTGAATACCGCCAGATCGGGTACCTCTCGGAAGCGCTGGTAAATTATTTATTGCTTTTAGGTTGGTCACCTGGAGGAAACCGGGAGGTTATAGATATAAACGAGTCGATTAAACTCTTTGATATAAAAAGCATTAATAAGACTGCGGCAGTCTTGGATCTGGATAAATTGGACTGGATGAATAATCAATACTTAAAGAAAGAAGATCCAGAGAAACTCGCCGAACAAGCAATCCCTCTGTTGGTTGAAAAAGGCTACATAAACCCGCAAGATTTTAATAGAAATTATCTGATTTCTTTGCTAAGATTATTCCAGTCCCGGATGACTACTATTCATGATTTTGTAGAACGGGCAGACGCCTTCTTTATAAAAGAAGTGAATATGGACCCGGAAGCTGAAAAGAAGTTTTTGACCAATGATTTTTCGAGAGAGTTTAGTTTGTTTATCCAGAGGTTGGAAAAATTAGAAAATTTTGACACCGCTAATATAGAAATAGCTTTTAGAGAATTAATTCAGGAATTAGGTATAGAATCCAAGGTTCTTATCCATCCGATAAGAGTGGCTTTGACCGGAAAGACTGTAGGACCGGGTTTATTTGAAGTCATCTACTATCTAGGAAAAGATAGGGTGAAAGAGAGGTTAGGAAGATTTATAAAAAAGGAGTAGCCGTGATTGAAAATAAAAAGACCGTTTCAGTAATAGCCTGTGTTTTAATTGTTTTATTTTTTTGCGGATGTGAAACTGTCAAGGGCGCTGCCGGAGGCGTGGCTTATGGCGTTTCCGGTGTAGCTATGGGCGTGCCTAAAGACGCGAGCAATTTTTGGCACGGCCTCTTCCAGGCAGATGACTGGATAAAGAAGAACCTCTGGTAATAAAGTTTTAGCAGAGGAGGTCAAAGTTAAAAAAGAAGTAATACTTATAATCCCTGCTAGCAGTCATCCGGTTATCCGGCTAGTTTTACGCCTCTTCTTTAAGACCCCCACCACTTTTTCCCTACTGATCCTATCTGCTCTTATACCTAAGGGGTATAAGGTTAAGGTATTCACCCAAAAGTTTTTTTGGCTGAAACGGGATTTTGTTGAAGGTGTTTTGGTGGGAATTTCTTGTTCTACTTCAAATTCTTACGAAGCCTATAGTATAGCTGATCGTTTTCGCCAGGCAGGCTCAGTAGTAGTTATGGGCGGCCCACACGTCAGTTATTTTACCGAAGAAGCATTAGGTCATGCGGACAGCGTAGTCGTGGGAGAAGGAGAATCGGTTTGGCCTCAGGTAATCAAAGACTTTGAAACTAAATCTCTGAAAAAAATATACCAAGGCCAGCCGTTAAAAGATTTTTTTTCTCCCGTATACAGCTACTTTTTAAATACCGACCCCAGGATCTTACAGCGTTCAGGCATAATGGTCAGCCGGGGTTGTAAGTATAGCTGTGAATTCTGCTGTCGTCCGTTCAAGGAGCTGCGTTTTATTGAAATAGAACAGGTTATTAGTATAATCAAAAGGATAAAGCAGGCGGTAAAGTTGCCGTTTCGCCGCAAGCCGGGTATAATATTCCGGGATGATAACATATTTTCCAGCTCTGACTACGCCAAAAAACTATTCAAGAGATTAACTCCATTGGGGATAAAATGGTCGGGTAACAGCTGTATTGATATTGCTTTTGATGAAGAAGCCTTAAGGCTAGCCAGGGAAAGCGGATGCCAGGACCTTTTTATCGGTTTTGAAACTATATACCCGAGAAATCTGCAAAAAACTTCAATAAAAGGGATAAATTCAACCGATGATTATATCAAGGCGATTAAAAAAATAAAGAACTACGGGATAAGAGTCACCGGCGCCTTTATTTTAGGGTTTGATTATTACACCCATAAGGATTACCTTAAGCTTATACGTTTTTTGATTAAGGCCAGGCTGAACCTGGTGTCCGTTACTATTCTTACCCCTTTTCCCGGCTCAGCGCTTTACCAGCAGTTAAAGAACGAGAATAGAATTATTGATTTTGACTGGAGAAGGTATGATTCTCTGCACCATGTGGTCTTCAAGCCTAAACAGATGTCCAGACGGGCCCTGCAGATGTGGTTTTTGGCAGTAAGAATAGTAGGTCTTATTTTCTCATCCGGCTATGTATTTATGGTATTGCAGACGGTTTTGGTCTACTACTTTTTTTATTATCTTATTTTCGGGTTAATAAGATTTTTAATAACGAATTAATAAAGAATTTATTATACTTACCTTCTTTACAGTCCGCCCAAATTAAAGTATAATTGAACAGTCAAAGAATTTTATCTGCCCTCTAGTGCAATGGTAGCACGACTGACTCTGGATCAGTTAATTGTGGTTCGAATCCACAGGGGGCAACCACATAAATCTCTCAAATTCCAGATGGAGAGATAAATCAAACCCTGATTACTAACACTAGTCAGGGTATTTTTTATGTGTTGGTGTGTCAAAGAGTTAGAGCATTATTTTTTCTGCATCGTTGCAGTTGTTGATCTCAAATTTTAAACTCACCACAGGTTCGCTAAAAACAACCAGATAAATCTCGCCTGCCTATCTCTTTATCTCCGAATCGCGGTTTAGTTTACACTTTCTAGTTTATGGCTTTATTGCCAATATTCTTCGTTATTAGAGCGCAAATTTATGGGCTAAACTAGGAATCCTTCGATACTACTATCAGAGATAGGACGAAGGTAGGGGGGAGATTAAGCTGATATCTTGAGAAGTTCTTGCCACATTTGGTTTTGTTTATGCCAATCTGCTTCATTGGTCACAGGGCGTAGCTTATATTCGGGGATTAGAGATATGGCTTTGTTTTCGGAGCAAATTATCTCCTCTTGAATTATGGGAGATAAAAAAAGCATATTCATGATCTGATTGATCCTTACCTCGATCATATTGAGCCACTGGGCAGCTTGTTTAGGGCTGGCGATTGTGCCTTCATCAATTAACATTTGTAGTTGGTAGGCAAGGATTAGGTTTCTTCTAATATTGGGTTCTTTTTCGATTTCCTTTTCCTTGTGCCATTTGTTCAAAGGCCGCACTTGTTTTAGATCTACCTCAAATTCAAGCCGCGTATCGCTGTCAGTTAGTATAATACCCAACTTTTTGCTGGTCGAGTCATAATCAACCTCTTTAATCAATGTCTTTAGGATGCGCCGTTTCTCTTCGGGATACAGAGTTTCCCAGACCGGTGATAAAAGCGCTTCTATCTCTGTATTCTTTTCCGCAGGATTCTTATCTGCGAAGATCCGTTTTAAGCAATCTATGGTGGCATCTTCAATGGCCTGAGCATTAGCTGATTTCGTTGGACACGAATGGTATCCTCGCTTTTGTGCATTTGAACAGACGTAATAGCGGTATTTATGCTTGGAGTTCTTCAGTGTATAGGTATGAAACATAAATTTACCGCAGATCTTACAATGTAGTATATGGCTTAATAACCCGGTGCACTCTATGTTTTTGGTAGCTTTCCTTAATTGGCGGTTCTGCTTGAGCATATCCTGTGTTTTCTTGAATGTTTCCTCGTCAATAATAGCTTCCTGTTGTCCGTCGTAGATTTGTCCGGCATACCGTACTTTCCCAAAGTAGAGAGGATTTCTTATTATTCC
>JBDRLN010000069.1:0-6691 GCA_043812955.1 Candidatus Omnitrophota bacterium | reverse complement strand
GGAATCGGAATCAATAACCGGCTTACCGTCTTTTGATTTTAGGCTTTTTATCCTGGTCTCCCAACGGTCAATATCATTTATCGTAGACCAGCTGCCTGAACCATCCTGAGAATACACTGCTTTGTGGTTTTTCCATTGAGGATACCAAACTTTAATAGTGCCCTTACCTGTATAATCTACTTCCCTACCGACAAGAATACCAGTGCTATGATCATATCCTCCTTGCGCAGGAACCACTATAAAGGGTAATTTCTCTGTGCGGCTGGGAATAGTTACTTCTTTTAAGAATACGTTAGTGTCTGCGTTGGTAGATACTATCTTTTTAGGCACCCGGCCAAAATAATGATCAGGGCTATACATATATTCAGGCACATGTCTTGTCCGGTAAATAACGTTCCCTATCTTTTCGCTTTCTATATATTCATTTTGAATATTAAAGTTGGCCAAATCAACCACTACATCTGTAGCTAAATCTCTTTTTACGTCGTATTCCGTAACCCGGATCTTCCCGGTCTTAATATCAAATCCCTTTTCCGGCCGAGAGATAAAACGCTCATCTGCCTGCTTAGGGTTATTTAAAGTTCCGTCATTATCAAACCTCTGGGTCTTTATTGGCAAGCCATACGCATCCAGGATGTATTTGGTGATAAAGTATTTCTCTGTCTTTTCCAAGGCTTTGCCTAAGTGGTTGTATCTGATGATCATTTCGCCTAATACGCCGTCTTCTCTCTTAACTGATTCTTTGGTTCTGGGGTCGTAGCTTTCGGTAATTGCCCAGACCGGAATATGGAACCGAAGCTCATCGTTGCTTAAGCCATTAATCCGCTGTATAAACTCATCTATGTTCTTAAGGACTTCCTTTGTATCCTTAAGGGCTTCATTATTTTTGTGTTGGTCACGCGGGTCAATAGGCAGGGTAAGGCTCTTTTCGGCTACCTGAGCGCCGTAGAAATTATCTTTGTATTGATTATAAACTGTCTCGGCATGCCTGGTCAGTCCTTTATACCACCAGGATTCAGCTAAGACCCTTCCGAAATTAGCATTGTCGGAAATAACCAAACCTTCTTTACCTTCCATTAAATCTTCGCCCGAAGCCAAAGTCCTATATCCGTAACCTTCGAGGCCCTTAAGTCCTTTGATCTTTTTCTCATCAGCGAATTTGAATTCAAATTTCTGCGGGCCTTTTAAGGGCTGGATTATCCTGTTGACTGGATCCAACTGATCACTATCATTAAACCAGACCTTAGAGGATTCAAAGATGCCGTAATTGTTATACCAGGTTTGGGTAATATAAAAATCGCTTAGCCTCATTATCGGCTGCTGGAAGAGGCCATAGGTATCTAAGGATAGCTCGCCGGTAGAATAATTTACCCTTATTTTCTCTAATATTGGCTCATAAGGATCAAGCTCAGCTTTATAGGGGTCAACAAAACGGAATTTGTAGGTTAAGGTCTCTTCAAAGGCAATACGATTCTTAAGGAAGGCCTCCAGGCTGGCTTCATCTCGATAGGCTTCTAAAAGCTTAATCCTGTCTTTCAAAGGATTAGCGTAGGTGCGGGTGCTGGCTTCCACCCGGTTCGCATCATAAAATATCTGCACTACCGCATTATCCGAAACTATATAATCCAACCTGGCATTGCGGAAGATATATGTGTCTTCCTTACCGCTTACCCGATTAGACCACGATTCACGGATCTCTTTATCCAGCGGGAATATAAGGGTAACGATTACTTCATCCACTTTTCCATCGCCGTCTACATCCGCCTTCAAAAGGAACCCGGCGAAATTTTGCAGCAAAATTCTGTTCTGCTCCACCTGAGGCAAGTCTCTTATCATACCCATTACTTCCTTAAACTTATCATACCCCCAGATTTTACGGCCGGATTTATCCACCACCGGAACGCCCCGGACTATATTTTTATCTTCATCCCTTGCTACTCTTTCAAATACCACTGCACCGTTTGATTTACCAGCCATAATCCCAGCCCGGAATTCCGCGTCTTTAGTATTTGCATCGGTCCGCTGACGGTGGTCATTTACTTCTTCCATCGAAGGCATCAGCACAATATGCCGACGCATGCCTTCAGCATCAATATAGACAAATTCCTGAGAATTGAACTTATCAAAATACTGTATTTCTCCGGGAACCTTTTCTAACTCTTTAAGCCTTTTTTCCTGCCTCGGGCTTAATTTCCCGCTCAAAGACAAGGCTTCTCTTAGGTTCTTTCTCTCTACCAGTTTGCTTAAAGTTTCTTCTTTTAAGGTTTCTCTTTCTTTCATCCCGACTATGATATGGCTATGCCGGATTTCTGCTTCGGTTAAGGCCTTTTTCGGCCGGTTGGTCGGGGTTAATTTCTTAGAAAGATTGTCATTTTCCTGCTCCAGGGTCCACATATTATCCCCGGCAATAACACTGATATCAAATTGGGCAATGGAAGCTATGGATTTATCGCCCTGCGGGGTATACCAGCCAAACCCGGTATATTCGCCTCTTAAGTTTGCCTGGGGAAGCGAATGATCTGATGCCTTCATCCGGTTTAACTCACCGCTATAATGCTTCATCCTCTCTTCTGCCTTCTGGGCCAAGGCCGGATTACCGGAATTAAGGAAATATTTTCTGGCCTCACGATAAACTCCCACCATTTCCGCGGTAGGTTCAGGAAAGCCCATCCGGACAATTTCATTATTTTCGCCCTTCTCGCGGATCTCTTTAGCCGTAGCCTCATTTGCCAAATCCAATAGCTCTAAATCTTTAACTACCTCTCCGGATAATTTAGCATAATAGGGAATCCTTGTTTTAAAGGTTTTTTCTATGCGTTCCAGATAAGCCCAGAATGCCGTTGGGCTAAGGTTAAACTCCTGCATAAACTTTTGCGGGCCTAAGACCAGGAGCCAGCGGGTCTGGGCATCTAAGGAAGGCTCTTTCTTCCCTTCTCCGTAAAGTAAAAGGCCTTTCTCCTTATCCCATAATCCTTTGGCCCAGGTTAATATCTCATCAGCTGCCTGGTTAAACCTGGGTTCTTTATACTTTAATCCGTAATTATTGAAGAAGGCATAGACAACAGCATTGGGCTCGGTAAATTTACGCTTTAATTCCGGATATTTTTTCTGGACATCGGTTTGGGGTATCTGGCGCAAGCCGCCGCCGCCGTATTGTTCCTGCATAGCTAAAAGCCATTCGGCAATAGGCTCTAACATCTCCCGGTAGCGATTGTCTCCAGGATAAAGATATTGATAAAATATAATTTCATTACCTATGCTGGCAGTAGCCGCGATATCCTCTCCGCTGGCCGGTTCTGCGGTATAGGCATTAAAAGACTTAGGAATACCGTTAAACTTTTTCCCGGATTTGATCGCTGCCCGGTAATCATCCCGGTAAAAATCCAGTAATTCCCGGGCCAGCTCTTTATCTGAGGAAAGTAATGCCCGGTGAACCACCAGCGCCATATCCCAGGTATAAGCGCTGGGGAAGTAAATCTGGCCCTGCTGGCTATGGCTCTCAAAGAGCCGGGTCCAGAGCCGCTGATAGTAGGTCCCGGCATTAGGCGAAATATGTTCAACATAGCCGCCCTCTTGCATAGACTTGGCATAACGCTCGTAATTAATCATATCCTTACGGACCTCATTCTTAAACCTCTCTACGCCTTTTGAAGTGAGGATAAAAACCCGGTAATTGATCTTTCCTGACGGCTCGGTTTCAACAAATAAATATACCGGCACTTTCATCTCTTTTCCGGCTACGGTGATATCACCTATGGGTATACGCTTGACCCCGGCTAACTTAGACTGCATCCTGAACTCCAGGTCATTATAGGCTATGGCCTCGCTCTTTAACCACCCGTGCTTAACCTCTAAGGCAAATGCATCCTTATACTCGCCTTCGCCGGCGTGGATCTTGTTTAATCGCTCTACCAGTTCTCTTTCCCAAATTAAAGATATGGGGAAACCAAATAGATAAAGGTTTATCCTCGGCTTATTGGGTACATTCTTTAACAACTGATCCCAGGCCTCATCAGAAGGAGTAAGTGTCTGATGCAGGTAATTAGCTACGGACTTTAAGTCTAAAGTTACGCCGGCAATACTAAAGAACTTATCCAGTAAAGAATAGTTATCAGCAAGGCCATTTACAAGATCCCTGAAGGGAACAAAATTCAAACCCTTTCCGGAAACCAATAGGGAAACTACCTCCGGGATATTTAGCTCGCCGGTGAAAGAAACGTATTTCTGGCGGAGTATCTCCACTAAAGCCTTTTCCCGGGACGCCTCATATAAAAGGTAGGTTTTGTCATCATAGGCCCAGACTTTATCCTGGCTAAGCGCAGCCCCTCCAATATCCGCAAGCAAGGATACTATATTCAAAAGGTATAAAGCAGTTGCTTCGTTCTTGCGCTGCTTGAGGTAATAATCAATTTTTCGCGCGTCTTCAGCGGTAGTTAACCCGCTAAACCTTGTTTCGGCTTTCTTCTCGTAGGCCTTACGCTGGACATCGGTTAAATTATTCCATCTCTCTATTAATATCTTATTCAGGTTATCACTTTCTTTCTGGGTGAGTGAGGTTTTACCGGTAGATTTCTTTAAATCATTCTCCAGATCTTCCAGCAAGAAGAAGCGGGCAAAAAAGCTTATTTTTTCTTGAGGAGTGGGAGCCGGAGGAAGTATCTTATCCGGCCTCTGGGTCAATTCAAATATAAGGCGGCTGATACTGCCCATTGGCAGCCAGATATTATTCCACCCTAAAATAATATTTACCGGAGCCAGCACTGCCTCCAGGACCATTTTCTTATTCAGGTATTCTAAATGCTTCTTTAATGACCGCTTTTCCCTTTCTAAAAGATACTCCTGTAAACTAACTTTAAGATAATCGCTCTTGTTAAAATTATTCCCGAAGATAATTTCGCCTCTTTGAAGATGCTCACTATTCTTTTCGGAATAGCGGTCTAATTCTGCCTCGCCTCTTTCCGGATCCTGTTCCCGGGCCTTCTCCTGCGCAGTTTTAGTGCTGAAAATCTTTAATACCTGGCTTATCTTATACGGCCAGTATTTAAGCTCTATCTTGCCGGATTTATCCTTAAGATAGAAAATAACGTGGCTAAACGGCTTCTTCTGGACCATAGTGTCAATTTCACCGGACTCAATGAAGCGCTTAACGTTAGTGATATTGCCCCAGATATCCCTTTCTACCCAAACAGCTACAAAAAAATGCTGGTTATCTTTTAAGCTAACTTTGGGGAATGACTTCTTAATTTCCTCTCTCTGGCGTTTTATATCTTCTATGTTCAACACCCGAGTAATATTCGCGGTGATTTCCCGGTCTTTAAACCCGGATTCGATCATCCGGTGGTATTCTTCCTGGGCTTTTAAGCCGGAATGCAGGATACCTTCAAACGGCTTTCCGGTTTTCTTATCTATGCCTTTAACCCAGACTACAAAATCGCGCCTTTCTTTCTCAGCTTTTTCTGCGGAGAGAGGATTAGTAATCTCATCCCATTCATGTACCTTGGAGTAATCAATAGGCCCATATTTCTGATAAGGCACTATATAAATCTTGATCTGACTGCTAGGTTTATATACAAAATTCTCTAAGAAATCCTCCCGGTACTTCTCAAATACCTTTACCGGATCATGCACTTTTCCTTTTTCTATTGAACCCACGATAAAGAAGGCGTCTTTGAAATTAACTTTCTTCTGGGCTTCTTTCCAACGGTTCCCTTCATCTAATTTCCGCTTATATTCCCCAAAGTCTCCTTCATAGCTAGCTTTACCATTGGGCCGTAAACTATTGTCTAATTTCTGGAATCTTAGGTTGATATCTCTCCTTGCCTGAATGAGCTCTTCTTCCGGAGTAAGAGTGGATTTCTTTTCTGTGGTCTTTACGGCTGGTTTTGTTTCATTGGCTTGCGGCTCTTTAGCCCTTGCTTCTTTAGGCTGAGCCTTGATTGAGGTTTGCTCTTTAGCTGGAGTATATTTCGGCTCTTGGGCTGGGGCTTGTTTTACTTGAACTGAGGTCTGTTTTTCTTGAGCTGACTGCGGAAGCTGGCCTGATATAGACAGGGATAATTCCTGGCCAGGGAAGATTAACCCGGCGTTATCGCCGATTACTTTCCTATTTAATTCATAAAGCTTCGGCCACAGGCTGACATTGCGTAATTCCTTCTGGGCAATGCCGGATAAGGTATCGCCTTTTTTAACAACATATATGTTATTATCTTGTCTGGGTGATTCCGATTTCCCAGATGCAACTGTTGATTTCTTTGGATCCTGGGCTTTTGCCAGCGCCTTGGCTGGCTCTGTTTTAGCCGGAGCCTGGTCGGGATTTCTATTTCTTATTTCCTGCCGGATCCGCTCAACTTCTTTTAATAATCCGGAGGCTTCTACTACTTTCTTTAGGGCCGGGATGGTTTCGGCTATTATGTTCCTGAGATTTTCCTGGCTGGCTTTTCCATTCTCAACCGCATTAATAAGCGTTTCTATATTCTCCCCGTATTCTTGATGGAGTTTTTTGTCTTTCTCTATACTACTCAACAAGGCCCTAAGATCATTAAGTATATTATTGGTTGTATCTGGATCAATGGCTGTGAATAGATCTTTAGAATTTCTATTTCTTATTTCCTTTTGTATCCGCTCAAACGCTTTTCTATCTTCATCACTAAGCCGCCCGCCGCCTACGCCCGGAGCCGGCTGTAGAGAAACA
>JBDRLN010000068.1:0-32307 GCA_043812955.1 Candidatus Omnitrophota bacterium | reverse complement strand
CCCCTCCGCCCGGTGTGGATCCTCCCATTCGCCGCCATCCTTCGGTCACCCGCTAATGAGGAGTTGCGAGGGAATAGTAAAGCTAGTGATGGTGGGGAGGCATAGCTCGCAAGGAGATTGAAATGCGCGAAATGGCAATGATACAAATTGGGATTGTGTTATTTTTACTCTTGGTTCCACTCAGAGTCTATTCGCAAAATCTTAATTCAGATCTGTGCAAAGCGGCAATGGAAAACGATACTGCCGCTGTACAAGCTTTACTGGATAAAGGCGCTGATGTAAATACAATATTTGATGGACCTGTTGGTCAAACAGCCTTGATATTGGCGGCAGAACAGGGACATGCTCAGACCGTAGAGATTTTGCTGGCTAAGGGTGCTCATGTTAATGCGAGAGCCACTAATACTCAAACACCCTTGATGTTTGCAGCAGAGAGAGGCCAAACTAAAATCGTAAAGATGTTGCTGGATAAAGGTGCCGATATAAATGCGAGAGACGTTACCGGTGGTACGGTCTTGAGATCTGCGGCAATGGGAGGGAACACTGAAATCGTTAAGATGTTACTGGATAAAGGTATCGATGTAAATGCGCAAGACACTTACGGCATGACGCCGTTTATGTTTGCTCTGATGCAAGGATATAATGAAATCTTAGAGATGTTGCTGGATAAAGGTGCCGATGTAAATGCGAAAGACCGTACTGGTGAAGTAACAGTCTTAATAGCTGCGGCAGAGGCAGGGAATACTAAAATCGTAAAGCTGTTGCTGGCTAAAGGTGCCGATGTAAATGCGAAAACTAACTATGGCAAAACCGCCTTGATGCTTGCGACAGAGAGAAGGCATACCGAGATCGTCAGCATGCTAAAGCAATCTGGAGCTAAGGAATAAAACTATAATCGAAAATCAAAGAAATCGAAGACGCTTTACGTAACTACCTGTTATTAAAAGAATTGAGTAATAAATATAACTAGGGGTGGGGCTGGTTTTAGAATGGTTAGAATTAAATTGGATTTACATGACATCTTTAGTAATGGTCGGGAGATCGAGTCGGAGCTTAATCGGGTGATCCAGGAGGCGATGAGTAAAAAGATAGAATTAGTGGAGATCATCCCTGGTAAAGGCAGTGGGCAGCTAAAGAAGAGCGTATTGCGTTTTCTAGCTCAGCCGCAGATCAAAAGGCTCTATCGCCGGGTTGAAAAAGATGATAAGAATTTTGGTAGGGTATTTGTTCATTTCAGATATTAAACTGGGAGATTAGGATGAAAAAACTTTTTCTTTCGAATACTGACCGTAAGATCGGCGGGGTCTGTGGCGGATTGGGTGAATATTATGAGATCGATTCCACGATATTCAGGATCATATTTATCTTGGTTGCTATTCTCTCATTCGGGCTTGGGGTCGTTGTTTATCTTGCGGTCTGGGCAGTGATTCCCCGAAAACCTAAACAATAACTTATTATTTCGAAAGGTAGTATAAATATGGAGATAAAAGTTGAGAAGTTGAGTCAGCAGGAGCTGGTAAATAAGGAGATTTACAATTGGCCGATATGGGAGAAAGAAATATCCAGGTTTGTTTGGTCCTATAATAGTACTGAAGAATGTTATATTCTGGAGGGTGAAGTAAGTATTGAGATGTCGGATGGCCAGGTGGTGAGTCTCGGCAAGGGTGATTTTGTAACTTTTCCTAAGGGGCTTAACTGCACCTGGATTGTTAAAAAGCCGGTGAAGAAACACTATAATTTTAAATAATTTTAATAATAGTTTCCCTTAATTTAAGTCCGGGGTACTCCCGATTTTTTTCTTGCGATTAATTACATTAAATAGTATAATACGGTTTAATGAAATATTTAAATGTTATACTAACCGTAATAGTAGTTTTTCTTGCCGGCATTGCTTTAAGGCTGGTCCAGATCAGCGTTTTATTGGAGAATTCCGGTCAAAACGCCCAGCAATTTATTAATTCTCAGCAATCATTAATCAGTTCTAATCAGCGTTTAGAAAGCGCCTTAGTTGATTTACGCAAAAAAGTCGAGGTTTTAAGCGACTTAAAAGGCGCATTAGTTGATTTGAGCAAACAAGTCGAGGTTTTAAGCGACAAAGTACCGAAGAAATAAGGGAAGAAAGATATGTGTGCAAGCTGCGCGGCACATAAGAAAAAGGCCAAAAAGAAGGCTAAGAAGAAATAGAAAATATTTTAAAAAAAAACTTGACAATAGCGCATTAATTATGCTATATTTTACAAACGTATTCTTTTATGATTTTTAAATAAGAAACAAGTATCGAAACTCCGGTTCTTGGAGGAGGACCAGAGATTCTGCCACGCAATACCTAGAAAACAAGATTTCTAGCCGAACTGAAGATTTGGGTCAGTTCGGCTTTTTTTTTGGCATTATAAAATTGTTTAAAAAACTATTAATGATTATGGAACTAAAAGGAGGGCTGTAAACATGTGGCGTAAAGTCTTTTCCCTTATTATTACCTTAAGTTTAGTATTCCAGCAGGTAGGTTTTGCTAGTATGGCAGTAGAACTTAATCTGGCCGGACATTTATCTAAGATGTCTTCTGGCATGGCCGTAGACCGGTTCAGGCCAGTGCATATCCGATTCTTCTCCTTTGATATGCTTAATGATAATATTAAGGTAATGCTGGATAAAGGAGACCTAAAATCAATTACCAAGGATAAGCTTGGACAATCCACTCAGGAGTTATTGAATTACTTCCTGATTGGCCTTACCCTTCCCAATGATACTTTCTGGGTCAACTTACGCCCGGATTCAGAAAATGAGATCATTGATGACTGGCTGGCTAAGACTGATGTTGGCAAGATTATGCTCGAGGCTGACCTCCAGCTTAAAAAAGACACTGCCAGATTCACCTCTCCTGAGACTACAGAAGGAAGAGCATATTGGACCAAGCTTTATCAGAAGGCCGAAGAGCTTTATGGCTATCAGGAAGTAACTATTCCTACACTCACCCGTCCCTGGATAGTCCCGAACGAGATCATAGTAAGGGAGACCAAAGACAGTTCTTATATCTACAAGGCTACTTTAAAGGTAATGTTAGAGCAGGATGTGCTTTCCCGCGAAGCGGGATCCCGCTATGCGGGAAAAGATTCAGTTGACTATAGTTTTAAGGATGAGCGCTCCCAGGCCTTGAATGAATATTCATCCCAGCTGATCCGTGAACTCATACTTCCTAAATTAACCACCGAAATTAATCTCTCTAAGCGTTATTCAGCTTTAAGGCAGGTTTATTATTCTTTAATCTTCTCCCGCTGGTTTAAATCCAGGTTTGCCAATCAGACCGGTAAATACGCTTCCCTTATAGACAGAAAAGACCTTACCGGCCTTACCTCTATATCCAGCTGGACCAAGGCCTCTTTTTTTGATGCTTACCAGAAATCGTTTTCACAAGGCGAATACAATGTTAAAGAAACAGTTCGTACCCCCACCGGCCAGGTGATCAGATCGTACTTCTCAGGTGGTATGAAGTTGATAGATATGCCATTTAACGGTGGAACAGTTAGCAGTCCAATCGCCAATGCCCTTATAACCGCTGGTTTGGTTTCACCGGAGGGGATGAATGCAGCAGCTTCGCCGATAACCGTAGAGGTTAGGCGCGCTGACGATCTAAAAGAGTGGGTTAAAGATAACAAAATCGATTCCGGAATGATCGCCCTAGATTGGAACATAAAACATAAGGATTTGGTAGACGATAGCAAGTTGGCACGTATTTTTGATTCAGTTGATGCGATAGATGAAGCATTGAATAAGTTAAACCTTCAATATCTATATGTTATGACTCATTTGGAGAGACCTCAGGATGAGAAAGATCTCAAGGTTAGATTTGATAAGTTTAACTTAGGTCCTAACGTCAACAAGGTTAGATTGATCCTGGCTAAAAAAGGGCTGAAAAATGTTGAAGTTGTAGCCCTCCCTTTTGATTTAAACGAAGCAGGTAACGTTATAAGAGAATATCAGGCAAAGTCTGATGGCAAGAAAATAATATTTGTATTTGAGAATATGAGGTTTTACGAACAGGAACAGCTGGTTGCCGATAAAAAAGCATCATTCAAGGAAAAGGCAGAGGTAGTTAAAATAAGAAAAGCTCATGAAGAAAGGCTTATCAGTCTTACAGGCAGGACTGCCGATAAACTTGTGTATATGTCCGAGGCTTACGATAAGGCCCACCGCGGCCAAGAGGCTTCTATGGAAATGGCTTGGCTATTCCCGGAGCAGAATCGTATTGCCGGGCCCAAGTTTGCCAAAGACATTCAGGCGGTTCTTAATTTCCAGCTACGGATTACCGGATCGTTAAGCGCAATGTTCGGAGGAGCTAAATTCGATAAATATGACGCATTTGGAAAATTATCCGAGGTGATCGCTAAAACTAAAGGAAAGCTTATGATAGTCGGCGCGCAGATCAACCCTTTCCTTAAGGCAAAAGGTATAGAAATCGGTAAATCATTACAACCCACTAGCGCTGATCAAAAGAAGGTAGATAAAGGTATTGAAGCAATGGAGAAATCCGGAGTGGCGATAATTTTACCGGAAGACCTTTTTATTGATGGAAAAGCAGATCCTGTGGCTTTGAATAGCCTGACTACAGAAGATGTGCAAATTGATATAGGTGATAAGGCCATTGAGCAGGATGTGGTTTATATAAATAGCCTTAATAAGGGTGATGGATTAATTTTAAATGGAGGAGCCGGAATATTTGACAGAGATGGTGGTTCCAAGAAAGGTACGATTGCGCTGGTAGTAGCAGCTAATGAAGCGGCTAAAAGAGGCGTTGCGGTAATAGCAGCAGGCGGCGATATGTACAATGCGCTTCAGATGGTGATCCAGGAAGTTCCCGGTTTCGAACTGGATTCCACCTTTGAGGTATCAACAGGTGGTGGTTCGTTACTTGAAGCCTTAGCTAAGGGGATTACTAATTTGGCCTCGGTGCGGGCAGTATTAAAAATGGATCCTACTCAGGGATTACATGATATTTATTCGGCTGTTAAAGATGCTTTTCCTCAAAGTGTAGTGATGAATGTCGTGACTACCCTTGCGGAAGATTCAGCTATTAACGGCGATGAAGCGAATAGAAAAGCTTTACTGGATCCCTTCCGGTCGATCGCAGGCACAATGAACATAGTTATTCCTGATGGTCCTTTAGACGTGCGGCCGAACTTGATTTATGACGGGGCATTTATGCCGGTAACGGTATTAGCGGAGAATATCCCTGAAGCGATCCGGGAGAAAATAATATTAGCCAAAGATTCGACTGCCGTGTCCGATATAGTAGCAGAGTATTTTAAACAGATCTTTACAGACGCGAATGTCAATCTTAATACAGTTACAAAGGATAAGATACGTTCCTCAAAACTGGATCCCGCGAAATTAGGTCCGGCATCAGTGGATATCTCAGCGTTGAAAGCGGTGAAGTCTGAAAATAATGATATATTACTTTACGTCCCTATATGGGTCAAGCGTAGCGTTGCGGCAATGGATGCTTTAAATGAACAGATTAGCGCTGATATGAAGGAACAGACTCCTGCAGTTGCAGCGCTATTGGAAGAGACCAGGAAGCCCCTTGCCTGGCCGAAGGAAAATCTGGTTATTTCTAATCCGGAAGCAGCGTTTCAGACTTTTGCCCAGTATGCGCCGTTATTCTTCGACGAGTTTTCTAAGGGAGACCTTTCTCACGCAAAGCTTTTGCAGGAGATTTTCTCTAAATTAGATCCGAAGACATTTCTAAATCCCGAAGGATTCACCATTGATGAGCTTATGGGAGATTTTATTTCTACTAAAGATAAGGACTCTAAGATTACCGGAATAGGCAAGAATCTACTTGCTTTTAAAAGCCGTCTCAATAGCCTGCAGCAGTTGGCGTTCTTCTCGTACATCGTGGTAAATGCGCAGATGGACGCTTCAATAAATACGGCAATTCCTGTCAAGGACGCGGCGTTACAAAATGAGCTCGTGAGATTCTACGCCCGCGCTTATAGATATCTTTTTGAAGTAGCTGAGGGTAATTTTAAGAACGCCGGGGAACTTGATGGCTTAAGAGATGAGATCGGAAGCAATGTGCAGAAGTTGAACAGGGTTTTACGTAATACTGATGCTCTTGAGCTTAGCACGGCTACGGCAAAAGATGTAATTAATCACCTTACTGCTAAGGGAGTAGAGCTTAATCAGGCAGAAAAAGATAATATCAATAATGTTTTTACGCATTATAAGAATGGTTCTTTTGCCTATGATATCCTTATGCTGGCAGGGTTATTAAGAGAGAGTACTTTCGCCTCCAGTTTTAGGCACCTGGCTTTAGATAATCCTAATAAAGTTTTGCCTTCCCGTAAACCCAAGGTGAATATTTATGGGACCGGCCAGATCGGTAGCGTAGCGATTGTCCTGCGTTTTGAAAGTGATATCAACGTCCAGGAGCCGGGTTATATAAGCGAATATAAATTCAGCACTACTAAGCTTAATGGGGATACTGCTGAGGAAAAATTCAAGTCAGCGGTAAAGGTAGCGATTGAATCTTTCGGCGACCCGATCATTAAGAGCGCCGGGATAAAAATCAAGACTGAAAATGGGTCTATGGAAGCATTAAATGACCTGTTGTCTATGGGGCGCCTTGAGTTTAAGGCCAGTAATCAAGTTGAGGAAAGTAGGGGTGATTTTCAAGATCCAATATATGTAAAGAGTGTTTATGCGGTGAATATCGTATTGGACGGGAAAAAAGTAGGTGAAATAAACTTTAATGATGTTACTCAGTATGAGGCTGGATACAGAGAAGAAGCGAAAGCTATGGGGATTACTGTGGTAAATATCCCCCGGCCTTTGATTGTACGTAAGGCTGATGGCAGAGAAGTATATTTTGGTTTGCAAATTGATGCAACTCCGGGAGGAGTAAATATCGGCAATAGGCAGCTTACTGAAGCTGCGGAACAAGGTAAGCCCAAGCTTGATGGCCCTCCTTTATTCAGGTTTGCTGGAAAGTATGATCTAACCAGTGACGACAGCGCTGTAGAAGGCGACGCAGCTTTAGAATATAAGCGTCTAAGGGAGATCGCGCAGCAGACAGAAGAGACGCGTTTGCCTAAGGATAGAAAAGAGTCGTTCATTTATGTTAAGGCCCAGATATTTTCGAAATTGATATTGCCGGATGCTTTAGGTGGATCGATCAATTTCATGGGTAAATATTTGCATAAGATCGCCCATATAAAAGAATACGGCGCGATGTTTATAACACCTACGTCATGTTCTACTAACGGCGAAAGTTATATTACCCTGGCGCTATCCGCGTTCGTGGGTAAATTTGGCTTAGCCAAGATCACCAAGGCAGGCCCGACATATCATATGTACACCAGCGGGGACAAGAAAAAGGGCCAATTCGGTGATCTTAACGAAAAAACTACGGGAGCTGCAAAGGGAGTAAGAGAGCATTTGCTTTTGGAAGCTATATACGGAGCAATGCGCACTCCGACTGCCTATACGGACGGCGAGACCGAGTTAAAAGGTGGTTCCTTATTCTATTTACCGATGTTATTACCGCAGAATATCAAGGAAGAGTTATTACGTAAATATATTGCCAGGGTCGCAGCTGAATATCCCGAGATGCTTAAATTATTTACTGAAGCTGATAAGGTTAATGGACGCTATACTCATGAAAATACGATCTTTGGCCAGCGTACAGGTTCGATCCTTTATGAAGATTATATCAATCAGGTTATAGGGCCGATGTATACAATGTTAGTTGGTTATGATAATGAGATGAGTTTCTCGTTTAAGATGCAAGAACTTATTGAACAGTACTTGCGTATTAGAGAACGCCAGAAAGATTCAGTTATTTTAGCTCAATTAGCTCCGTTAGTGAATACTGATCCAACCTCAGCCAGTTCAGCGGTAGAATTAAGCGTGGCAAATGTTATGCCTTCACAAACGACTACCTTAGGTTCTCCTACAGTGAGAATTGATATAGAGTTAAAAGGCGGAGCAAAAGGTCATTTTGTCCTTCCTGCCGGGACTTCTACCGGCGAGGATGAGGCAAAGACTATTATGCAAGACTTTGGTTTTGAACAGGTAGTTAAAAATGTAATGGCGGTTAATCAAGAAGTAGCGCGCAGGGGTTTAAGCGCTGATCAAGTAGTTGAGATTGGTCAGGTGATGTTAGAAATGGGTAAAGATAGCTTAGGCGCGGAAACTACCCTTTCTTATCAGATGGCCGCAGCTTGGGCTGCAGCCCGTCAACAGGGTTTGGAGCCTTATGAGTTTATTCGTCTGCTTGCCGCTGATCTTGCATCCCAAGGTGTTCCAATCACGAAGATACAGTATAATATTACTAATGGCGGCCAGCATGCTGCTAATAACTTAGATATGCAGGAATTCATGGTTGTACCCATTGGTAAAACTACAGCTGAGGCGAACATGATGGCCGATAATATAGATCGTCATCTGGGCTTGATTTACCAGGCTTTAGGTTTACAGGCTGATCCTAATGATCAGGGTGTAGGAAAGTTACGCGGCAAAGAAGGCGGCTACAAGATAGAAGACTTAACGACAGAGAAATTAGAAGATATTTATAAAAATGCAGAAAAATACAACATTGAGAATTTAGACATCCGCATATTAAAAAATCAGAAAATAGGCGTGCATGAGTTTGTTTTGAATTGCCAATTAGCCGCTATTAAAAATGCGGGATATAAACCAGCTGTTTCTAATCAGGCCGGAACTGTGTCTTTGGCTTTGGATCCAGCAGCTACTTCGATGTTAACAGAAGGCCAGGATAATATTTACAATTTTGAAGGCCGCCAGATAACTTCAAAAGAGTTGGTTGGAATATACGCAAGCTGGACTAAAAAGTACCCGATGGATTCAATTGAAGACGGGTTAGGCGAGAATGATTGGGATGGATTTATGGATCTTATCGGGGCAGTGGGGGATAAGGTTATGGTGGTTACTGACGATATTACTGTTTCTCAAGCCGGTCGATTCCTCAAATTTATTGAGATGCTCAAACAAAGAGGATTCATGGGAAGCGATGGTAAAGTAACCAAGAGGGTAGGAATCCTGATCAAATTAAACCAAAATGGATTTTTAACCACAGGTATAAATGATTTTGCTGAAGGCTACTTGGGAACTTTAGAAGTAATTCGGCTGGCTAAAAAGCATGGAATAGAGTGGGTAGTATCGCATCGTTCTAAGGAAGCAGAGCCGTCTGAAAATGAAGTTTCTATTGCCGAGCTTGCTGCAGGTACGAATGCCTATGGATTAAAATCAGGAGATCATATACAGGCAATCCGCGCGGTTAAAGAAGATCGTTTAGCAGCTATTGATGCCCGGGAAAGGGCTAAAGTTTCCAGTCCATTGGTTTCCGCGATAACAACCGAAGAATATAATAGTTATGTTAATGAATTACAGGCAACTTATGTTAGCAATTTAGGGTCTAACTTTAACTCCAAAACTATTGAAGGGCTTGCATTGGTTATTGCTTATAAAAATAAACCATTAGGAAGCAGTGAAAATATCATGTATAGGACCGTAGTTGGATATACGCAAAGAGTAAAAGAAACTTATAATACAGGCCTTACAGGCATGCTTATACGGGCAGCGTTGATTCTGGCAAATGAAACACCGGAAGCAGAGAAAGCGCAGTATGTACAGGAATTTAGGGCTATGGCACTGTCAAACCCGGATAGTACTCGGATGTGGGATCGCGCAGCGGCTCAATTTATATTGGTAGCTATTAATGATGAGACTCGCGAAATTCACATTGCTAATTTTAAAGAGCTAGTCGCGAAATATTCCGAATTTACTGATGTGGGCATACTTGCCCGGGCAGCATTAGCAATGAGTGGTAGAGTCCAGGAAGATTATATTGCCGTGTTAAAAAATGCCATGGTCAATATGCCTAAATCTGATACAAGGAGAGCGGAGATCTTGCTTGGTTTAGTAGCAATTGCTAATGGTCAAGGCAGTTCTCCTTTAGAAAATAAGCTGACTCATGAATATATTGCATCTCTCGTGGCAGGAAAGAAACCGGTTACAGGAAATACCTTTAGATTCTCCGGCCCACGCGATTTCAAAGAATTTACATTAGATAACTGGGGTACGGCTAGTTTTGTAGAAATAATTCCTTCGCAAGATAATAATGTCCCGGATAAGGTTATCTTTAATAAACGTGCTACGAGTTCGGCTGAATGGGTGGGTTTTAAAACATTTACAATTTTTGTGAATCCTGACGGTCGAGTGCGGACGGATATACATCAAGACTTTATAAAGGGACAAGAAAGAGAATTTTTTGTCAAAGTCATGAAGGTATTTGAAGATATTGGAATAGGAATAAATTCCCGAGAAGTAGTAGAAGATTTATTGTCAGGGAATGATCACAGTGTCGCTGCCAGCTCAGCGGTAGAAAAGAGAGGCGGTATTGATTTTCGTCCTGCTGCTATGCCAATTACCTATCAGGCAATGGGTAATTTTGCTAGCCTGAATCTGGATCTGCCTAAGTTAAGTCAGGAGGAATTAGCTCGGTTTGACGTGGATAAGGAACTCGCCGGCCTTGAGACAATGGTAGAGAGGGAAATTCTTCCATCTGGTGAAAGGATTAAAGAAGTATTAGCTGCCAGCTCGCAAAAAGGCGAGATGGAATTCAATAGAGAGCGGGTTATGGTATTACTGGTGAAAGCAGGAATACTTGAAGAAACCCAGTGCTGCCTGCAGGAAGCGAGCACAGGATACAAAGAAGCCTTAGTTCTGGCTGACTCATTGAGCTAAATACAGGGACGGTTCTGAAGACAAAGCTAAAGTGTCCCCAAAAAAGGGACAGTTTAAGATTGCTTTCAGAACCGTCCCTTTTTTTTGCTTGGTTTTTTATTGTTTAAAGCTATAATATTAACTATGAAATATACTAAGGGCGCGATTGGTAGGGTTTTTCTGGCTAAGTTTGATGATGGGGATATACTTATTGATCAATTATCTGAATTAGCCGGAAAAGAAAAAATTAATGCGGCGACTATGGTTTTTATAGGAGCGCTTAAGAATGGGGATTTAGTTACCGGGCCGAAGAAACCGGTGATACCACCTCAGCCGAATAAGCTGAAATTCCAGGATGGCTGGGAGGTAATGGGTATCGGCACGATTTTTACCGACCAAAATGTCCCGCAAATACATATTCACGCCGCCCTGGGTAAGAAAAAAAATACGCTTATTGGTTGCGTTCGCGGTAAGTCCCGGGTATTTTTAGTTATTGAAGCGATAATATTCGAGTTAAAAGGAGTGCAGGCTGGCAAAGATATTGACCCTGAAACTGGATTGAACCTTTTAAAAATTATGCAATAATCATAATGATAAGTCTAAAGGAGTTAATCAATGAGTTTTGAATATTTGCGTAAAATCCCCAGCGTGAGCGAAATTCTGCATGAGCTGCCCTTACCGGAAAACCTAAAAAAAATAAAAAAAGAGAGAGATAGGGCAATAATTGACCTATTCAAAGGTGAAAGCGACAAGTTTTTGATTATTATCGGTCCTTGTTCAGCGGATAATCAGGCTGCGGTTTGCGAGTATGCTTTGCGCCTGGCAAAATTACAGGAGGAAGTAAAGGAAAAACTTATCCTTATTCCCCGAATCTATACTAATAAACCCCGGACTACAGGAGAAGGTTATAAAGGGATGATGCACCAGCCGAATCCGAGTCAGAGGCCGAATATCGTCGGAGGATTAAAGGCCTTAAGAAAGATGCATTTAAAGATATTAAAGGAATCAGGTTTAACTTCCGCTGATGAGATGCTTTATCCCGGCAATTACCCTTATTTAGAAGACCTTTTAAGTTATGTGGCAGTAGGTGCCCGCTCTGTAGAGAATCAGGAGCATCGCTTGACTATTAGCGGACTGGATATTCCCGCGGGAATGAAAAACCCGATTAGTGGAGATTTAAGTGTGATGCTGAATTCTGTGCAGGCAGCTCAGTCTCCGCACGTTTTTATTTATCGGGGCTCAGAGGTAAAAACATCCGGTAATCCGTATACTCATTGTATTTTAAGAGGGGCGATGAATAAACATGGGCAATATATCCCTAATTATCATTATGAGGATATAAGCCGGGTGATTGAAATGTACCATAAACGTCCGCTTAAGAACCCAGGGATAATTATAGACACAAATCATGCTAATTCTGGTAAAAGATTTGAAGAGCAGCCCAGAATAGCTTTAGAGATTATGCGCAATATCAAGCATTCCCGCCTGCTTAAGGGTTTTGTCCGGGGGTTGATGATCGAGAGTTATCTCGCGGAAGGCTCCCAGGATACTGAAGGAAGAGTGTTTGGAAAATCAATAACTGATTCTTGTTTGGGTTGGGAAGATTCTAAAAAATTAGTTTTAAAATTGGCTGAGTATGTTTAGGGTGGGATTAAGAAATATTATACTTTTTTTATAAAGTTATAGTATGATATTTCATGATAAAGGAAGGAGGTGCGTAGATGATCCGTCTTTTAAATCGGCGCAAGAATAGGCGGAGCTACCGTGCGGCCTTCTGTCGTTGTGGCAGAGTGCTCTGGTAAGTCTTCCTTCTATAAGGGCCCTTTCCGGTATAATAACCGGCAGGGCCTTTTTAAATAAGGAGCTAATGTAATAATGAAAGTTTATCAATTTAAAATGCGGGATAGGATGTTTGCTGTGGACGTGAACAGTGGTAATTTTTTTGAAGTTGAAAAGATCACGTCTGACGCTTTGAATTTATGCGAAAAATACCCGAAAGATGAAGTTGTAAACAAGTTAAGCCGCAATTATAAGCCAGGTCGCGTAAAGAAGGTTTTAAAAAATATATCTTCTTTAGAAAAAAAAGGCCTGCTTTTTGCCGTTGGTGACTGCGGCCAGATTAAGCTGAAAAGGAAAATTACCGATCTCACCTTAAATATCGTAAATAATTGCAATTTACGCTGTTGTTATTGTTGGAATCAGTCCGGGGCGTACGGCAGCGTTTTTGCTAGCAAGAAAATGATGAGTCCTGAGGTTGCTTTTAAGGCTATTGATTTATTGATCCGGGAATCTAAAGGCGCTAGAGATCTGGTGGTGGATTTTTACGGAGGAGAGCCGCTCTTAAATTTTGGTTTAATCAAGGGCGTGATAGAATATTGCCGCGGGATCCGGAAAAATAATAAAATAGATTTCCATTTTCTTTTGGCTACCAATGGCACGCTCTTGGATAAGGCCCGGGGTGAATTTTTGATCGGCAATGGCGTGGATGTGGCGGTAAGCTTAGATGGGCCGAAAAATATCCAAGATCTCCAGCGTCCGTTTGAGCGCGGTAAAGGTTCCTTTGATTTGATAATGAGCAATATAAGGTCCCTGAAAGATGAATTTCGCAGACGGATAGTAGGTAGGGCTACCTTTACTCCCTATTCACCGGACACCATTCGGACTTTTAAATTCCTGCGCCAGATGGGATTTGAGCGGATAGAAGTTTGCGAAAGCGAGAAAGCCGGCTATGGCCTTAAGGCAAGCAGTAAATTTTTCTTTTCCGGAAAGAAGGGCATTAAACAACTTGAATCTATTTATTTTGAGCTGGCTGATTTTTATACCGATCAGATACTAAAAGGCAACTTGAATTATCAAAATACGTATTTTAACCGTTTTTTTAAGCAATTAAGCCGGTTATATCATATCCAGTCTATTATAGGCTCTTGTTCTGCCGGTTTCAGCCTGATGGCAGTTGATATTGATTCTAGTATTTATCCCTGTACTGCTTTTGTGGGTATGCCTAAGTTTAGTGTGGGTTCATTAAAGAAAGGGATAAATGAACGAAAGGCCGCGATTTTTCTGGATAATAAGATTTCATCTAACTGTGTCTGCAATGAGTGTTGGGTAAAAAAGATCTGCCGCGGCTGCGGCTCCTGCTATAATCTCAATTATTTTTCCAATAAAAACCTGCGGCAGCCGGACAATTATTATTGTCAGCTTTTCCGCTATAAGACCCAGTTAATGATGGCGATGATTGCCAGAATTGAGGATAAAGCCCCGGGTCTCCTGGATACTGTATTGGTGCCGGAATATTACGCGGCAAGAGGCAAAAGGGCGAAAAACTTAAATTAAAAATTGGAGTGGTTAATGGTAGAAAAAACGCAGTCTAAAGATCAAAGAAAAAGGCCGGTGCTCCTTGTTGTATTCTCTATTTCGATAATTATTCTATCTCTTTATAACCTAGGTCATAAAGCCGGCCTGGGAATGCAGCATATTTTGTCTGTTATCCAGGATGCGCCTTTTATTTTTATCGAATTTTTTATCCTGCAGGGAATTTTAAGCTTGTTTGCCGGAGTAGGAATGCTTATGCTAAATAGTACTGCCAGGATAGTAGCGGTGTTATTAGCAATAAACAATCTGGGATTCTATATAAGTAGTATTTTGCCTTTACCGGTAGATTCAAGTTTAGAAAAGATTCAAATTTCAGATAAAGCGATTATAGCCTACTGCCTGATTTTGGCTGTGTATCAGATTATTTTTATATTCTATATATCAAGGAATAAGATCAAAGATAAATTTTATGCCGGCAGCTCTGATACGACCAGCGTATTGATCCGCAGCGGCTTCGTGATGATAGTTTTTTTCTTGGTGGTCATGAACGTAGCCCATTCTTTAAAAGGGACGATAGTGACCTTAAAGAAGGAAATTCCCACTAGGATCTCAAAGTTAAAACTGTCTAACCTGCCAGGGCAGAAAAAAATCGGCGGGCAAAGGATAAGTTCTTTGGCGAGAGTAGATTCTAATAAGAATAAAGGGTTGAAAGTTGACGGTATAATTTATGATAAAGATTATCCTTCGGTTATGATAGATAGAAAGGTTTATCAACGCAATGATTCTATTTCTGGCGGTATAATTATGGATATTTCCCGGGGAGAAGTTATTATAAAATTTCCGGATAGAGAGGAAACTTATAGTGTTGGAGAGGTAATACAGTTTACGGACAGGAGAACAGAGGTATCCCTGGATATAAAACCCGCTATTTCATCGAAATAGTTTAATAGCGAACGAAATAAGAAGCGTTTCTATTTTTATTCTATTATTCATTAATGTTTGAGCTAAAGTAGAAATATAGTATAACCATTTTTTGTTATATGTGTTCTTTCCGCCTTGAATTTCAGCAAAATATAGGTTATACTTTTAACAGGGTTAGAACTTTTATAAAGATTAAAAACTAATTAAATTGCCACGGAATTAGGGTTATCTTGCCTTAAGAGGTGAAGGCGGATGTCCTTTAAAAACGTGGCTTTTTTATTTATTCTGGAAAGGAGATGTTTATGCCTAGTAACCGTTGGATAAATGACCGGCGTAAGTTTCAGCGTTTAAGCGTAAACATCAGTTTGTCTTATATAGTGGAAAGCCCGCTTGAGGTAAGTAATTTGTACCAAGGCAGAGAGATCGAAGCAGCAATGCTCAATATCAGTGAGGGCGGAATAGGTTTATTAAGTAAGTATAATATTCCCGCCCGGAGTATTATTGTAGTCAGATTTAATTTATTCAGGACAGATAGGCAGGGATTTATTAGCTTTTCTGATCCGATTGAGGTCATCTGCGAGGTGCGTTATAGCGTGATTATGGAAGACGGGCAATACCGGATGGGAGTAGTTTTTCGCGGGGTTAAAGATACAGCTAAATCTGAGATTACCACCTTTATGGAATCTGCCCTCCACATGTAACATTCCTTTTTTTGTTCAGCACCGATAAACACTTATCTTGTCGTGGGACAGTCCCCTTTAAAGTATTTCCAGATAGCTTTGACGGGGACAGTCCCTACTTGCAGTACTTGAGGTGCTGCTACAAACAAAAACCCCCTGAAATCAACTTCAGGGGTTCTTGTAGGTGATAGGCCTAGTTAGCTTGACGCTATCCGTGGACCTCCTTGGTGTATCACCATACTTTTAGTTCAGTTTCTTTTTTGCTACAATTAAAGTATGCCATATAAATCAGCATTTGTCAAGGCCTGACCCCATTTTTATTTGACTTAGGGGGCATTAAAATATACAATATCTCCCATGCTTAAAATTGGAAACCTAAAATTAAAATCGAATTTAATCCTGGCTCCGATGTCCGGGATAACGGATCTGCCTTTTCGTCTGCTTAACCGCAGGTTTAGCTGCGAAATGGCTTTTGTGGAGATGCTTAATGTCCGCTCTATAAGCTATAAAAGTCGTAAGACCCAGCAGATGCTTTTAAGTGATCCTAAAGATAAGCCATTGGGGGTTCAGTTATTAGGCCATGACCCCCAATTTATTATAAAGGCTATGGAGACTATTCGTAGGTATAAATTCGCGATCCTGGATTTTAATGCTGCCTGTCCGGAAAGAAAAGTTATCCGCAGGGGAGAAGGGGCCAGCCTGCTTAAAGACCCGCAGAAGTTAAACGCTCTTTTGAAATTATTAGTCCAGGAATCTCCTTTTCCGGTAACCGTTAAAATCCGTTCTGGATGGGACAAGAATTCAGTAAATGCCAAAGAAGTGGCTCTATATTGCCAGGATGCCGGAATAAAGGCTTTGTTTATTCATGGAAGGACTAGGGAACAGGGTTATTCCGGTAAGGTTGATTATCAGGTTATCCGGGAAGTAAAAAAAGCCCTGGATATCCCGGTGATTGCCTCAGGAGATGTTTTGTCAGCAGGACTTGCTAAAAGAATGTTTGATCAAACAGGCTGCGACGGAGTTTTAGTTGCCCGGGGCAGCTTTGGAAACCCCTGGATATTCCGGGAGATCGAAGGATTTATAAAAAGCGGTAAGATTATAGCCCGGCCAGAGGCGGCGGAAGTGGCTCAGGTTATGCAGGAGCATTTTAATGCCTGTTTGGGTTTTTATGACCAGAGGACTGCAATTGCAGTATTCCGCAAGTTTTTTAGCTGGTATACTAAGGGACGGCGCAGGACTAGGACCTTGAGGCAGAAGGCCTGTCAGGCTAAGACCCCCGAGATAATGTTGGGTGCAATCGAAGAATTTCGTAGAAACCAGGAATAAGCTGTAGTATAATTAAGTACATGGGAAAAAAGCTATTTTTTTTATTTGGGGTAATTGTTTTGCTGGGGATCGGTAGCGCATTTGCCGAGATTTCGATCAAGGCCGAGGTCGATCAGGCCAGCCTTACTATGAACGACATCCTGACTTATAAAATTATCATTACTTCTTCGGAAAAAACTCTGCCCCGGCCGGAGGTATTCAAATTTAATGGTTTTAATCTGATTTCCCAGGCTCAGTCTTCAACAGTTTCTCTGGTAAAAAGCGAAGTTAAAACTATTTTAGTCTATGTTTTTATCCTGGTGCCGCAGTCTGCCGGTAAATTTAAGATCGGACCAGCGGTGATTAAAGTAAAGAATAAAGCCATATCTTCTCAGGCTTTTGAAATAGAAGTGACCCCAGGGCCAGGCGAGACAAAAACCGAAAAAGAGCCTCAGGGTGCTCAAAAAGACCCTGGCAGCTTAGCGCCAGAATCTCATCCCGGGTTATTGGATCAGCCCCAGATTACCCTTTAATGGAAAAACCACAGGATATTCCTATCCAATATCTTAAAGGCATTGGTCCGAAAAGAGCCAAATTATTTGAGAATTTGGGCATCCGTTCTGTCGAAGACCTTCTTTATTATTTTCCCCGCCGCTATGAAGATCGCAGTAAATTTGTTCCTATTTCTAAATTAAAAGAAGGCGAGGTAGAGGCTGTTAAGGCCAGGGTTAAGGCTTTAGGCGAGAGGCACTCCTGGAGGAAAAACAGGTTTAATATCTTAGAGATCGCTGTAGCTGATGATACCGGACAGCTGCGCTGCGTATTTTTCAACCAGGGATATCTAAGGGAATATTTCAAACCTGATGTTAGGTTGATTTTGTATGGTAAAGTTGAGCGTTACGCCGGGAATCTACAGATGAGTTCTCCGGAGTTTGAAATTATTAGCGAGGAAGGAGACGAGTTTTTGAATAGCGGCAGGATTGTTCCGGTATATTCTCTTCCTGAAGGTTTGAATCAGCGCCTGATCCGCAAGGCCATTAAAAAAGCCCTGGATGAATATCTGCCGGTTTTAAAGGATTTTCTTCCTTACGACGTAAGATCGAGGAATAGCCTTTTAAATTTAGCCAAGAGCCTGATTAATATCCATTATCCGCAGGATCTAGGTTTACAAAAAGAAGCTTATAAGCGGCTCTCTTTTGAGGAATTTTTTATTTTTCAGGTTCCTTTGGCTTTAAGAAAGATTAAAAGTAAGGAGCTGCCAGGCATTGCCCATAAAACAGAAGGAGCGCTCTTTAATAATTTTTTAGCCGGTTTACCATTTAAATTAACCACTTCCCAGGAAAAAGTGATCAACGAGATCAAATGGGATATGTCAAGGCCGGCAATAATGCAGCGGCTTTTGCAGGGAGACGTAGGTTCAGGAAAGACCGTAGTTGCTGTGGCCAGCGCATTGATCGCGATCCAGGGCGGGTATCAGGCTGCTTTTATGGTTCCGACGGAGATTTTAGCCCAACAGCATTATGACAAGATAAATTCCGGGTTAAGGGATAAGGGATCAGAGTTAGGGAAGGTCAAGGTTGCATTATTGACCAGCGGGTTAAATGATCAAGAAAAAAATAAGGTTTATGCCCAGATTAAAAAAGGCCAGATCAACCTGATAATTGGTACCCATTCTTTATTGGAAGAGAAAGTTAATTTCAGCAGATTAGGGTTAGTAGTTATCGATGAACAGCATAAATTTGGAGTAGGGCAGAGGTCATTGCTGCCTCAAAAAGGCCTAAAGCCCGATGTGCTTATAATGACAGCCACGCCGATACCCCGGACCTTAGCTATTACTCTTTATGGGGACTTGGATGTCTCAGTTATAAGCGAACTTCCTCCCGGACGAATGGGGATAAAAACAATATCTTTTAAACCAGAAGAGAAGAAAAAAGCTTATGAAATAGCCAGGAAGCAGGTAAGACAGGGAGATCAGGTTTATATCATCTATCCGGTTATTGAGGATTCTGACGCCCTGGCTATTGCTGGAGCTAAGAAAATGTATGAACAGTTCAAGAGTTTTGAATTCAGGGGACTAAGGCTGGGGTTGATTCACGGAAGGTTAAAAGAAAAAGAACAGCAGGACCTGATGAATAAATTTAAGGCTAGGGATTTGGATATATTAGTGGCGACAACAATTCTGGAAGTAGGGATCGATATTCCTAATGCCACTTGTATGATAATTGAGCACGCCGAGCGTTTTGGTTTAAGCCAGTTACACCAGTTAAGGGGAAGAGTTGGCCGGGGGTCAAAAGAGTCGTTTTGTCTTTTAGTTTCGGATGCGTCTACTGAAGAAGCAAAACAGCGCCTAGAGGCAATGGTAAAATACGCGGATGGTTTTCGGATCGCTGAAGAGGATCTGAAGATCAGGGGGCCGGGAGAATTTTTCGGCCAAAGGCAGCATGGTTTAACTGAATTAAGGATCGCTAATCCTCTGACTCAGATGCAGCTTTTAAAAAAAGCCAGGGAAGAAGCTGTAAAACTGGTTGAGGCAGACCGGGAATTAAAAGAGAAAGTGAATTTAGGGCTTAAAGAAAAATTATTGCAAAGGTTCCCGGAGTACGAGAAATTAATGGTAGTGGGTTAATAGGGTTACAAGGGTTATAGGGTTGCTAGGGTTACTAGAGTTATAGGGCTGCTAGGATGAGAATAACCTCCGGTAAATATAAAGGAAGAATAATTGAGTCTCCTAAAGGGATAAGGCCGACTGAAGACAGGGTCAGAAAGGCTTTATTTGATATTCTGGGGGATATTGAAGGTTTATCTTTTTTGGAGATTTTTGCCGGTTCAGGGGCGGTAGGTTTTGAAGCCCTATCCCGGGGGGCTAAAAAACTAACCCTGGTGGAATATAACCGTAATTGTCTGAGGGCGATCAATAAGAATATCGAATCTTTAAAGGAAAGGGGCTGTGAGCTTTATGAACAGGAAGCCGATGATGCTGTAAGGACCTTAGGTAAAGAGAATAGGAAATTCGATATCATATTTTTGGATCCTCCTTACCATAGGCCCAAGGTCCCTCGTCCCGGAGCAAAGATATTCGAGGACTCGGGATCAACGGCGGCTATGAATAGCGAGCCGTTGTCAAAAAAAACCTTGCAAACCCTGGAGGCTTATGATATATTGTCGACCTACGGCATTATAGCCGTCCAGCATTTTAAGAAGGAAAATCTCCCTAAGGAATACGGTAATTTGGCATTAATTAAACAGGCTAGATACGCCGATACCCTGCTTTCATTCTATAAGAAAAAGGAGAACTTGGGTTAATGGGCAATTTAAATAAATTACAAAGAGCAATTTATCCGGGCAGCTTTGATCCGGTCACCTTCGGGCATATAGATATTATTAAAAGGGCTAAGGTAATATTCCCGGAATTGATCGTGGCAGTAGCGCATAACCCGCAAAAAAAGCCATTATTTAGTATTGCTGAGAGGGTAGCTATGCTTAAAAAAGCAACTATCGGAATAAACGGGGTTAAGGTAACTGATTTCTCAGGGTTGGTGGTTGATTATGCCCGTAAACAGAAAGCCAGGGTATTGATCCGGGGCTTAAGGATGATTTCTGATTTTGAATATGAATTTCAAATGGCTTTGACTAACCGTAAATTAGCCGCAAGTATTGAGACTATATTTTTAATGCCGAATGAATGCTATAGCTATATCTCCTCCAAGCTTTTAAAGGAGGCGAGTTTCCTGGGCGCGGATTTATCCAGTTTTATCCCGCCGTATGTTAAAAAGGCATTAAAAAGAAAGCTTCATGAAAATAAATGTAAATCAGATATCTGCTGACGGATTAACTTTTAAAGATAAGATTGATCCCGGCAGCTTGGATTTAGATGTAGGTTTAGTTAATTTTCTAGAGCCAATTTGGTTTAAGGCTGAGATTTTTAAGATTACTAATGCCTTAAGCATTAATCTGGACTTAAGTTCACGGATGGGATTTACCTGCAGCCGCTGTCTGAAAGATTTTCAGGAGGATTACCAGAGGAATATACAGTTAAATTATTCACTGGAAAGTTCCCAGCAGGTTTTAGACCTAGACCAGGATATTAGAGAAGAGATAATTTTGGAATATCCGATTAATCCGCTGTGTAAAACTGACTGCCTTGGGCTTTGCCCGCAATGTGGCCAGAATTTAAACGAAGAAGAGTGTAACTGTAGAAAGGAGTAATATAATGCCTTTACCAAAGCAACGACATTCTAAGACCCGGGGGAGAAAAAGGCGTACTCACTGGAAGATAAAATTAGCCGGACTTATCTCCTGCCCGCACTGCAAAAAACCAAAGATGTCACATCGCGTCTGCCCGTTTTGCGGTTATTATGACGGGAAACAGGCTATAGAGATAAAAATAAAAGAAAAGAAGAAGGCCAAGTAAGATGCGCATAATTGTTGATGCTATGGGCGGCGACCATGCGCCGGAAGTAGTTATTGAAGGCGTAGTGGCCGCGGTAAAAGAATATGATGTACAGGTGACTTTAGTTGGAGATGAAGTTAGAATCAACACCCTGCTTAAGAAATACAGATATGATCTTTCTGAAATATCGGTTCATCCAGCTACAGAAGTTATTGAAATGGGAGAGTCCGCGGCTACCAGTTTCCGCAGAAAGAGGAATTCTTCGATTGTATTAGGTTTAAAACTGGTTACAGACGGCCTGGGTGACGCTTTTTTCAGTGCCGGTAACACCGGAGCTGTTGTCTGCGCCGCGACCCTGACTTTAGGTATGCTGCCGGGTATTGAAAGGCCAGGCATCGCGATAATCATGCCTACTTTAAAGGGCGCTTCTTTGATCATTGATGTCGGGGCGAATATCGACCCTAAGCCGAGCCAGTTATTGCAATTCGGGATCATGGCTGAAGCTTATTGCCGTTGTATTTTAAACCGTCCACAACCCAAGGTAGCCCTATTAAACATCGGCGAAGAAGAAGGGAAGGGCACTGGCTTTATTAAGGAGACCCGGGATCTGTTTGAAAAAAGCGCTTTGAATTTTATCGGTAATGTCGAGGGAAGGGATATATTTACCGGGGTAACTGATATTATAGTCTGCGACGGGTTTGTGGGTAATGTTACCTTAAAGGTTGCTGAAAGTCTGGCTGAGACCTTATTAATTTTCCTGAAAGAAAATCTTTTAAGCAGTTTTTCCGGCAAAGTAGGGGCATTATTGCTTAGGCCGGCGTTTAAAAAGTTTAAAAAGAGAGTTGATTATTCGGAATACGGCGGAGCCCCTTTGTTAGGCGTGGATGGGGTAGTGATTATTGGACACGGCCGCTCTAATGTTAATGCCATAAAGAACGCTATCCGGGTAGCCAAGGAAGAAGTCGAGCGTAAATTCAACGAGAAGATCCTGGAAGCGATCAGGACCGAGACTAGAGTTAATCTTTAAAGGTGCGGGATAAACCCAGCACCTTCAAAAAAATTAAATAACTTTAAGACAAATAGTTTTAGAATTATGAATAAGAAAGAAGGTGCGGGGTGAGGAAAGTAGGGGTATCGGGGGTTGGTAAGTATCTGCCGGAGAGAATATTAACTAATGCTGATCTGGAAAAAATGGTGGATACTACTGATGAGTGGATTACATCTCGGACCGGGATAAAGGAGAGGCGTTTAGCTTCTTCTTTAGAGGCCACTTCAGATCTGGCTATCAAAGCTGCTAAAGAGGCCCTGGATGACGCCGGGATAAAACCGGAAGATCTGGATTTAATAATTATAGCCACGATTACACCAGATATGCAGTTTCCTTCTACAGCCTGTTTTGTTCAGCGGGGATTAGGCGCGAACAAAGCGGTTTGTTTCGATATTTCAGCAGCCTGCGCTGGTTTTGTATATGGTATTGCCTGTGCCCAGCAATTTATTGCCAGTGGGCTCTATAAGAACGCCTTGGTAGTAGGGGCAGAGAAAATGTCTTCTATTACCGATTGGCAGGATAGGGGGACTTGTGTTTTATTCGGAGACGGAGCCGGCGCTGTAGTTTTAGGCGAAGTCAAATCCGGAGGAATACTATCTATTAATTTAGGCAGCAACGGTTTAAAAACAGATTTATTAAAACTTCCTGGAGGAGGCTCAAGGTATCCGGCAACTCATAGGACTATTGACGAACGCTTGCATTATCTACAGATGGAGGGTAATGAAGTATTTAAGCTGGCAGTGAATATTATGACCGATGCAGCCAGAGACGCTTTAAAGTCTGCGGGGCTTGATTTTGGCGATGTAGATATGGCTATTCCGCATCAAGCTAATAAGCGGATCATTTCCGCCTTAGCCCGAAAGGTTGGTTTATCTGACGATAAGGTTTACCTTAATATTGAAAGGTACGGAAATATGTCTTCGGCCTCAACCGCTACTGCTCTTTGCGAGGCAGTAAAAGACGGGAGGATTAAGAGAGGGGATATTGTGTTATTGGATGCATTTGGCGCGGGCTTAGTCTGGGGCGCCTGTGTCATTAAATGGTAAATAAGCGTTGCAAGCAGGGACTGTCCCGCGACAAGATAAGTGTTTAACGGTAGCAAACAAAAAATGTTTGGATTTCTATTTGCTGGGCAGGGTTCTCAATATGTGGGTATGGGTAAAGATTTGTATGAATCTTTTCCCCAGAGTAAGGCGATCTTTGAAGAGGCGGATAAAGTATTGGGGTTTTCTATTTCCCAGCTTTGTTTTGAGGGGCCTCTGGAAGAATTAACCCAGACTGCCAATTGTCAGCCTGCAATAGTGACCGTTAGCATCGCAGCCTGGGAAGCCTTTAAAACAGTGTACAGTGTACAGTTTACAGTTGACAGCTATATTGCGGGATTGAGTCTGGGGCAGTATTCAGCCTTAGCAGCTTCAGAAGTGATGACTTTTGCGGATACGGTTTATTTAGCCAGGCGTAGAGGCGAGTTTATGGAAGAAGAAGCTGCTAAGCGGCTTGGTAAGATGCTTTCGATAATAGGTTTGGATCTGGCCAAGGTTAGAGAGATTTGTCAAGAAACAAATATAGAGATTGCTAATTTAAATTGCCCCGGACAGATAGTTGTTTCCGGAGCGGCTGAGGGGATATTAAAAGCCCAAGCCTTAGCCAAGGAGAGAGGGGCTAAAATGGCGGTTTTATTAGAGGTAAGCGGGGCTTTTCATTCTTCGTTTATGCAAGGCGCTTCTTTAAAACTAGCTAAAGAACTGGAGAACATGAAGATAAGTTCTCCTAAAATGACTCTGATCAGTAATGTTACGGGTAAGCCGATATCTCTACCGGAAGAAGTCAGGGTAAATCTGGTGAATCAAGTTGCTATGAGTGTTTTATGGGAAGATTCCATGAGATTTATGCTTAGTAATGGCGTAACTAAGTTTTTTGAATTTGGCCCGGGTAAGGTCCTTAAAGGTTTAATGCGCAGGATCGAACCGGCCGCGGAAGTGGTTAATATAGATAAAAAAAACGACATAGATGCAGTAGGTAGTATGTGTCAGTAGGTAGCATATAGTAGATAGGTTTTAGGGAAAACCCTATATTCTACCTACTATTAATAGGGGAGAATAAAATGAGATTGAAGGACAAGGTGGCTTTGGTGACCGGAGGGGGCAGAGGCATTGGAAAGCAGATTGCCCTAACCTTGGCTCAGGAAGGCGCTAATATTGTAATTTGGGATGTAAACCTACAAGAGGCAGAAAAGGCCTGTCTTGAAATCCAGGCCTTAGGAAGAAAAACCCTTTTAGCCCAGGTAGATGTGACTGATTATAATCAGGTAGAAGATGCGATAAATAAAATTCTTGACAAATTTATAAAGGTTGATATATTAGTTAACAATGCTGGGATTACTAAAGATAGCTTATTGCTTAGGATGAGCCAGCAGGACTGGGATGCCGTGTTAGGCGTTAACTTAAAAGGTACGTTTAATTGTATCCGGGCAGTCTCTAGGGTGATGATTAAACAACGCAGCGGCAAGATCATAAATATCGCTTCGATCATTGGTATAATTGGAAATGTGGGGCAGGCAAATTATTCGGCATCCAAGGCCGGGATAATCGCCCTGACTAAGACCGCGGCTAAAGAATTGGCATCCCGAAGCATAAATGTAAATGCCATAGCCCCGGGTTTTATCCAAACGGACATGACTGCCAGGCTTAGCGAAGAAGTAAGAGAGAAGATGCTGGCGGCAATTCCGTTGGCTAAAATGGGCTCACCCAGCGATGTAGCCAATGTTTGTTTGTTTTTAGCCTCAACAGAGGCGGATTACATTACCGGCCAGACTATAGTAGTTGATGGCGGCATGGTTATGGTATAACCTTAAAAGGAGGAAATAGCATGGCAGTTGAAGAAAAGGTTAAATCAATTATAGCGGAACAATTAGGAGTAAAACCAGAAGAGGTAACGCCTACAGCGTCATTCATAGATGATCTAGGCGCTGATTCCCTGGATACAGTAGAATTGGTTATGGCTTTTGAAGAAGAATTCGGCATTGAGATACCTGATGAGGACGCTGAAAAAATTACTAGTGTCGGCGATGCGGTGAAATATATTGAGGAAAAATCCGCCAGTAAATAGTGCTCAATATAAAACAATTATCAAATTATACCCCGCCTTTTATTTTTGGCGGGGTAAATTTTGTAGGTGAATATGGAAGATAGTAAGAGAGTTGTTATTACGGGTTTAGGAGTTATTTCTCCGGTAGGTAATGATGTTTTGAGTTTCTGGACTTCGCTTAAGGAAGGTAAGTCCGGAGTAGATAAGCTGACCACTTTTGATGCAACAGCCTTTGATAGCCGGATTGCCGCAGAGGTTAAAGGTTTTGACCCCCAGGCTTATGGTATAAGCAAAAAAGAAGTCCACCGGATGGAGAAATTCGTGCAGTATGCTTTAGCCAGTTCCCGGCAGGCAATAGTCGATTCCGGGTTAGACCTAAATAAAGAGGATAAGGAGCGTATAGGTGTTCTGGTTGGTTCCGGTATAGGTAGCTTAAGGATCATTGAAGAGCAATTTCAGGTCTACCTAAATAAGGGGCCTTCTAGGATTACTCCTTTTCTAATTCCGGCTTTGATTGTAAATGAGGCTGCCGGACAAATTGGCATCACCTTTGGTTTTAAAGGCCCGAATTCCTGCGTAACCACTGCCTGTGCTTCAGGAAGCCATTCTATCGGTGATGCTTATAACGTGATCCGCAGGGGTGAAGCGGATGTGATGATTGCTGGCGGAACTGAAAGCAGTATTAGTATTTTGGCTATTGGGGGTTTTTGCGCTTTAAAAGCCCTTTCTACCCATAATGATGACCCTAAAAAAGCCAGCCGTCCTTTTGATGCCCAGCGCGATGGCTTTGTAATGGGTGAAGGATGCGGATTAGTGGTTATGGAGAGTTTGGTACATGCCAAAAAGCGAAATGCCAGGATTTACGCTGAAATGGCAGGTTATGGGATGTCTTGCGATGCCTATCATATTACAGCACCTGATCCACTGGGTGAAGGCGCAGCCAGGGCAATGAAAGCAGCTTTAAAAGACGCTTTACTTAATTCCGTAGAGGTTAATTATATTAACGCTCATGGCACATCTACTAAATTGAACGATAAAATAGAGACTTCAGCAGTTAAAATAGCCTTTGGCGATTATGCTAAAAAAGTGATGGTCAGCTCAACTAAATCCATGACCGGGCATTTACTCGGCGCAGCCGGCGGCGTGGAATTTGTAGCCTGTTGTTTGAGCGTGCATGATGATGTTGTCCCGCCCACTATAAACTACGAATACCCTGATCCTGACTGCGATTTGGATTATGTCCCGAATACAGCGCGCAAGGCCAAGGTAGAGGTAGCGATGTCTAATTCCTTGGGTTTTGGCGGGCATAATGCTACTCTTATTGTTAAAAAATTCAAATAGGTATAGGTACAGGTAGAGGTAGAGAAAAACGAAGAAGTCTTTCTATACCTACACCTTTACCTAGCTCATTTTAAGTCAAAGCATGGGTTATACAATAGCGGAAAAAATATTGATGGCGCATACCGGTAAAAAAGACATCTCGCCGGGTGAATTTATCGAGGCTAAAGTCGATGTTGCGTTAGGTAATGATATTACTGCACCGATAGCCATATCCGAGTTTAGAAAAACCGGGATAAAGAAAGTTTTTGATAGAAAGCGACTGATCCTTGTCCCTGATCATTTTGCTCCGGCTAAAGATTTAAGGAGCGCTAACCAGTGTAAAATGGTGGCGGATTTTGCAACTGAGCAGGATATTGAAAATTATTTTGAAGTAGGAAGAATGGGGATTGAGCATGTTCTATTGCCGGAGATGGGTTTGGTTCTACCCGGGGATTTGATAATCGGCGCAGATTCGCATACTTGTACTTATGGGGCATTGGGTTCTTATGCTACTGGTGTAGGCTCAACTGACCTGGCCCGTAGTTATATTGATGGAAAATGCTGGTTTAAGGTGCCGGGGTCGGTTAAATTTATCTATAAGGGTAAATTGAATAAATGGCTGGGCGGGAAAGATTTAATCCTGTTTACTATCGGTCAGATAGGGGTTGCTGGGGCTTTATATAAAGCAATGGAATTTAGCGGTCCGGTTATTTGTAAATTAAATATGGATGAACGTCTGGCTATGTGCAATATGGCGGTTGAGGCTGGCGCTAGGGCAGGCATTATAGAGCCTGATGAGATTACTAAAGAATATGTAAGCTGTACACCGCACACCGCTAACCGAACCCCCAAATTCTATAATTCCGATCCCGATGCCCATTACGACCATATCTATGAATGGGATGTATCTGAAATAGAGCCTCAGGTGGCTTGTCCGCATTTGCCGAGCAATGTCAAGCCGGCAGGGGAATTAAGCGCTGTTAAGTTAAATCAGGTGGTTATCGGTTCCTGCACTAACGGCAGGATCACAGATCTGCGGATCGCGGCTAAAATATTAAAGGGAAAAAAAATCAAGCAGGGTTTAAGAATGATCGTAATTCCGGGCACCCAGAAAATATATTTGCAATCGGTTAAAGAAGGCCTAGCGGATATTTTTGTCAGGGCAGGAGGAATATTTTCTACGCCTACTTGCGGCCCCTGTCTGGGGGGGCATATGGGAATTCTTACTAATGATGAAGTTTGCCTGGCTACTACTAACCGGAATTTTATCGGCAGGATGGGCAGTCCCGAGTCATTTGTTTATTTATCTAATCCGGCAGTTGCCGCTGCCTCAGCTATTACGGGAAGAATTACTCATCCCGGCAGCATAGCTTAGTATTGCGAGTAGGGACTGTCCCCGCTTTTTGGGGACTGTCCCACGACAAGATAAGTATTAAATGGGAGATGTGCGAAAAATGATAATTAAAGGTCGTGTTCACAAATTCGCCGACGATATCAATACCGATGATATCATCGCGGCTAAATATTTGGTTTCTACCGATGCTAAAGAATTAGGAAAGCATTGTATGGAATCAATCTGTCCGGATTTTATAGCTAAGGTTAAACCTGGAGATATTATTGTTGCTGGAAAGAATTTTGGGTGTGGTTCATCCCGCGAGCATGCTCCGATGGCTGTTAAAGGCTGTGGTATTTCGGCCGTTCTGGCTAAGAGTTTTGCCGCCATATTTTTCCGTAATGCCGTAAATATCGGGCTTCCTTTCCTGGAATTAGAGGAAGTTGATAAGATAAATGGTGGAGATGAAATAGAAATAGATTTGACCAGTGGGATCATTAGAAATCTAACTAGGTGCGAAGATTATCAGACCCAAGGATTTCCGGAATTCCTACAGGAGATAGTGAAGAGTAAGGGTTTAATAAACTGGGTTACAAGTAGGAAGAAAGAAAAATAAATCTAGGTAAAGGTAGAGGTAAAGGTAGAGAAAGGCAGGGGGTTTTCTTTACCTATTCCTATACCTTTTCGTAATTGTTTTTTTTATATTATATAATATAGGAGAATATCCAATGTATAAGATAGCGGTGATACCCGGAGACGGCACAGGCCCGGAAGTTGTTAATGAGGGTTTGAAGGTATTAGAGGCGGCTGGAAAAAAATTCGAATTCAAGTATGAAACTAAAGAATTTGATTTCAGCGGCCAGAGATATTTAAAGACTGACAAACTAGTTGATGATAATGATATTCAGGAATTAAAAAAACACTCTGCTATTTATCTCGGGGCAGTAGGAGATCCGCAGGTCAAACCAGGGATAATTGAAACCGGAGTGCTTTTAAAATTGAGATTTGCCCTGGATCAGTATATTAACCTGCGTCCGGTAAGATTATATGGCCCGGCTTTTTGCCCTTTAAAGGATAAAAAGACTGAAGATATTGATTTTGTAGTAGTGCGTGAAAATTCCGAAGGCCTGTATAAAGGTATGGGCGAGTTTAAGGATAAAGGGACTAAGGATGAGGTGGCTATCCAGATTTCTTATAATACCCGTAAAGGCGTTGAGCGTTGTATCCGTTACGCTTTTGAATATACCAGGAAGCGTAATAAAAGGAAGAAACTTACTCTTTGCGGCAAGACCAATGTTTTGACTTATGCCTGGGATCTCTGGGAGAGGACTTTTAATGAAGTTGCCAAAGAATATCCGGATGTAAACACAGATTACGCGCATGTAGATGCCACAACTATGTGGTTTGTAAAAAATCCGGAATGGTTTGATGTGATCGTTACCGATAATATGTTCGGGGATATTATTACTGATTTAGGGGCAATGATTCAAGGTGGAATGGGTATTGCTGCCGGCGGCAATATTAATCCTCAGGGGGTATCTATGTTTGAGCCTATCGGAGGCTCTGCCCCTAAATATACCGGCAAGAATGTAATTAATCCTTTGGCTGCGATCTGCGCCGCGGCAATGCTTTTGGAGAATTTAGGAGAAGTTAAAGCTGCTAAAGCGATAGAGGATGCGGTAATTAAAGTTGTGAGCGGAAAATTAATGTCTTTATCCGCCGGTAAAATGGGGTATTCTACGGCTGAAGTCGGAGATCTTGTCGTTAAAAATTTATAATGTAAAATTAAACAAAAGGTACAGGTAAGGGTAGAGGTAAAGATATGAAAAAGAATACAAAATATAATGTATGTGTTGTGGGCGTAGGAGTAGTTGGTATCGAGATGCTGCGTTGTTTAAAACAGCGAAAATTTCCAGTTGATAATTTACGGGTTTTAGCGCGCTCAGCTCGCGAGATAGAGGTTGATGGAGAAAAATATCAGGTTCAGGCGATTTCTCCGGATGGTTTTAATGGAATTGATATAGCCCTGTTCGCTGGCACTGAAGGAGAAAAAGGCGCGGCAGTAACTTACGCTTCTGAAGCAGTAAAAAGAGGGGCGGTTGTTATTGATAATGGCGCTGATTTCCGGATGGATCCGAAAGTGCCACTAGTTGTCCCGGAAGTAAATGCCAAGGAGATCAAGAAAAATAAAGGAATTATTGCTAATCCTAATTGCTCAACTATTCAAATGGTGGTAGCCTTAAATCCGATTCACAAAAAAGTTGGGATTAAAAGGGTTATTGTAACTACTTTGCAGGCGTCTTCCGGCGCGGGTAAGGCTGCCGTAGAGCAATTAAGGCAAGAAAATTCTATAATAGCTGCTTCAGGGTATAATGATGTCCAGGCTAGCGTTGACAATAAAGCTATGCCTCAGCAATTGGCTTATAATGTGTTTCCGCATATCGGAGGTTTCTCGGATTTTGATTATACCAGCGAAGAGTGGAAGTTGATTAAAGAGACCCGCAAGGTCATAGGAGATAATAAAATTAAAGTAACAGCAACTACTGTCAGGGTTCCGGTAAGGACCGGCCATTCTGAGGCGGTGTATATTGAAACCAAAAAAGCTATTGAGCCTGAAGCAGTGAAAAAACTTTTAAACAATTCCGTAGGCATAATTGTGCTTGATGATCCTAAAAGCAGCCTTTATCCTATGCCTAAAGATGTAGAAGGTAGGGGTGAGACATATGTTGGCCGTATACGTAAAGACCCTTTTGTTAAAAATGGGCTTTGGCTATGGGTAGTTGCGGATAATCTTTTAAAGGGCGCGGCTCTAAACGCGGTGCAAATAGCTGAATGCCTAATAAGCTAAAGTTTAGGAATATCAAGCTGACCATAGAGTACGACGGTACAGCCTATCACGGGTGGCAAGCCCAAAAAAATACCCGCCAGACTATTCAGGAAATAATAGAGAAAGTATTAAAAGGGATACTTCAGGAAGAAGTATCCCTTTTTGGTTCCGGTCGCACTGACCGGGGCGTGCATGCCTTGGCTCAGGTAGCCAATTTTAAAACTAGATCCGAAATCAGCCTATCTAGGCTTAAACTCGGATTAAACAGCCTGCTTCCTAAAGATATAGTAATTACTGGCATTAAAGAAGTCCCGCTAGATTTTCATTCTCAGCGCAGCGTTAAATCGAAACTTTACCGCTATACTTTATTGAACCGCAAGTTTCCTTCGGCATTCCTGTATAAATATGCCTGGTTGTATCATATTCCTTTGAACTTGGATTTAATGAAAAAAGAAGCTTCTCGCCTATTAGGGAAGCATGACTTTAAGTCTTTTAAAGCTACCCGGAAAGATAAAAAATCTTCAATAAGGACTATCTATGAACTGAAGATTAAGAAAGCAGGAGATTTTATTTATATTGATATCCGGGGAAATGGTTTTGTTTATAATATGGTTCGCAGCATTGTGGGGACTTTGGTCGGTATTGGAAATGGAAAATTAGGCAATATTCGCCGGATACTTTTGGCTAAGAATAGAAAAGCAGCCGGAGTTACCGCCCCTGCCTGCGGATTATGCCTTATGAAAGTGGAATATTAAATATAGCTAAAATTCCAATCGGTTCGTTAATGAGTCCATTTTTTTGTATAATTATGGACAAGATACTGAGGAGCAGGACCATACGTCTGAATTGTTAGGTCCGCAGCCCGAGCAGGACCCGTCTGGTGATTTAAAAATCATAACTGTTCCTGTTGAGTTCTGATAGATTTGTCCTGAAACTTCTAGTTTGGTTTTTGGAGTATTGGTTCCAATGCCCACCATGCTCCCGGTTACATTAGCCAAAGTAACATTATTCGAAGCGGTAAGATTATAGTAGCTTCCGTAGGGCGAAGGGTAATAAGTACTGATGGAAATTGATTCTTCGGCAAAAGCAAGTGAAGCGGCCATAAATACAAATAATATTAGTATAGAATATTTTCTTAGCATAATATACCTCCAAATTTTAAATACTAATAGCTTAATTATACATAGCGCTATGAATCAGTGCAATAGTTTTTTTACAACTCAGGGACGGTTCTTAAGGCAAAGCTAAAGTGTCCCCAAAAAAGGGACAGTTTAAGATTACTTTCATAAACGTCCCCATTTTTTCATATTGCTTGTTTTTTTATTCATTTTATATATAATA
>JBDRLN010000067.1:0-53643 GCA_043812955.1 Candidatus Omnitrophota bacterium | reverse complement strand
CCAGGTATTAAACGCGGTAATGCAAGAACAGCAATTAGCTATATCCGGAGCTGCCCAGGCCGGAGCAGGCGCCCAGCGCGGCCAGATCAAGACCGCAGATTTAATTATTACTGCTGCTGTAACTGAGTTTGAGCCTCAGGCCTCCGGCGGTAGGGCTGGTTTAGGTGGTGGAGGTGGAATAGGAAAGGGTTTGTTAGGTGCGGCTTTAGGCGGGGCCATGAACAAGGCCCATATGGCTTTGGATATCCGTATCGTAGATACTTCTACTTCCGAAGTATTAGCCGCTACCCGGGTACAAGGTCAGGCAACTGATGTTTCCGGAGGGATCATGGCTGGTTTTATGGGCAGCTGGGGTTTAGGAGGCGGTTTGTCGGGCTACGCTAATACCCCGATGGAAAAAGCAATACGCATCTGCATTATTGAGGCAGTGCGCTATATCTCTCAGGCTATTTCGGCTAGTTATTATAAGTACTGATTCTGCGGGTTTGACTTCTTAATTTAAATATGTTATCATTTAATTATGGGCGATATCCAGATTAGCGATAATCAATACTTAGGCGAGATTATTGAACACCTGCCTGACCCCACTTTCGTTATTAACTTAGAAGGCAAGGTTATAGCCTGGAATAAGGTTATTGTCGAAATGACTAAGGTCAAGGCCGAGGATATACTAGGTAAGGGTGATTATGAGTATGCTATTCCCTTTTATGGTGAGAGAAGGCCGGTACTAATTGATTTTGCAATCAGAAAAGATTTAGATGTAGATAGAGAAGGTAAGTATGATTTTGTAAAAAAAGAAGATGATACTTTAATAACCGAAGTTCATATTAGTCGGCTCAATCCCGGCGGAACCTACCTGTGGTGTAAAGCTACCCCTTTATATGATTCTAATCATAATATAGTTGGTTCAATAGAGACCTTTCGCGATATCACGGACCGTAAAATCAAAGATGATAAGATTAAGCAGCTAAATATGGATTTGGTGAAGTCTAATAAAAAGTATAAAAAGCTATCCCTCTGTGACCCGCATACCGGACTTTTTAATTACAACTACCTGCAAGATATTATAGAATCGGAATTATTCCGGGCTAAGAGATACGGCCATCCATTATCAGTGATTATGCTGGATATCGATTATTTCAAATCTATTAATGATGTTTATGGGCGTCAATTCGGCGATCTAGTGCTCAAACAGTTTGCCCAGCTTTTAAAGAGCCTGTTGCGTAAATATGACATAATAATACGTTCTGGCGGAGAGGAGTTTATAATTCTTTCGCCGGGATTAGACCGGACAACTGCGCTTACGCTGGCTAATCGCCTGCAAGATGCGATCAATCTGTATAATTTTGGGAATAAGAAACAAACAGTTAAGTTAAAAATAAGTATGTCGGTTGTTTCTTATCCTGAAGATAAAATATCCGTGGGTAAAGACTTGATCGTAATCGCCGATCAGATCCTGAATAAAGTCAAAGAATCGGGAGGCAGCAGTGTTTTTACTACTTTTGATATTACCAATGGCCGGGTCGCGTCTCCTGACGAAGCCAAAAAAACAATTAACGAAGAGGCATTAGAGGAGAAGATAGAGAAACTTACCCGCCGCTCCAACCAGAGCTTAATTGAAGCGGTCTATGCTTTTGCCAAGACTATTGAGTTAAAGGATCATTATACCGGCGAGCACGTAGAGAAGACAGTGCATTACGCTGTTGACCTTGCCCGGGCAATGGGCTTGTCTCGGGAAGAAGTCGAGCGGATCCATCAGGCAGCGATGCTCCATGATCTAGGTAAAATCGGAATAAGCGAAAATATATTGCTTAAGCCGGCAAAGCTGACTAAAAAGGAATTTGCCGAAATAAAAAAGCATCCCCAGATCGCCGTGGACATCATTAGGCCGATCCAGTTTTTGCATAGCGTAATTCCTTACATACTTTACCATCATGAAAGATGGGATGGTAAAGGTTATCCTAACGGCCTTAAGGGGGATGAGATTCCTCTTGGCGCGCGGATAATCGCTATCGCCGACGTATTCCAGGCCTTGATTTCCCACCGCCCCTACAGGCAGAAGGCTTATTCTAAAAAAGAGGCCGTGGCTATTATAGTATCGGCTTCCGGGACCCAATTCGACCCCAATATTGTTAAAGTATTTTCCAGGGTCATCCAGAATATCAACTGATCTTTATGCCTCCCCTAAAAATTAAATGCAGAAAGATTAAATGCGGCCGGAAGCGCATCGATGCGTTTTGTATAAAGTTGATGAGTAAGAATTTGATCTTGTTCTTAGGCTCTAAAGGTTATGTAATGTGCGGTTACCTGAATATGCGCTCAGCGGATAAATTTAAAGATGCAGCTGTAAAGATTACCGGAGTCTCGACGATCAATGAATCATTAAAGGCCGATGCCGGTTCCTTGAGCCGGGAGGCTAAAAAATTGGGGATCTATAAGGGGCAGCCGATAAAAGAGGTTCTTAAAATAATAGCTTAATCGCGGTATTCTTATTAATAACAGGCGGAGGATCGATAGAACCATTTGTCCACCCCGTAGGTGGAGCCCACCTACGGGGTGGAATTGGTTAGAGAATTAGTATAATATGCGGCTGGCCAGATTTATTTACAAAAAGCAAATTAAGTGGGGAGTCATAGATAAGGATTATATTCGGCCCCTTAAAGATCCGCCTTTTGATAAGATAAAGCCGCTTAAAAAAAAGATTTTCCTTTCTCAGGTTAAACTCTTAGCGCCGGCTGAGCCTTCAAAAATAATTCTGGTAGGGCTTAATTATAAAGACCATGCCCGGGAATTAAAAATGAAGCTACCGGCTGAGCCGGTAATATTTTTAAAACCACCGACAGCCTTGATCGGCCCAGGCGAAACGATAATTTACCCTAAAGGAGTTAAAAGGCTCGATTTCGAAGCGGAGTTAGCCTTGGTAATCAAAAAAATTGCCAGGAATATAGCTTTGCAAAAAGCGTCGGAATATATCTTAGGTTATACCTGCCTTAATGATGTTACAGCCAGAGACCTGCAGAAAAAAGATATACAATGGTCGCGGGCTAAATCTTTTGATACCTTTTCTCCCTTGGGGCCCTGGCTTGAGACCGGGATCGACCCGGGGCATTTAGAGATCAAGTCGTTTTTGAATAACAGATTAAAACAACATTCAAACACCCGAAACTTTATATTTTCGGCGCCAGAAATAGTTTCCTATGTATCCCGGGTAATGACTTTATTGCCGGGAGATGTGATATCTACCGGAACTCCTGCGGGCGTTGGTCCGATGCTTGTAGGGGATATGATAGAGATTGATATTGAAGGCATAGGAGTTTTAAGAAATACTGTTGACTTAAGTTTAGAAAAAACATATAATAGATAAAAATAGAAGGAGGTGAAGAGGTTGCCTTTAGTCAAAGAAAAAAAACAGAACATCATTGATACTTTTAAGACCCACTCTCAAGATACTGGTTCCCCAGAGGTTCAAATAGCTCTCATAACCGAGAGGATCAATATCCTGACCGACCATTTTAAAAGCCATAAGAAGGATTTCCATTCTCGCCGTGGCCTATTAGGTCTGGTTGGCAGGCGCCGCCGGCTCTTGGATTATCTTAAGGATAAGGATATTGCTAAATATGAACACATTCTAGAGAAGCTCAGTTTGAGAAAGTAAATCCCCACACCAATAAATTGGTGTGAGGATAGATTGCGTCTTTATCCTCGCCAAATCATAAAATAAACCCGCAGGTTTTGTAAAATAATAAGAGGAGATGTATGCATAAGATCAAATTTGGGAGTGAGGACTTAATTTTAGATACAGGTAAGCTCGCCAGACAGGCTAATGGCTCGGTTGCTATCCAATACGGAGGCACCGTGGTTTTAGTTACTGTTTGTATGTCTAAGGACGCCCCTGAGGGCAAGGATTATTTTCCTTTAATGGTAGAATACCAGGAGAAGACCTATGCTGCCGGGAGGATTCCCGGTGGTTTCTTTAAAAGAGAAGGCCGGCCGTCGGAAAACGAAATCCTAACCAGCCGTCTTATCGATCGTCCGATTCGCCCGTTTTTTCCCGAAGGTCTTTTTAATGAAGTCCAGATTATTGCTTTGGTCTTATCCAGCGATGGAGTTAATGACCCGGATGTCATTGCTGTAACCGGGGCATCAGCGGCTTTATCTATATCTGATATTCCTTTTAACGGGCCATTAGCCTGCTGTCGGGTAGGCAGAGTCGATGGGAGTTTCGCAATTAATCCTACTTATGCCCAGATGGATAAGTCAGACCTGGATCTAGTGGTAGTGGCGAATCTTAAGGGCGTGGTTATGCTGGAGTCCAAGGCTAAGGAAGTATCTGAAGAAGTATTTATGGAGGCGGTAAAATTTGGTTTTGACAGCCTCCAGGAGATAATTAAATTTCAAGAGGAATTGGCCAAAGAGCTCGGCAAGTCAAAAGTTAAGGTTAAATACAGGCTCGTTGATCCGGTTTTAGAAAATAGAGTAAAAGAATTAGCTTTAAAAAAGCTAAAGGATGTTTATAAATTAAGCAAAAAAGAAGAGCGGGAAGAAGGAGTGGTTTTATTAGCCAAGGAACTGGAGGAGATATTGATTTCTGAAGGTTATCTGGCCCCGGATATTAAAGCAGCGCTTAGCGAAGTAGAAAAGAAGCAGATTAGAAAGACAATATTAGAAGATAATATTCGCGAAGACGGCAGAGGATTTAAAGAAATACGCCAGATCGCTTGCGAAGTTGCATCTTTACCCAGGACCCATGGTTCGGCTATATTTACCCGCGGCCAGACCCAGAGCCTGGTGGTTACTACTTTAGGCAGCGGAGATGATGAGCAGATGATTGAAGCTTTAGAAGGGGAAAAAAATAAATCTTTTATGCTCCATTACAATTTTCCTCCTTTTAGCGTTGGCGAAGTCTCGCCGATGCGAGGGGCCGGGCGCAGGGAGATCGGCCACGGGGCTTTAGCGGAGAGGGCGCTTTTAGCAGTGATGCCTGCCAAAGAACAATTTCCTTATACAGTCAGAGCGGTATCTGAGATCCTTGAATCGAACGGATCTTCAAGTATGGCTACTGTTTGCGCTGCTAGTTTATCTTTGATGGATGCTGGGGTGCCAGTAAAAGATATGGTTGGAGGCGTGGCTTTAGGCTTGATTAAAGAAGGCAACAAGAGCGTTATTTTAACCGATATAGCCGGAGTGGAAGACCATTTCGGGGATATGGATTTTAAGGCCGCCGGAACAACCCTGGGAGTTACCGCGGTCCAGATGGATTTAAAGATCGACGGCATAAGCTTGAATTTATTGAAGGATTGTTTCTATCAGTCCAAGGAGGCCAGGCTGTTTATACTGGATAAAATGAAAAATTGTCTGGATAAGCCCCGTCCGGAACTCTCGATTTATGCCCCGCGCATAGAAAAAATAATGATCAATACCGAAAAGATCGGCGGTGTGATCGGCCCGGGCGGTAAGACAATTAAGAAGATAATTGCCCTCACCGGGGCCAGTATTGACATTCAGGATGACGGCACAGTTTTAGTCGCTTCCAATGATTCGGTTAAATCGGCTGAGGCGATCCGGATGATCCGGGCTATAACCGATGATGTGGAAGTCGGCAGGATATATACGGTAAAAGTTAAAAGAATAACCAATTTCGGCGCCTTCTGTGAAATTGCTCCGGGTAAAGACGGCTTAGTGCATGTCTCAGAATTATCCAATACCTTTGTTAAGAGCGTAGAGGAAGTAGTAAAAATAGGAGACGAGATCAAGGTCAAGGTTACCGGTATAGATGAAATGGGCCGGATAAATTTGAGCAAGAAGAAGGCTGAAAGCAATAATCAGGAAGCGTGAAAGAGAAGAGATTAAATGAGATTAAGGGTATCTGTTTTCTGGCAGCGGGTTTAATAATACTAGCCAGTTTAATTTCATTCAGTCCTTATGACCTGCCCTTTTACACCTCTCATCCGAATATCCCACCCAAGAATTTAATCCGTACTTTCGGCGCGTATCTGGCAGGAATATTCTTATATCTATTCGGTTGGTCAAGTTATTTTATCCCGGTATTTATTCTCTGGTTAGGTAAAAGGTTCTTGCGCCATGACCTGCCGTATTTAAGCCTTCCCAGGATTTTGGGCATGTTTTTTTTATTGCTTTCCTCTAGTTCTCTGATCGGAATATCTATCTTGAGCCCGGCAATAAAATTTTCCCGGGCGGGAATTTTCGGAGGACTAATTTCTGATTTTGCTTTTAATTATTTCGGCCGGCCCGGCGGTTACATTTTATTTATTACCTGTTTTATCGTATCTCTGGCATTAGTTACTGAAGAATTGGTTATGGCTTTGTTGGCCAGGTTTAGCGGAAAGCTCAAAAATATTTTTACGCCTTTTTTATTAATTTTTAAAAGAAAAGAAAAACACCAGGCAGACAAGCCCCGGGTGAACGAAGAAAGAGAAATAAGGGATGTTTCGGCAAAACCGAACATAATTGTGGCCGAGCCTGTTTTAACTAAAGGCCCGCGTAAGAGCATCTTCTCTTTAAAGCCTAAAGAACTCAAAGTCAAGATTAAAGCTGAAGAACCAAATGCTTTGGTTTCTGAATCAAAGGCTAAGACAGTTAATCTCAAAACGAATGAGTATCATCTGCCTTCTCTGGATCTCTTGGATTCTCCTCCTCCTTTGGAAGCCAGGCAGATCAAAGAAGATTTGGCTAATAATGCCCGGATACTGGAAGAAACCCTGGATGATTTCGGGATAACGGTTAAGGTTACCGATGTTGAACGGGGGCCGATAATTACCCGTTACGAACTTGAACCAGCTCCGGGGGTAAAAGTAAACCGTATCGTTGCCCTGAGTGATGATATAGCTCTAGTAATGAAGGCACAATCCGTACGGATTGTTGCCCCTATACCGGGAAAGGCTAAGGTGGGAGTTGAGGTTCCTAATACCCAGAGTAGTTTTGTTTATTTAAAAGAAGTTTTATCCAGCAAAGAATTTCAGGAAGGCGATGCCAGGCTACCTTTAGCTTTAGGTAAAGATATCTCCGGACAAGCAGTAATTGCCAGTTTAGAAGATATGCCCCATATTTTGATTGCCGGAACCACTGGTTCAGGTAAGACGGTGTGCGTTAATTCTTTGATTTTATCCCTGCTTTTTAAAGCCTCACCTGATGAATTGAAATTTGTTATGATTGATCCTAAGATGGTGGAATTAGCTCCTTTTAACGGTTTGCCTCATTTGTTATGCCCGGTAGTTACAGATGCCAAGAAGACTTCCTGCGCCTTGAATTGGGTAGTTAATGAGATGGAAGAGCGTTACCGGCTTTTGGCTGATGCCGGGACCAGGAATATAGAGGCTTATAATCAGAAAAAAGAAAAGCTTGCTTATATTATAATCATTATCGATGAATTCGCGGACCTGATGATGATTGCCCGGGAAGAGATTGAAAGCGCGATCACCCGCTTGGCCCAGCTCTCCAGGGCAGTAGGAATCCATCTGATTTTGGCTACCCAGAGGCCGTCAGTAAATGTAATTACCGGGGTAATCAAGGCTAATCTTCCGGCCCGGGTTTCTTTTAAGGTAGCCTCAAAAGTCGATTCGCGCACTGTCTTAGATATGAACGGCGCGGATAAACTTCTGGGTAAGGGTGATATGCTTTTTTTAAAACCGCAGGATGCTAAATTAACCCGGGTTCAAGGGACGCTGGTTTCGGATAGAGAAATCGAAAAAGTTGTGGATTTTATCAAATCTCAGGCTGATCCGGTTTATGATGAAGAGGTACTTAAAGAGCAGCGTAAATCAATTTCCTCCGGCGGAGAAAAAGACGAACTTTATGATGAGGCGGTAAGGATAATTATTGAAAGCAATCAGGCCTCGGTATCTATACTTCAGCGCAGGATGCGCCTGGGGTATACCCGGGCTGCCAGGATTATAGATATGATGGAGGAAGTTGGGTTAGTGGGCCCTTATGAAGGAAGTAAACCGCGCAAGATTTTAGTGGATAGGCAGGCCTGGCTTAAAGAGGATATGGCTAAAAGAGGAAGGTAGATATGGATTCTCGGGGTGCGAGGCTTAAAAAGATACGGTTGGAAAAAGGATTAAATCTGGAAGAGGCCCATAAAAAAACCAAGATCCATTTAAATGTCCTGAAGGCTATCGAAGAGGATAGCTTTATTAATCTAAGCCCTATATACATCCATGGGTTTTTGAAGATCTATTGTGAATTCCTAGAAGTCAACCCTGATGATTACATCTCAGATTATAAAGAAAAGCCTCAAATCTCGGCTGGTTTGGCTAAATCCAAAGAGGAAGAGCTCCCTCGCCGGCAGGCATCGCTAAAACTTATTCCTTCAGCTGCAGCATTAAAACTAAAGAAGGTATTCATTCTTATTCTGGGAATCTTATTTATAATCGCTGCTTTGGCGATCGCTAAGAATATTTTATCTAAGTTTAAATTTAACTTGCCTAAGAAGTCGCTAAATCCGGCGACGGCCAATCTGCCTATAAAGAAAACTTCACTTCAGTCAAAATTAGTTGATGCTGCGGGAAAAAAAATATCCATACCTCTATCCAAGGTAAAAAAGGCTGAAATAAATAAATCTGGCAAAAAAGAGGGAATATCTATAGTAGGCGTGTCTTTAAGCGTATACGCTAAAGAGGATTGTTATGTTGATGTTAGACTGGACGGTAAGCTTATTTTTAAGAATATCCTTAAAAAAGATAACCGGGAGAGTTGGAAGGCCAAAGAAAAAATCGAGCTTTCTTTAGGCAATGCCGGGGGCGTGGATCTAGAAGTAAACGGCAAAGTCTTGCCTGCTTTAGGCAGGAGAGGCCAGATAGTAAAGAATATCTTGATTACTAAAGATACCCTGGATATACCAAGATAGAGGGCCTGTGGTGGGTAAAGCAAAGATCGGTATATTAAGTCTGGGCTGCCCGCGCAACCTGGTTGATTCCGAGGGGATCTTAGGCCGCCTGAACCTAAAAAAATATGAAATTACGGATATTGAAAATGCCGACGTCGGCATCCTAAATACCTGCGCTTTTATTAAAGATGCCCAGGCTGAATCCGTAGAAGCGATATTAGATTTAATCAAGCTTAAAAAGAAGTTAGGATTAAAGAAAATAATCGTTTATGGTTGTTTAGTTCAGCGCTACCAAGATGAGTTGCGCCGGGAATTTCCTGAAGTTGACGCTTTTGTCGGTAAGATATCAATAGACTCTGACAGAAAGAGGTACGCTTTAACGCCAAAGCATTTCGCTTATTTAAAGATCTGTGAAGGCTGTATTAATAATTGTAGCTATTGCGTAATCCCTAAGATTAAAGGTAAATTTATCAGCCTTGAGCCTGATGCGGTTTTAGACCGGGCGGGGTCTTTAAATAAGCAGGGTGTTTCGGAGTTAAATATTATCGGTCAGGATATTAGCGGCTATGGGCTAGATCTATGCGGATCTTTGAAATTACCCCTACTGGTTAAAAAAATCCTAAAAGTTACTCCCGGGATAGGCTGGGTCCGTCTTTTATATTTAAACCCGAAACGCTTAAGCGATGAATTACTTAAAGTTATTAGAGATGAGCCCAGGGTTTGCAAGTATATTGATCTGCCGATACAGCATATTAATAGCCGGATATTAAAATTAATGAACCGGCAGGTTACCCAGAAAGAAATATTTAATTTAATAGAAAAAGTGCGTAAGGCGATTCCCGGCGTAGCTATTCGCACATCAGTGATTGCGGGATTTCCTTCTGAGACCGATAAGGAATTTAAGGAACTCCTGGATTTTATTAAAGAAGTGAAGTTTGAAAGGCTAGGCGCGTTTACCTATTCCCGCGAAGAAGGTACGCCGGCCTATGGCTTTAAGGGACAGATTCCGGGGAAGATAAAATCTGCGCGTTTTAACCTGGTAATGTCTAGCCAACAATTGATCTCTGAGGAAATAAACTCCAAGTTACTGGGTAAAACAATCGATGTCCTTATAGATGAGCAGGAGGGTGATTCATACTTAGGCCGCAGCCAGTATGACGCGCCAGAGGTTGACGGCTTGGTTTATGTAAGGTCTACGCGGAAATTAAAGCCCGGCGATTTTGTGAAGGCTAAAGTTAGAGATACCCTGGAATATGATTTAGTCTGCGAAGACCAGGGAGACCAGGGGGAGACCAGGGTCAGGTCCCTTTACTCTAACATTATATAATCTAATATGTTCTGATGAGTCAGTTTGCATTTTTAAGGAATAAAATTAACATTAAAAAGTGCAAAGTGCCTTATTGTAACAATTATATATCACAATTATTTATTACTAAGGGACCTGTCTCTTTACCACTTGCCATTTGACTATAGAAGAAAGGAACTGATCATGAATATAGCTAATAGATTGACCATGTTAAGGATCATCCTTACTTTTGTGTTTATGTTCTTTTTATCCTTATCCGGTTTATGGGCTAAAACGCTCTCCTTAGCGATATTCATATTTGCCGCTGTTTCGGACCTGCTTGACGGTATGATCGCTAAAAAAAGGAACATGGTGACTGACTTCGGCAAGTTAATGGATCCTATTGCTGATAAAATACTGGTATTATCGGCTTTTGCCGCTTTTGTCCAGATGCATCTGGTCAGAGATTGGATGTTTATGATTATTATCTCCCGGGAGATCCTGATTACCTCTTTAAGGATCTTTGCCCTGAATAAAGGCAAGGTCTTATCCGCCGGTAAAATAGGAAAACATAAGACGGTATCTCAGATGGTGGTAATATTTATAATCCTGGGGTTTATTGTTTTTCAAGAGGTAATGAAAAAATTCTTTATCTGGAACCCTAACTGGGAGAGATTTTTCCGTCAGGGCATAGATATCGCTATGTGGTTTACCGTTATCCTGACTCTTTATTCCGGATTTTCTTATCTTTGGGGCAATCGTAAGGTCATCACCAATATTTAAATCTGGCTTAAATTATGCCCTTATTAAATCAAAAAACCGCCTCCAACATCCTTACTGAGGTCATTACCACTTTTTTTTATATTGGCTATATCCCGGTAATCTCTGGGACTTTCGCCAGCCTCATCGCAGCAGGTATATATTTTATCTTAAAGGCTAATGCGCCGTGGTTAATCCTGGTTGTGTTATTGGTATTGATCTTAGGTTTTTTGTTTTGCGGCAGGGCAGAGAGGGCTTTAGGCAGAAATGATCCCTCTTGCATAGTAATAGATGAAGTTTGCGGTATGCTTTTAAGCTTAGTTTTTTTGCCTTACAGCTGGAAAATAGTTTTATCCGCTTTTATATTGTTCAGGGTTTTGGATATATTTAAGCCCTTCCCCATCAGCAGGTTCCAGAAGATGAGGGGCAGCCTGGGGATAATGGGCGATGATATTCTCGCCGGTATATTTACCAATATAATCCTTCAGGCCGCTTTAAGATTTACTTCTTTTAGGATATCGTAGATAGGCCCTTCTGGCAGAAGAGTGCTCTTGAAAACGGTGATTTTATTTACCGGAAATTCCTGAAGCGCCCTCTGTGGGCTTAATGCAAATACCCTTAAAATATCCACTAATTTTCCTAAATCTTTCTTTGATTTTACCCGGCCTATAGTGATATGGGGGGATAAATCTGCTTTACCTAAATCTTTGGCGATTTCCCTTATTTCAGAACCGCCCTTATTAATTCCTATCCAGACTACTTTGGGGCTTTCAATTTTTGGGAAGACCCCAACTGTGGAGAGATTGAAACAAAAAGCTGTTTTATTTGCGGCGATTTTCTCCAGCGATTGGATAGTTTGATCTAAGGTTTCAAGGTTTACTTCGCCTAAAAATTTCAAGGTTAGATGTATATTATCAGGCTTGACCCATTTAACATCATCCCCGGCAGGAGCCAATATTTTCTGGATATCAGATAAGTAATTCTTAACTTCTTTAGGAAGTTCTATGGCGATAAAGGTACGCATTAAAATTTACTAGGTATAGGTAAAGGTATAGGTAAAGAAAAACTGGCTTTAGGCTGGTGATATTTAGGCATATTAAATAAGTTTTTTCAGCATCTCTAGGCTTTTTAGGGCTGCTTGTTTTCTTATTCGTCCGCGGTTACCCGTAAACCTAAATTTATTACACACGGTTATCTTGGAACTGGAGACAGCGATAAAAACAGTACCTATTGGTTTATCCGGGGTTGCTCCGGTTGGTCCGGCAATGCCGGTTATACTCAACCCCAGATCGGTTTTGGCTATTTTACGGCAGGATTGAGCCATTTTTCTGGCTACTTCTTTTGATACCGCGCCTTTTTTAGCGATAAGAGAGGAGGGTATTTTTAAGATCCTGTTTTTTGCCTCATTACTGTAGTTAACCAGTCCTAAGTTAAAATAAGCGGAGCTTCCGGATACCTGGGTAAGTAGAAAAGAAATAAGTCCTCCGGTGCAGGATTCAGCTACCGAAATAGTTTTTTTATTCTTAATCAGGAGTTCATGTACTTGATTTACAATGGGTTCCATATCTTTAATTATAAATCCGTTTAATTGACTTGACAAGCTAATATTTAGCGTTATACTTATATACAATCTTCGGGAAAGGGTGAGATTCCCAACTGGTAGTAAGCCTGGTATAACAGGCTCAGCCTACGAGTTCCGGCAGTAACCGGGACAGATGCTGTGGGAAGCAGCAGCCAATAGTAAAGTCTAGATGAGAGAAGATAAACGTGTAATATTGCCAGTCCCGAAGATCATAATTCGGGATTTTTTTATCCGCCTTCTTGCAGGGTAGCACTGCGGCGGATGTCGCTATCCTGTGTTAAAGGCGGACCCGCCCGAATAATTCAAGGCACAACAACTAAAAAAGTCATTAGGCTCCATTATGGATATATTCAACAGCATTCCGGAAATACTGGAAGATTTAAAGAATAAGAAAATGGTTATCGTGGTGGATGACGAAGACCGCGAAAACGAAGGCGACCTGATAATGGCTGCTTCTTTTGCCCGTCCTGAAGATATAAATTTTATGGCCAGGTTTGGCCGGGGATTGATCTGTGTTCCTATGGAAGAGGAGAGATTAAAGCATTTGGAATTGCAGCCGATGATTAAGGACAAGGCCCTAAATAGTAAAAAAGATCCTTTTTCTACAGCCTGGATGATTTCAGCGGATGCGGCTAAGGGGATTACTACCGGTATCTCCGCTTATGATCGGGCCCGGACTATAGAAGTCTTGATCAGCCCTCAGAGTAAGCCCGAAGATTTAATTCGGCCAGGACATATTTTTCCTTTAAAGGAACGTAACGGAGGCGTTTTAGTCAGGACCGGCCATACTGAAGCGGCCGTAGATTTAATGCGGTTATCTGGGCTTTATCCTGCCGGGGTGATCTGCGAGATAATGAATGATGACGGAAGTATGTCCAGGTTACCCCAACTGAATGAATTTTCCCTAAAACACCGTTTAAAGATCTGCACTATTGCCAGCCTTATTGAATTTCGCCGCCGGTCGGAGAAATTAGTGCAGCGGGTTGCCGAAGCTAATCTTCCTACTGAATACGGGACTTATAGGATGGTTTTATATAAGGATCTGATTAATAATAAAATTCATGCCGCACTAACTCTAGGAGAATGGAAGAATGATAAAGTTCTGGTCAGGGTGCATTCCGAATGCCTTACCGGAGATGTCTTTGGATCGCTGCGCTGTGACTGCGGAAGGCAATTGAAGAAGGCTATGCAGGCAATAGATAAAGAGAAAAAAGGGGTTATACTTTATATGAATCAGGAGGGACGGGGTATCGGTTTAGTGGATAAAATTCGGGCTTATAACCTTCAGGATAAGGGATTAGATACGGTTGAGGCTAATGAAGCCTTAGGTTATGAACCAGATATGCGGGATTACGGAATAGGGGCTCAGATATTAGTTGATCTAGGATTAAGGGATATCAAGCTCCTGACGAATAACCCCCGCAAGATTGTAGGTTTAGAGGGGTATGGTTTAAAGGTTGTAGAGCGAATACCGTTAGAAATTGAACCGAATGATCTGAATTATCATTACCTTAAGACCAAGAAAGAGAAACTGGGGCACGATTTAAACATATAATTTTTTAAGAAAGATTGATTTGAAGGTAGAGGAAAAGGTATAGGTATAGAAAAGAGTTTTTCTTTACCTGCACCTATACCTAACTTATTGAAGGAGGAAATATGGTAAAGACGATTGAGGGGAAGTTGCTGGCAAAAGGCAAGAGGTTTGGTATTATAGCCTCAAGGTTCAATGATTTTATTACCAAACAGTTGGTCTCAGGATGCCTGGATACTTTAGTTCGTCACGGAGCGGAAGAGAGCGATCTGGCAGTAGTTTGGGTTCCCGGAGCTTTTGAGATTCCCGCAGTAGCCCAGAGAGCGGCTAAATCCAAGGATTATGACGCGGTGATTTGTTTAGGTACAGTTATCCGGGGGGCAACCCCGCATTTTGATTATATTGCCGCTGAGGTAGCTAAGGGCGTAGCCGGAGTTGCTAAAGATTCCGGAATACCTGTGATTTTTGGGATTATTACCGCAGATACCATTGAACAGGCTATTGAACGTGCTGGTACTAAAGACGGTAATAAAGGTAAGGATGCTGCTGTAAGTGCTATTGAAATGGTAAACTTGTTTGCTCAGATTAAGTAAAAGGGGTAAACCAACATGCGTAAAAGGACATTAGCCAGGGAATATGCTTTGCAGGTTCTTTATAAATTGGATATTACTAAAGACAAAGACCTGGAAGTGGTTTTGGCTAATTTTTGGCTGATGGGAGTGGAGGAAGAAGTCGAGGATTCGGTTAAGGTTTTTGCCGCAGAATTAGTCAAAGGGGTAATTTGTAATTTGGCGGAAATTGATAGAGATATCTCCCAGTATGCTACTAACTGGAAATTGGAGCGCATGGCTGTGGTAGATAGGAATATATTGCGCTTGAGCGCCTATGAATTACTTTTTAGGCAAGAGATTCCGCCCAAAGTATCTATAAATGAGGCAGTTGAACTGGCCAAGAAATACTCTGAACCAAAATCAGCTAAATTCGTTAACGGTGTTCTGGATAAGATAAAAATAGAGAAAGAGAAGTGACCCCGCACCTTCTAAAATCCAATGATTTTAAAACAAATGGTTTTAGTATTATGAGTAAGAAAGAAGGTGCGGGGTGAAATTCGCTGATCTGCATTTACATACAGCCTATTCTGATGGCACGTATACTCCCGAGGAGTTAATTCAGCAAGCGGTTAAATTCGGGATATCAGTTATATCAGTGGTTGATCATGATACGGTTGATGGAATTGAACCGGTTGTGAAAGCTGCTCTTGGTAGAAGTATCGAGGTTATTCCGGGGGTAGAGCTTACTGCTGAATACGGAAAATCCGAAGTGCATATCTTGGGTTATCTGATTGATTATCAGGATGAATGTTTTAAAGAGAAGATGGTTTTATTAAAGAAAAACCGGGTCGACAGGGTATATAGGATATTAGATAAATTAATGGATTTAGGTTTAAAACTGGATCCGCAGGCAGTATTTGATATTTCCGCAGACGGTACGGCAGGAAGATTGCATATAGCCAGAGCTATGGTTAAAGAAGGATTAGTGGGTTCTACCGGAGAGGCCTTTAATAGATATATCGGGGACAGGTGTCCGGCATATGTTTTAGGCTTTAGGTATTTTCCGGCAGAAGCGATAAAACTAATTAAAGATGTTGGCGGCGTTCCGGTATTAGCCCATCCTTACAGTCTTCAGAGCAATGATTTGATCCTAGAGTTTATAAAATCCGGGATAATGGGCCTGGAGGTTTATTATCCGGAACATACCAAGGCGATGATAGGGATTTATGAGGGTTACTGCCGTAAATACAATCTATTGCTTACCGGAGGTTCGGATTGCCATGGTAGTGCCAAGCCTGAGGCTAAGATTGGCTCGATAAAACTACCTTATGAATTAGTCGAAAAACTTAAACAAGCCGTAAGATGAACCCTGCACCTTCTAAAGAATTCAGTCATTTCAAGACAAAAGGTGTTGGGTTGGTTAATAAGAAAGAAGGTGCGGGTTGAATATTCACGAGAAATATATCCGGATGGCTATGAAGCTAGCTCTTAAGGCCAAGGGTAAAACCAGCCCTAATCCTTTAGTTGGCGCTTTGGTAGTTAAAAACAACCGGATTATCGGTAAGGGATTTCATCAGAAAGCCGGCTCTTCTCATGCTGAGGTTATTGCCTTGGATGAGGCAGGAAAAGACGCTAAAGGCGCAACTTTATATGTTACGCTTGAGCCTTGTGTCCATTATGGCCGGACTCCTCCCTGTGTGGACAGAATTATAAGAAGCGGAATCAAGGAAGTAATCATTGGCATGATCGATCCCAATCCGGTTAATAACGGCAAAGGTATAGATATATTAAAAAGACAGAATATCAAAGTCGAGTTAGGATTTTTAGAAGAAGAATTAAAGAAGATGAATGAAGCTTTTATCAAGTATATTACTAAAAAGATGCCTTTGGTTACGGTAAAAGTTGCCCAGTCTTTAGACGGAAAGATAGCCACTCATAGCGGAGATTCCAAATGGATAACTTCGGATAAATCTAGGGGGTTTGCTCATCGCCTGCGGGGGAATTTTGACGCTATCATGGTCGGAGTCAATACGGTGTTAAGGGATAACCCTAAACTGGATGCCTGGTATTCCCGGAAAAATCCGGTAAAGATAATAGTGGATAGCCAGCTAAGTACTCCCCAGTCTGCGAATATATTTTCTAAGGACAGCCAGGTGGTAATCGTTACCTTGCTTACTCAGCCGGGCCAGGAGACTGAAAACAGGAAGATCCTGGCTCAGAAAGCCAAAATTCTGGATGTAATGGAGAAATCCGGGGAAGTAAACCTAAAAGATATGCTCAGGAAATTAGCCAGAATGGATATAACTTCTGTTATAGTGGAGGGAGGGGGAAATCTTATCGGCTCTTTATTTGACGACGGCCTGGTAGATAAGGTTATGTTCTTTATCAACCCCAATAAGATTATCGGCGGCAGGGACGCTATAAGCTCAGTTATGGGTAAGGGCATTACCAGGGTAGAGCAGGCTATAAAATTAAAAGAGGTAAAACTAAAAAAAATAGGGGAAGACTTTTTAATTGAAGCTTATGTTCAGCGGAATAGTTGAGGAATTAGGCGTAGTTAAGAAAATTTCCAGAAGCGGTAATAATACCGTGTTGGAGATTCAGGCTAATAAGACCTTAGATGATACCAAGATAGGCGATAGTATCGCGGTAAACGGCGCCTGCCTTACGGTAATAGCAATAGACCCAGCCCCTGTAAACAGGGGCTGGGTGAGTTTCGAAGTGATGCCGGAAACTTTAAAGGTTACTAATTTAGGATTATTAGGAATCAGTGATAAGGTAAATCTTGAACGCAGCCTGAAAATCGGTGATAGGTTATCCGGACATTTTGTTAGCGGGCATATTGATTGCTTAGGGGTGGTCCGTAAGAAAAATCATATAGCGGGTAATTTAAGTTTTGAAATAGTTGTTCCAGGTAAATTCTTAGGTTATATCTTGCCTAAAGGTTCGATAGCTATCGATGGTATAAGTTTGACTATTGTGGAAAAAAGATCGAATACCTTTACGGTTTATATTATCCCGCATACCTTAAAGAATACTACCTTAGGGTTTAAAGGCCCTTCAGGCCAAGTTAACCTGGAGTTTGATATTTTAGCCAAAACTCAGGGACGGTTCTCAAACCAAGGCTAAAGTGTCCCCTATTCGGGGACACTTTAAGATCGAGCTGAGAACCGTCCCTTGTTTTTTATTGTTTTTTCTGATATACTGATAAAACCAATCAAAGATATTTTACGGGAAGTGGCTCAGTTTGGCTAGAGCGCTTGCTTCGGGAGCAAGAGGCCGGCGGTTCAAATCCGCCCTTCCCGACCAGAATTGATTTAGGGACGACTCTATCCATACAATTATTCATCCGGCTGCGTTTTTGTGCCTCATGCTGAAAAGCAGAAGATAGAAATTCTTTAAGAAATTCAGGGTGCAGTTCAGCCAGCTCAGGGTATGGAAATAGGCAAAGATTTTAACTTAGGGCATTCGCTTAAATACGGACAGAGTTGTTGATTCCAATATATAAAAGAGTATAATATTAATTAGGCGGCTCACAAAGGAGATCCTTTGGAGAGGAAGAATAGAACGATAAACAAGCAAACAAACAAAGATAGCCCTTTTAGCTAATCACTGAACATTAGCCCAAGGCACTGCAGAAATGCAGGCCTTGGGTTTTTTGTTGCAGAAAGTGACACACCGGCCAATCCGCCCCAGAAGGGGCGCATTTGGCAATCCTTTATGCCAAGGTGTGATCTGACCGGGTGTATGGAGAGTTTGAAAAATGAAAGATAAAAATCAGAGTGAAGAGTCAAAAATTAAAATAGACTTAGAGTCCTTAGAGTATAGTAATAACATTATCGCTACACTAAGAGAGCCGTTTTTGGTATTGGATAAAAACTTACGGATCATTTCTTCGAACCAATCTTTCTATGCCACCTTTAAGGTTGCAGAAAAAGACACAATAGGCCAGCTATTTCCTGATTTAGGTAATAGGCAATGGAATATTCCTAAGCTGCTTCAGCTATTAAAAGAAATTTTACCAGAAAAGAAAGTTGTGAAAAATTATGAGGTCGAGCATAAATTTGAGCATATTGGCGAGCGAGTCATGATCGTGAATGCCTGTCAGTTGCGTATCCCTAAGAAAATAGCAGCAATAATAGCGGCAGGGGTGAAAGAAGAAGAACTAATCCTACTTTCTATTGAAGACATCACTGAGCGCAGGAAGGCGGAGAGGGAGGAGATAGTAAGTCTTGCAAGATTTCCGTCAGAAAATCCTTTACCTGTCTTGCGCATAGCCGAAGATGGCATGATCCTGTATAGCAACGAAAAAGGTTTGAAGATACTTGCCGGGTGGGGCATCAAAGTAGGGTCAAAGGCGCCTGAGAGATGGTGCTGTCTGGTCAAGGAGAGGTTTGATGCCGGAAAGACGTGGCAAGAAGAAGAAGAAGAAGAAGGTAAAATCTTTTCAGTCGTAATTGCGCCGATAAAAGGGGCCGGATATGCAAATTTATATTTCCAGGATATCACCGAGCGCAAGAAGACGGAGGAGCAAATTAAACATGTAGCAGCGGAGTGGAGGGTGATCTTTGATGCTATAACGGATTTAATTTTAATTACGGATATGAATTTCAAGATTATCAGGGTTAACAAAGCCTTTGCTAATGCTTTTAATCTAGAACCTAAAGAGATTATCGGAAAGCTTTGTTATGAGCTGATACATGGGGCGAAAGAACCGCCTCCGGATTGCCCCAGCAAAGAAGCTCAGCTGAATAGGAAAAAGGCGCAGACAGAATTTTTCGATCCCCGCCTAAATAAATACCTCGAAGTGTCCATTTCCCCTATTTTTAACGACAAAGGGAATAGTACCGGGTTAGTGCAATTTATTAGGGATATATCCGGGCGCAAGATGATGGCAGAAGAAGCGCAGAAGCATTTACTGGAATTGGAAGTTTTTTATAAGGCTGGCGTAGGCAGGGAAGGGCGCATACTTGAGCTAAAGGAAGAAGCCAACAAATTATGCGAGGAACTTGGAAAGCCAAAACCGTATTAGAGTCTTCTTTGAAGCAATTTACGTAAGCTACTTCAGCTTAAGTTAGCATAAACAAATTAGGAGGTGGATAGTGAAGTTGGAGAAGATTATATTTGTTTTATTATTTGTATTCGGCCTGGTCTCGGTAAGTTATGGAGAGCCGAAGAAGATACGGATATTTGTAGTGAGTAGTTATCATCGGGAATATCTTTGGTCGCAGGATACCCATAAAGGAGTTTGCGCTGCTCTGCTTGATTTTAAATTCCTGGATAATAAAGCGCAAACCGATGAATATACGCAAAATGATTATCTGAAAACGGATAAGATTGTGATTAAAAAAGCCTGGATGGATACCAAGCGAAAAAGTGCAAAGAATGAAATTGCACAAGCTACAGCCAAAATCGTAGAGGAAATAAACGAATTTAAGCCAGATTTGATTCTTTTGGGCGATGATAATGCGGTAAATTATATCGGCAACCAATTTATCGATACTGATATACCCGTGGTCTTTTGGGGAATAAACGGAATTCCCTTAAAGTATGGTTTACTTGATTCCCTTGAACGCCCCGGACATAATGTGACAGGTGTTTACCAATCAGGATACGAAAGGGAGGCTTTGGAATATCTTAAAAAACTTGTTCCTGAAATTAAAACTCTTGCTGTGCTTTCAGATGATTCTGAGACCGGTAGAGCAAAGGTCAAGAAAATTGAGAACTTTGCAGAGGAAGGCAGTCTTCCCTTTAAACTCGTAGAGTCAGTGGTGACCAATTCGTATCTTGAGTGGCAATCAGCAGCCTTGAGGCTGCAAAACAAGATTGACGCTTTCTTTATATCTAATCACAATACGCTTAAAGATGAGCAAGGCAATCCGGTTGACCAATTGAAAGCAGGGGCTTGGTATCTGCGCAACATAATGAAACCTGATTGTGGGCATGAAAAACAATTTGTTCAAGAAGGGATACTTCTGGTGGTTGATGATTCTGGTTTTAAACAGGGATATGAAGCGGTTAGAATGGCGTATATGATACTTCATGAAAAGAAAGACCCAGCTAGTATCCCGGTGATTGCTCCTACCAGAGGAGCAGTAATGGTGAATCGCGAAAGGGCGCTGATGCTGGGGATAGACTTATCAGGTAAGGATTTTATTGAGGAGTATACTGATAAGGCTTTGGCATTAGAAATATATCCGCAATAAAAGAAGGTAAGGATATGCAAAACAAGATAATAGACAAAAAAGGACCTAAGGGGCTTTCGATTTTTCAGCGGCTCTTTATTTCTTATTTTGGGGTAGGAATTGTCATTATTGTTATTACAGGAGCACAGTATTATCTCTATAAACAAAAAGCTATTAAGAAAGAATTAAAGTCCCAATTTTCGAATGCATTGGGTAGTTCTATTGCTTATTTTGATAGGATATACACCTCACGCATTAGAGGGGATTGCGATTTTATAGAAAAAAGCTCTGTCTTCAATAGCTTCTTAAGTTCACAAAAAGACGAAATTCTCTTAACTAAACCCCTTGCTGAACAGCTATTTTTGCATTTCACCAATAGAGCTGGAGGGATATATTTATCAGCCAGATTCATTGATCCAAAAGGTATAGAGAGGGTTATAACTAAAGGCAATAAAAGGTTAAGAAACTATGTTTCGCTGGATAACTTTCCTCCCACCGACATACTACATTCAAAGATTTATACCTTATTTAAAAGATTAAAACGTGAAAAAATAGACGCGATATTATTTGAGGGTCCGTTTGAATATGGTGGTAAATTTACCTTTTTCATCGGCACTCCCAAGTATGATCCTGAGGTGGGTGGGTTTGCAGGGGCAGTGATTTTTCACTGCGATTTGACAGATTATTTAAAGCATTTGGATGGATATGTATTTTATAATGAACATGTGGCAAGCTTGTTTACTTTAGATGATGAACTAATATTTGCGCCAGGCCAGAAGAGTCTGCTTTATCGACATCCGGATTCGCTCAAAAATGATAACCCTCTTAGTTTTTACATTGTTTCCGACACAGTTAAGATAGGTTCAAATAATCAAGCGCTATTCAAGGTTGTGCTTGGTATATCTCCAGATATATTCCATATAGAGTCAAAAAATGCTTTCAAGGATTCCATTCTTTATATATTTTTAATCACGGTTCTTATAATAATACTCGCTTTAGTTATGTCAAAACAATTTTCAATACCTTTAGTAGGCCTTGTTACTTCGGCAAATCGCCTGGCTAAAGGAGACCTCTCTACCCGCGTAAATGTTAATGCAGGTGGTGAAATAGGATTGTTGGTTGATAGCTTTAATAATATGGTTGAAGATTTGCAGAAGACCACTACCTCAATAGACAATCTCAATAAAGAAATCGCCGTGCGCAAGAAGGTGGAAGAGAACCTAAGTGAGACCTTGAAAGATGAGGCAACATCCCGCAAAATAGTGATCAGCATGTTGGATGATAATAATCAGATCAGGGAAAAACTAGAGCAGCACATCGAGGATTTGAAGCTTACCCAGGATATGCTCATTCAGTCCGAGAAGCTGGCTTCTTTGGGTAAGCTGGTTTCGTCTATGGCTCATGAGGTAAATAATCCTCTGATGATTATCTCAGGAAATGCCCAGCTGTCTCTGATGGAGGAAATACAAAGCGAGGCAGTAAAGAATAACCTAAAGATTATAATGGAGGAGTGCCTCAGGGCTAAGAATATTATCCGGAGGCTCCTGAAATTTTCCCGGCCCAGCAAAGGCGAAACAAAAGAGGTGGATATCAATAAGAGCATAGAGGCAGTATTGGGTATTATGGAACACCAATTTAAGTTAGACGATGTAGAGATAAAAAGAAATTATCAGGAAAATCTGCCTCTTATAACCATTGACGAACAACAGATCCAAGAGGTGTTTATGAATCTTATTAATAACGCTAAAGACGCAATGTCTGGCGTGGGAGCTATTACTATAACCACTTTTTTAGAGGGGGATTTTTTGCGGCTTGATTTTAAGGATACTGGATCCGGTATGCCGGAAGAAGCTAAAAAAAGGTTATTTGAGCCGTTCTTTACCACTAAAGAAAAAGGAACTGGTCTAGGGCTGGCAGTTTGTTACGGTATTATAAAAGCGCATAACGGAGAATTAAAATTTGAAAGCGAATTGAAAAAAGGAACCACTGCTTCTATACTATTGCCTTTAGGGGGGGGTAAAGCATAATGCCTAAAATCCTGGTGGTGGATGATGAAGAAGGGATAAGAAGGGTCTTGGTTGAATTTTTGGCTAAAATGGGCTTTGAGATAATTCAGGCATCAGGAGGTGAAGAGGCGATTGAATTGTTGAGGCCAGGCCTGGAAATGGATTTAATGGTTATAGATATGAAGATGCCTAAGGTAGGGGGTTTAGAGGTGTTGAAGGAAAAGAAAAATTTAAACGATGTCAGGCCGGTTATCATCTTAACCGGTTCCATTGACGCGGAGGAGTATTATTCCTCCGGGTTAAAAGAATTAGGCCTCGGCCCGGGCGACGTTATTTATAAACCGGTTGACCTGTTCTCGCTTTTAGATACGGTGAAGAAGAAGCTGCATATGGCTATAGAGTGAGCAAGTGCGGCTTATTTACGAGAGGATTCGTAGTTTAACCTGGGAAAGGAGCAATAAACATGGGGAAAAAGATTTTAGTTGTAGATGATGAGAAGAAGATAGTTGATCTTTTATATAATTTTCTTTCTAAGGAGGGATTTAAAGTCTTTACCGCCACTGACAACGAGAGTTGTTTGAGGATCGCTCGCCAGGAAACCCCTGATTTGATAGTCCTGGATGTAATGATGCCCGGGATAGGCGGAGGAGATATAGCGGGTAATTTACAGGAATATGAAAAGACAAAAAATATCCCCGTAATATTTCTGACTGGCGCCATTACTGAAGAGGAAGTAGCTGCGAGGGGTGGAAAGATTGCCAACCGTTTATTTATTTCCAAATTCAGTGACATTAATGAGCAAATAAGTAAAATAAAAAAAGTCTTAGGTATTTAGACTTGAGCCCTGTTTCTTAAAAAAAGGAGTGGAGAGGCTATTGAGATAGTGAGGCAGGAAAACCCGGATTTAGTCTTGCTGGCGCCGAATGAGCACTGCTTCCAAGCGGGGCGAATGGTGCTGGGAGATACGGGAGCCGCGACAGCGGCAGTGCATATTAAGTCTCATTGATTAAATCCTCTCTGCTTATTCCCTGTTTTTTTTAGCCTGCGAATTTGATTTCCTTCCTCTGTTATTTGTGGTAAAATCAACACTGTTATAAATGGCTTACAGAAGAACTAATGAAAAAACAGATCCATATATATTATTCCGGCCGGGTGCAGGGAGTGGGTTTTAGGTATATTGCCCGGGATATTGCCGATGAATTAAGCGTCAGGGGTTGGGTAAAAAACTTAGGCGATAGCCGGGTAGAAGTAGTTGCTGAAGCAGGAGAGGATGCCCTGAAAGATTTCCTGGAACGGATTGCTCAGTCTTTTTCCCGCTATATCCAGGATGCTGATCTGGAGTGGGGCCCGGCTGGCGGCGAATATAAAGATTTTGAGATCCGGTATTAGTCTTAGATTTAGCTGGTCCGAAAGAGCAGCGCCCCATGCGTTACGGGATATTTTCTGATATTCATTCTAATCTTGAGGCCTTAGAGCGGGTTATCCAGGCTTATCAAAAAGAAGAAATAGATGAGTATTTTTGCCTGGGAGACGTTGTTGGTTATGCAGCTGACCCTAAGGAGTGCGTAAGGCTGGTAAAAGAATTATCCCGGGTTACTATAGCCGGCAACCATGATTGGGCCAGCGTAGGTTTATATTCTCGCGAATATTTTAATGAATTTGCCAAAGAGGCGATTGCCTGGACTGGTGAGCATCTGGATGAAGCCGGCCGGATATTCCTGAAGTCCCTGAAATTGGTTTATATAAACGAAGATCTGACCCTGGCGCATGGAACTTTGGATAGTCCTCAGGATTTTCGCTATATCAGCGACAGCTATAGTGCCTGGAAGTCCTTTAGGGTATTAGAAAATAATATCTGTTTTGTCGGGCATTCTCATATTGCTGGTGTATTTATTCAGGATAAAACAGGGCGCATACATTATACGCTCGATTTTCCCGTAGAGATTAAAAAAGAAAATAAATATATTGTTAACGCGGGAAGTGTGGGTCAGCCCCGTGACAGTAACCCCAAGGCAGCGTATTGTATTTTCGATACCCGCTCAAGTGAGATTTGGATCAAAAGGGTAGAATATGATATTAAAACTGCCGGGGATAAGATTATCCGGGCAGGTTTACCGGAGTTTTGCGCAGCTAGGCTATTATGGGGAAAATAGTATGCCGGTTAATATAAAACAAAAGATCGAGGAGTTGAAAGAAATAATCCGTCAGCATGATCATCGCTATTATATATTAAGTGAGCCGGTGATTTCCGATAAGGAATATGATGATTTAATGCGCAGGCTTAAAGGCTTGGAAGATAAATACCCGCAGTATAAATCGGATGATTCTCCTACGGCCAGGGTATCCGACGGCATATTGAAAGGATTTAAAACAGTTAAACACCGGCAAAAGATGATTTCTTTGGATAATACCTATTCTTTTACTGAATTAAGGGAGTGGGATATACGAGTGCATAAGGGCTTAAGGGGGAATAAATTAATTGAGTATCTGGTGGAACTTAAAATCGACGGGGTAAGCGCCAATCTTACTTTTGAAAATGGCAGATTGATTACAGGCGCGACCCGGGGAGACGGCGAAACCGGAGAAGAGATCACCGCTAATTTAAAGACTATCCGGGCCATCCCCCTGGTCTTAAGGGGTAAGGATATGCCGGATTTGATTGAAATCCGTGGCGAGGTTTATATGGATATAAATTACTTCCGGGAGTTGAATAAAGAGAGGGAAGATGAGGCGTCAGCGGTTTTTGCTAATCCCCGCAACGCTGCCAGCGGCTCCCTTAAGCTACTGGATACGGCAATTGTGGCTAAAAGGAGGCTTAGTTTTTTTGCCCATTCCCTGGGAGAATACCAAGGCGTAAACATATTAAGCCAGATGGATTTTCTGGAAAAACTAAAAAACTGGGGAATGCGGGTAAACCCGCAGTACCGGCTCTGTAAGAATATTGACCAGGTTATTGATTATTGCCAGGGCCTGCAGGAGAAAAGAGACAGGCTGGATTATGAAATTGATGGTATCGTGGTTAAGGTGAATGATTTAAAAGGACAGCTGGCCTTAGGGTATACTTTAAAAAGCCCGCGTTGGGCAGTCGCTTATAAATTTCCCGCCCGGCAAGCCACAACTGAAATTTTAGATATCCAGCTTAATGTAGGCCGGACCGGCGTAATCACTCCAACTGCCCGGCTTAAACCGGTTGAGTGTTCGGGAGTGATTATCCAACACGCTACTTTGCATAATTTTGACGAGATAAAACGCTTGAATGTGAAAATCGCAGACCGGGTCTTGATTGAGAGGGCCGGGGATGTAATCCCTAAGGTAGTTAAAGTGGTACAGAGCAAGGGCAAGAAGCCTTTTCTAATCCCTAAAAATTGCCCGGTATGCAATGGCAGGGTAATTAAAGAAAAGGAAGAAGCTGTTGCCTATCGCTGCATTAATCCTATTTGCCCGGCGCAATTAGAGCGGGGTATCTTGCATTTTTCCTCCCGCTTAGCTATGGATATCCAGGGCCTGGGAGAGGCAGCGGTAAAACAGTTGGTAAAATTTAAGTTAGTGCGCAATTTTTCCGATATTTATAATCTTAAAAAAGAAGATCTATTAAGGCTAGAATTATTTAAAGATAAGAAAGCCCAAAATTTACTTATGGGAATAGAAAAAAGTAAAAAACAGCCTTTATCCCGCCTGATTTATTCCTTAGGCATAAGGCATGTGGGCGAAAAAGCCGCGTATATCCTGGCCGTAAAATTTAGGGATATGGATAATTTAATTAAGTCTAAAAAAGAAGATCTTAGCGCGATATACGAGATAGGTGAAGTTATGTCTGCTTCTATCAGGGATTATTTTAGCCAGCCCCAGATCAGGAAGATGATTGAAGAGTTAAGAAACTCCGGGCTTAATTTTAAAGAGGAATTTAAGCAGATAAAAAATACCCCATTTACCGGAAAGGCAGTAGTTTTTACCGGAGAATTAAAAGGTTTAACCCGTTCCCAGGCTGAAAAGATTGTCCGGGAAGCAGGAGGTAATTTTTCTTACAGCGTAAGTAAAAATACGGATTTTGTAGTAGCGGGGGATAATCCAGGGCATAAGTACAAACAGGCTAAAAAAGTTGGCGTAAAAATTATTAATGAGCAGGATTTTTCCCGCTTATTAAAATCTTAATGAAAGCGGGATCCCGCCTGTATTATTAAGATTGATCTGGCGGGAAAGAGGAGAAGTTAAATGAATAAATCAAAAATGAAACGGATTAGTAACTTGATATTAATATTTTTGCTGGTAATTTCAGTAACTGGTTGCGAAGCCTTTGTCCGTAAATTTACCCGTAAGCCTAAGGAAAAAATTACAGCGGAGGAGTTAGTTTTAATCCCGGAAGAATATAAGCCTCCACAGTTAAGCAAGGAAGAAAAGTACCGGGACACATTTTTTTTCTGGAAGAATTGGCATGATGAAATGATAAATTCTTTAAGTAACTCTGATAATCATAAAAAACAGATAGATTGCGTGAAGGAATCAATAAATAGCCTTCAGGCCTTAAGGCTGTTATTAAACACCGATAAGCAGACGGGTTTGGATATTTACCTGAATAAAATGGATATTTTAAAATTTCGGATCATTGAAGATATATACGGTTCGGAACTTTCTTCCCTGCATCTGGATGCCGAAAAACTCAAAAGAGATATTCAAAGGGAATTTTCATACGACAAAGTTAAAAAATGCCTGATATGATTTTAAAGAGGGTTGTGGTCGGACCGGTCGAAAGCAATTGTTATATTTTGGCTAGGCCCGGATTTGAGCAGGCTCTAATTATTGATCCCGGAGCTGAAGAGGCTAAGATCAGGAAGGTTTTAACCAAACATAAACTAAAGCCCGGAATCATAATTAATACCCACGGACACTATGACCATATCGGTTGTGATGATAAATTTGGCGTTTTGGTGTATATCCATCAGGCGGATTCGGATTTTTTAAAAGAACCTAACCTTAATCTGTCCGGATTTTTTGCTCCGGATCCTTTTGCTTTAAAAGATTCAGTAATAAAAGAAGTCCGGGAAAATGATATTATTAGTTTGGGCGGGATAAAATTAGAGGTGATCCATCTGCCCGGGCATACCCCGGGAGGAATTGCTTTGCTATTAAAAGAGCCGGTTAAAGGTATCTTATTCACCGGTGATTCTTTATTCTGCGCTGGTATAGGCAGGACGGATTTTCCTGGAGCCAGTGAAACTGCGTTAGTACAGGCGATAAAGGAGAAGCTTTTTAAACTTCCGGATGAGACTGTAATTTATCCAGGGCATGGTCCGGCATCCACTATAGGCAGGGAGAGAGAAAATAATCCCTTTTTAATCTAGGTATAGGTAAAGGTATAGGTAGAGAAAAACAGGATATTGATGAAAGAATTGATTCAGAATTTTTTAGACTTTCTCTCGGTCGAGCGGGGACTCGCTTTGAATACCATTGTTTCCTATCGGCAGGATTTGTTTGCCTACATGACTTATTTGGAGAATAAAGGTGTAAGAGAATTATCAAATACCGTTAAAAATCATACAATTGATTTTATGCTTTTTCAAAAAGACAAGGGTATCAATGCTAATTCTATTGCCCGCAGGCTGGCAGCTATTCGGATGTTTTATCGTTTTCTAGTCAGGGAAAGGATTTTAAAAACCGATCCGACAAGCCTTATAGATTCACCGAAACTCTGGAAGAGGATACCGGAAACGCTTTCCGTAAATGAAGTAGAGTCCCTTATATCCCAGCCTAATGTTCGGGATAAACAGGGCTTAAGGGATAGGGCGATCCTGGAAACGCTTTATGCTACGGGCATGCGGGTATCTGAGGCGGTAAATTTAAAAAAAGATAATGTTAATTTCGATATTGGTTTTTTACGCTGTATAGGAAAAGGCAATAAGGAGCGGATCATTCCTTTGGGGAGGAAGGCCCAGTCCAGTATCAAAAGATACATAGAAACTGTCCGTCCGCGTTTATTAAAGAATAAAGAATCGGATTTTTTATTCTTGAGCCGTTTGGGCAAGAAAATATCTCGGCAGTCTTTCTGGAAACTGATTAAAAAATACGCCAAGGATGCCCGGATAAAAAAACCAATGCGGCCGCATATCTTAAGGCATTCTTTTGCCACTCATTTATTAGAGAGAGGGGCGGATTTACGTTCGGTTCAGGAGATGCTCGGGCATTCCAATATCTCCACTACCCAGCTTTATACTCATGTAAATAAGGATAGGTTGAAATTAATTCATAAGACGTACCACCCCCGGCCGTAAATACAGTAGGTAGTAGGTAGGGGGAAAACAAGGATCGGGGACAGTTTCCTGCAACCTCGGGGACAGTCTCCAAAGAAGATTCAAATTTTCAATGGAGGCTGTCCCCTGGGAGTTAGAGCGGAGACTGTCCTCCAGGATTTGAAATAATAATCAGGGATAATAGACGAGAGATGAGAGAATATTTAGAAAAACTTCCGCTAGAAATTAAGGAATTGATCTTAATCATCAGGGATCTGGCTAGTGAGTTAAACTGTAATGTTTATCTTGTCGGCGGATTTGTCCGGGATCTATTATTAGGGGTTAAGAATTTAGATTTAGATATAGTTGTGGAAGGCGATGGGTTAGGTTTCGCGGAAAAACTAAGTCGAAAGCTGGAAGTTAGGGTTGTATTCCACCGCCGGTTTGGCACTGCTACTTGTTTTATTCGTCCTCATTTAAAACTTGATATTGCTACCTGCCGCAGGGAATTTTATCCAAAGCCTGGACATTTACCGGTGGTAAGCTTTGGGTTATTAAAAGATGATTTATTCCGCAGGGATTTTACCATCAACGCGATGGCCATAAGTATATCTAATGCTAGCTTTGGTAGGTTCATTGATTTATTCAACGGAAAAAGTGATTTAGCAAATAAAAAAATCCGGGTATTGCATAATTTAAGTTTTGTCGATGATCCTACCCGGATATTAAGGGCTGTCCGTTTTGAGCAGAGGTATGGTTTTCGTCTAGAAGCCGCTACTCTTTTTTTATTAAAGGAAGCCAGCCGGCAAGGTAGGCTTGAAAAAATCCAGCCCCAGAGGGTCCGTGATGAAATTATCCTGATATTGAAAGAGAAAAATCCGATAAAAGCGCTTAAGCGGCTTGGAGAGTTGAGCGGTTTAGGTTTTATTAACAGAGATTTATCCCTTTCGCGAAAACGGTTAAGCCTTTTAAAGGAATCAAGGCTTGAGATTAAGCGGTTTAACCGGCTTTTTCCTAACCACAGGCGTCTGGATAATTGGGTTATTTATCTCATGGCTTTGTTGGATGGCCAAAAAGTCCCGGAAATAAAAAAAGTTTTAGAAAAATTTGTATTTGCGGGCGGGATAGAAAAGAGGGTATTAACTTATATCAAGTCTGGTGACAAGGTCTCCCGGGTAATAAATAAACCGCGGATAAAATTAAGCCGGGTGTATAATCTATTGGAGCCTTTAAGCTATGAAGTGATTATTTTGATCAGGTCTAAATCATTACGTCTTTATGCGAGAAAAGAAATCGATAAATTTTTTAAGTTATCCGGCTGCGTAAGGCTGCATATTTCCGGCCATGATTTAAACGCCTTAGGGATTAAATCCGGCCCGCGCTACCAGGAGATATTAAGAAAAGTATTGAATGCCAGAATTGAGAATAGAGTAAATACAAAAGACGAAGAGTTGGTTTTGGCCAGGAAGTTAGCTAAGATTAAATAATAACCAGCGAAAAAAAAGAGGTAAAAATGTCCAGACACGATAGGGTCCAGGAAACAATCAGAAGGGAAGTCAGTATTATAGTTCACGATCTATTGAAAGATCCACGCTTAGGGTTTATTACCATAACTTCGGTAGAATTAACCCCGGACTTGCGTTACGCCAAAGTATTCTATAGCGTTTTAGGTAAAGACGAAGATTACACGTTGACCAAGCAAGCCTTGGATTCGGCGGCGGGATTTATCCGCAAGGAAGTCTGCCAAAGGGTAAAATTAAGGCTGGCGCCGGAGCTATCTTTCAGGGAGGATCGTTCCAGCGAATACAGCGTAAGAATCCAAGAAGTATTAAATGAGATTAAGGAGTTCAACGAGCCCCACTCTTCCGCCGAGGAAAGCGCAGGGGATAAGATTAAAAAAGAAGAAATAGTGAATAAAGTCAGAAAGGAAGAGCGGAGTGAGCCTAAAAAAAGTAAGCGAAGTAATAAGAAATAATAAGAGTTTTCTGATTACTAGCCATACCAATTTAGAAGGGGATGCTTTAGGTTCGGAGCTGGCTTTTTATAAACTTCTCCGGGCAAAAGGTAAAAAAGCGGTTATCGTAAATGAGGATTCCCTGCCTTACGGGTATGATTTTCTTCCCGGCAATAAGGTTATTCGTAAGCTAAGTCACAATCTCAAGAATATAAAGTTTGATGTTTTTGTGGTTTTAGATTGCTCAGATTTAAAACGGCCGGGCGAAGTTTACAAGTTGAATACCGCAAATAAGCCGGTACTCAATATCGACCATCATATCAGCAATAGTAAATTTGGGGATATAAATTGGGTAGACCCAAAGTCATCCTGCTGTTGCGAAATGATTTATAGGATATATAAGGAGCTGGAGGTTGCCATCGATAAAGATTCTGCTTTATGTATTTATGTGGGATTGGCAACAGACACAGGGCATTTTCGTTATACGAACACTACCAGCGCAACCCATGAAATCGTTTCGGATTTATTAAAATATAAAGTTGATGTATCCCGGATTTACCGGCATCTTTACGGAGATGTTCCGTTTTCTGATATGCAATTGGTGAGTGAAGTATTAAAGAGTATGTCCAGGGAATCAGACGGCAGATTGATTTATTTTGAGATGACCAAGGCTATGCTTAAAGAGCATAAAAAAATAGTTATTGACTTAGGTGATTACATATTGAGTTTTGGCCGGGCAATTAAGGAAGCCGAGGTAGTTGTATTGTTCAAGGAGAATTTAAGTAAAGATAATCAAATCAGGGTTAATTTCCGTTCTCACGGTAAAGTTAATGTTAATGAAATCGCTAAGGCCTTTGGAGGCGGCGGGCATTTTACCGCCAGCGGCTGCACAATTAAAGGAAGCCTGGATTCAGTCAAAAACCGCGTCCTGAATAAAATCAAAGAAACCCTGAAATAATGCCAATGATCTTTCATATAATATCGGTTTAGCGGGTCCTGCCCAAAGGAGGCAGCTCTTGGGCCCCTCCGCCCGGTGTGGATCCTCCCAGTCGCCGCCGTCCTTTGGTCACCCGCTAAATATAATATATTTAATAATGTCGGTTTTGATTAATAATAATTTTAGAGGTTTGCCGGAGCGCGCATTAGAAAACCTTCGGCTATTATAAATATTAGACTCGAGCATTGCAAGTAGGGACTGTCCCCGTAGAAGGCTATTTGTTAAGGCTGGTCAGGGGACTGTCCCACGACAAGATAAGTGTTTATCGCTAGTAAACGAAAAATTATGAAAGTGATATACGGAATAAATAATATCGGTAAATTGAATAATCCGGTGGTGGCGATGGGGGTGTTTGACGGAGTGCACCTGGGGCATAAGCTGATATTAAAGGAAGCGATTGCCCAGGCCAAGAGCATAAAAGGCTCAAGTGTTGTACTCACCTTTGACCCTCATCCCCAAAAAGAAGACAGCCTTTATTCTCTCGAGCATCGCTTAAATTTATTCCAGCGTATCGGGATCGCTGCCTGTATCGTGCTTAATTTTGATCAAAGATTTTCCCGGATTAGCGCAGAAGATTTTATTAAAGATATACTGGTCAAAAAAATAAATCCCCGGTATGTATATGTCGGAAGGAATTTTACTTTCGGCCAAAATGCTAGGGGCAATTTTAAATTACTTAAAAAACTATCGGCAACCTGTGGTTTTAAATTTAAAGTTTTTGAGATCATTAAGATAAATAACCGGCCAATAAGCAGCACTGCGATCCGTAAATTTATTTTAAGAGGCGATCTAGACCAGGCCGCGAAATTATTATCCCGTCGGGTAAGTGTATTAGGCAGGGTAGGAAGAGGGGACTGCCTGGCCACAAAATTAGGTTTTCCTACGGCTAATATAATCCCCCAGCATGAGATATTACCTCCTGATGGGATATACGCAGTAAAGGTTATTCTTAAAAATAAATCATTAGGCGGAGTATGTTATATCGGTTCCCGCCCGACCTTTACGAAATTTTTAAATACCAGGAGCAAGAGGGTTGAAGCGCACATATTTAAATTTAACGCAAATATATATGGCCAGAACTTAGAAATTCAGTTCATCAGGAAGATTAGAAACGATAAGAAATTCAGTAATCCATTGGATTTGATAGAAGCAATTAAGAAAGACATTAAAAAAGCCAGAAATAGCCTCTCCCCCCACTAGATTATACCTCAACATATACCCCCTTTTTAGTATCCCTATACAATATATTGTGTTAAGAGAAAATAAGTCAAATATTGTCTTGACAAGTAGTTAGATTATACTATACTTGTGATACAAAGTGGTGATAAGTGGAGTAAAGTGGTTTAAGCCTGGTTATAACTGGTTTGGCTTAAATTCACCCGGTACCTTTTAAATACAGGATAGATTTAAATTTAAGCATTAAAAAGATATTGAATACAAAAAAGGTGCTGGGTAAGCTCGCAGACGCTAATACATAAAAAAGGAGGAAGCTATAACTTACGTAACGCACGCAGTGAATTAACGTAAGTTATCTGCTCACTTATGTTTTACGGGGAGTTTCTCCATTCTATAGACCGTAAGGGTAGATTAATTCTTCCGGCTAAATTCCGCGAGGTATCCAAGAATAATTTTATTGAAAAATTCTTTGTTACCCGGGGCCTGGATAAGTGTCTTTTTATGTTTGGGGAAGAAGAATGGAAACAGCAGGAACAGAAATTTAAAGCCGTTTCTTTTACCAAACAGGAATCCCGTATTTTTAACCGGATCTATTTTTCCGGCGCTATGGATATGATCCCGGATAGGCAGGGGAGGATTTTATTGCCTCAGTACCTTAAGGATTTTGCCGAGATTAAAAAAGACGTTATAATCGCCGGCATATCCAACAGGATCGAAATCTGGTCTAAAGAGAAGTGGGTTGAGTTTTATGGAAATTGGCGGCAGTCTTTTGAGGAGATCGCCGAGAAGCTTATAGATGTCAAGCAGCAGTAAGAGTTTTTTGCAATGGAACTTAAGTATCATACCCCTGTTATGTTGAAAGAAGCGCTAGATTATCTAGACCTTTCGCCTGGTAAGATCATTGTTGATGCCACTATTGGCACCGGCGGGCACAGTGAAGAGATAATCAAGAGAATTTCTCCCGGCGGTAGGCTGATTGGAATTGACCGGGATGAGGAATCTTTAGGTGTAGCGAAGGTCAGGCTTTCTGATTATAAAGATTCCTGTGAATTTGTTTACGGTAATTTCTCCGAAATCGACTCCATCCTAAAAAGTCTAAGCATTAATAAAGTAGACGGAATATTATTGGACTTAGGTATTTCTTCCTACCAATTGGCTAATCCCCAGAGGGGTTTTAGCTTTCAGACTGAAGGGCCTTTAGATATGCGACTGGACCGCAAAAGTTATATTTCGGCTTATGACCTGGTTAATAATTTAAATGAAGATGAGATATCCAGCCTTCTCTGGACTTTTGGCCAGGAAAGGTGGCATAACCGTATCGCCCATCGTCTGGTAGCTGAAAGGCAGCGGCAGGCTATAGCCACTACCACTGATTTGAGCGACATTATTGTTAAGGCGGTGCCTTACAAATACAGGTATTACCGGATTCATCCGGCTACCCGGACTTTTCAAGCAGTGCGCATAGCTGTTAATAGGGAGTTGGAAGTGTTGGAGATCGCGCTGGAAAAGTCAGTTAGTTTACTGAACGAGAAAGGCAAGATCTGCGTGATCGCGTTTCATTCTCTCGAAGACAGGATTGTAAAATTAAGTTTTCGTAAATTTGCTGCTGCAGACCTGGTTAAAATAGTTACTAAGAAACCGCTGGAGCCTTCAGATGAAGAGATGGCTGCGAATCAGCGCAGCCGCAGCGCAAAACTGAGGGCTGCCCAAAGGATATAAAATGAAATTCTCCAAGTTTATATTCCTGGTTATTTTTATCACTTTTTTCTGCGTACTTTATGTCTGGCAGCAGGCCGAAGTCTTTAAGCTGGCCTATGTCAGCCAAAAGAAATTAGCCCTTTTTCAGGAACTATTGGATAAGAATTCCTTATTGAGGTATAATCTTAAAAAGAATACCTCTTTGATCCGGATGGGGAGCAAGGTCTTAGGATCTAATGATTTTCAAATGCCGGATAATTATTTATTGGTAAAACTAGACTCGAGCCAGCAGGGGGCGGGAGTTGCTTCCAATAAGCTACTTCTTCGGGAAAGCCTATTATCCCGGGTGTTCAGTATCAAAAGACAGGTTGAAGCCAAGACGATCGGCCCTTAGTTTTAAAAAATAAGAAATATATTTTTTCCATTCACGGACAATTGTGTATATAGCCAACTATCACCGCAAAACAGAAGCGGTATTTTTATTATGTATTATTTTCCTGCTTTTTTGTGTAACCCGCCTTTTATATATCCAGTTTTTTCGTTCCGAATACCTGGCCGGCGTTGCTAAAAAACAGCATAATCTGTTTATTGAATTAGAGCCGCGCCGGGGGGTTATTTACGATACCAACCTTAAACCCCAGGCAGTTAATATTTCAGTTGATTCGATTTATGCCACTCCCCGGGATATAAAGGAAAAAGATAAACAGTTAATTACCGAGATATTAGCGTCTGTATTGAACCTAAATCAGGCATATTTAAAAGATAGGCTGGCTAAGGATAAATCGTTTATCTGGCTGGCCCGTAAGATAACCGCTGAACAAAGCCAGGCAATCCGCAAGCTTAATCTTAAAGGCATTGGTTTTATTAAAGAGAGCAAGCGTTGCTATCCGAATATATACTTGGGGAGCCAGGTGATCGGTTTTGCCGGTTTAGATAACGCGGGGTTGGAGGGCCTGGAATTAACCTATGATAAATATCTTAAGGGAGAACCGGGATGGTCATTTATCCTAAGGGATGCCCGCCAGAAGAAATTAGATCTTTATAATAATATGCTTTTGCCTAAAGACGGATATGATTTGGTCTTGACCATTGATGAGGTGATCCAGTATATCGCCGAAAGAGAGCTGGATAAGGCTTTTAACACCTATCACGCTAAGGGAGCCAGTATCGTGGTAATGAATCCTTATACGGGCGAGATCCTGGCTATGGCTAACCGTCCCACATTTGACCTAAATGAATATAAATCTGTAGATAAAGAGCAAATACGCAATCGTTCAGTATGCGATTTATTCGAACCCGGCTCAGTATTCAAAATTGTTACCGCGTCTGCCGCGCTGGAGGAGAAGAGGGTAAATGAAGAGGATAAATTCTTCTGTGAGAATGGGGCTTACCGTGTAGCCAATCACATTCTGCATGACCACAAGAAGCACGGAATATTGACCTTCAGAGAGGTAATTGAACAATCCAGCAATATCGGCACCACAAAAATAGCCCAGATGTTAGGCCCGGAGATCATTTATCGTTATGTTAAATTATTCGGGTTTGGTTCTAAACTAGGCATTGATATGCCCGGAGAAATATCCGGGATGATTAAAGAGCCGAGATTCTGGTCTAAGACGTCTATCGGGGCAGTGCCTATAGGCCAGGAAGTTGGAGTAACCGCTTTACAATTGGCCTCGGCTGTATCGGTTATAGCCAATGGGGGGCAATTAATGAAACCTTATATTGTCAGGGAGATTAGGGATAAATACGGCCAGACTATTAATAAATTCTCTCCTCTGGTCTTAAGAAGGGCCATTACTGTTGATACTGCTTCGCGGATTAAAAAAATAATGGCCGGGGTTGTGGAAAGAGGTACCGGTAAATTAGCCAAAATGAGTAATTTTAGAGCAGCCGGTAAGACCGGGACTGCCCAGAAGCTCGAGACTAACGGCGCTTATTCTCATGATCAGTTTATAGCTTCATTTATCGGTTTTGCTCCTATAGAAAACCCTACTATAGCCATAGTGGTAGTTTTGGATGAACCCCATCCTTATTATTTCGGAGGGGTAGTTTCAGCTCCGGTATTTAAAAATGTCTCTGAAGATGTCCTTAAATACCTTAAGGTTACTCAGGCTCAAAACCAGGAGATTGTTTTAAATGATTCTTTACCAACTGATTAAAGTTTTAGATTACGCTTTCATCCCTGCCGGTTTTAAGGATTTTCAGGTCAGGGGTATTGCCTGTAATTCTAAATTGGTTAAAGATAATTATATCTTTGTGGCAGTTAAAGGGAATAAGTATGACGGCCATAAGTTTATCCCTGAGGCTATTGCCAAAGGGGCCAAAGCCGTTATATATCAGACACCGGGACACCGGGACACCGGGACACCAAGACATCAGGAAAGATACTATTCATCAAAGTAAAAGACTCGCGCAAGGCTTTAGCAAAATTAGCCAGCGAATTCTCGGGAAATCCCAGTTCTAAAATCAAGGTGATCGGAGTGACTGGGACAAATGGGAAAACTACAGTAACTTATTTAATCGAGGCCATGTTAAAAGAAGCAGAAAACTGTCCGGCAGTTATAGGTACAATAAATTACCGTTTTAATGCCAGGACTATTTCTTCTAAAAACACCACCCCAGGCCCTCTGGAATTACAGGGGATGTTAAAAAAAATGTCAGATCAGGGGTGTGATTATGCGGTAATAGAAGTTTCTTCTCATGCCTTAGACCAGGATAGGGTAGGAGGGATAAATTTCTCATCAGCTATTTTTACTAATCTTACCCAGGACCACCTGGATTATCATCAAAATATGGAGGATTATTTTCTATCTAAGGTTAAGCTGTTTAATGATTTAAGCAAAAAAAGTTTTAGCGTTATTAATGTTGATGATAGATACGGCCGCAGGCTTAAAAAAATGCTTTCCCAGAAAAGAATAGTTACTTATGCAATAGAAAATAAAGCTGATGTTTATGCCCGGGATATCCAGACGGATATTAACGGTACGGAATTCACCTTAAAGGGGCTAAACCATAAATTAAATATAAAAACTAAGCTGATTGGCAGGCATAATATTTATAATGTTTTAGCCGCTGCCGGCTGGGCCATGGCTCAGGGTTTTGGCCCGCAGGTCATTCGGAGGGCTTTAGAAAAAATCACTCTGGTCCCGGGAAGGCTTGAAAAGATAGATTTTCCTAAAGGTTTTTGCGTATTCGTGGATTATGCCCATACTGACGATGCCTTAAAAAATGTCATTACTACTTTAAGGCAGTTGCGGCCTAAGAAAATTATTGTTGTATTTGGCTGCGGAGGCGATCGGGATAAAACTAAACGGCCAAAAATGGCCAGGGTAGTTTCTGGCCTAGCCGACCTTTTTTTAATTACCAATGATAATCCCCGCAGCGAAAATCCGAATGCCATAATCGCAGATATTATTAAGGGAACAGTAAAAAATAATTACCGCATTTTGCCTGACAGGAGAGAGGCTATAAAAAAGGCTATTTCTTTAGCTAAGACCGGCGATATAGTCTTAGTAGCGGGCAAAGGCCATGAAAATTATCAGATATTCAAAAATAAAACTATCCATTTTGATGACCGAGAGGAAGTTAGAGAATGTTTAGCTTAAGCGAAATAGTAAAGGCAACAGGAGGAAGGGTTATTAATTCCGGGACTGTAATTGAGGTTAAAGGATTTTCCATCGACTCCCGGAGTATTAATAAAGATGAGGCCTTTATCTGTATTAAAGGCGATAATTTTGACGGCCATAAGTTTATTCCTGAGGCTATTGCCAAAGGGGCTAAAGCAATTATATATCAGTTACCAGGACACCAGGACACCAGCAGACCAGGATACCAAGATACCAGGTCACTGGGAAAAATAGCATTTATCAAAGTTAAGGATACGATCAAAGCCTTAGGAGATCTAGCTAGGTTTAACCGCCAGAGGTATGATGTCCCGGTTATCGCGGTTACCGGCTCTAACGGCAAAACTACTACCAAGGAGATGATTTCTTGGATATTATCGAAAAAATTCAGGGTGCTTAAGAATGAAGGGACTAAGAATAATCATATTGGTTTACCGATGACGCTTTTAAGGCTTAATGATCAATATGATATCGTGGTACTGGAGATAGGCACAAACCATTTCGGGGAAGTAGCTAATCTGTCCGGAATCTGTGAGCCAAATTTAGGCGTGATTACTAATATCGGGCTAGCACATTTACAATACCTGCGCAGCTTAAGGGGGGTTTTAAAGGAGAAGTATTCTTTATTTAAACATCTCCGTAAACCCGGTATCGGAATACTAAATGGCGATGATCCTTGCTTAAGAAAGAAAATCTTTGCCAAACCCAAAAATGAAGTTATTATAGGTACAGGTATCAGGGGCGCAGCGGATTTTTTTGCGTCTAAAATAACTTGCGATAAGGGAAAGGTTTCCTTTTGTTTAAATAACCACCATAAATTTACCCTGAATACCTTAGGGTATCATAATATCTACAACGCGCTTTCCGCTATAGCAATAGCTAGGATATTCGGTATCAGTAAGGATGGATGCGCTGTTAGGTTATCCGCTTTTGATTTTCCTGAAGGCAGGTTAAAAACTATAAAGTTTAAAGGGATAAATTTTATTGATGATAGCTATAATGCTAACCCCGTTTCATTAGGGCAGGCCCTGGCGGCTCTGGAGAGTATTAAAACCAGCGGTAGAAAGATATTTTTAATGGGCGATATGCTGGAGCTGGGAAGAAAAGAGGGTTTTTTTCATCTTTGGGCAGGTAAGCAGGCGGCTAAGATATGCGATGTGTTTATAACAGTAGGTAAGTTATCCCGGAAGGCATTTAAAGCAGCCAGGGATGCTGGTTTTAATAAGAATAATCTATACAATTGCAGCAATTCTTTAACAGCCAAAGAGATATTATTTAAAAAAGTCGCTCCCGGCAAAAATGACGTTATCCTGATAAAAGGTTCGCATTCGCTGAAAATGGGAGAGATAATAAAATAGATGTTATATTACCTGCTTTATCCCCTACACCAGTCGGTTTCTTTTCTAAATATCTTCCGTTATATTAGCTTCCGAGCGGCAATGGCTTGTCTGACTGCTTTTATTATCAGCCTGATTCTTGGCCCTTTAGTAATTAAAATGCTGTCCCGCTGGAATATGGGGCAGAATATAAGGAATGAGGATGTCAGCAAGACCTTGCATGAAAAGCATAAGAAGAAACAGGGCACTCCGACAATGGGAGGAGTATTGATATTGATATCCATTGTGGTTTCTAATTTATTATGGGGTGATTTTCTGAATAAATATGTGCTCCTGGCTTTATTTGTCACTATCTGGCTGGGGATCACTGGTTTTGCCGATGATTATTTAAAATACGTGAGAAAGTGCTCTAAAGGGTTGACTGTTACAACTAAATTCAGCAGCCAGATAATTTTGGGGTTAATCTTAGGAGGGATACTTTTTATTGACTCGGGTAATTCTACCAAGATCGACATTCCTTTTTTAAAAGATGTTGTTATTGATTTAGGAATTTTTTACATATTCTTTGTGATCTTGGTTATTACCGGAACTTCTAATGCCGTAAATCTTACTGACGGGCTGGATGGCCTGGCAATCGGTATTGTAGTTATGGTAGCCTTAGCCTATGGGGTTTTAAGTTATGTTAGCGGGAACATAAAGATAAGCGATTATCTTTTAGTCCCTTTTATTAAAGGCAGCGGTGAGTTAACGGTATTTTGCGCCAGTATTATAGGCGCGGGTTTAGGGTTTTTATGGTTTAACTGCTATCCAGCATCGGTATTTATGGGTGATGTGGGTTCTTTGGCTTTGGGTGGGGCTTTAGGCACAGTAGCCCTTTTAATCAAGAAAGAGCTGCTTCTGGTTATTGTCGGCGGCATATTTGTCCTGGAAGCGCTTTCAGTGATCCTGCAGGTAGTATCATTTCGTCTGACTAAAAAGCGTATTTTTAACTGCGCGCCTTTGCATCACCATTTTGAATTCTTGAACTGGCCGGAAAATAAGGTGATTGTGCGGTTTTGGATAATGGCCAGCCTCCTCGCTCTGCTAACCGTAGTTACTTTAAAGATCAGATAGGTTTTAATGATTAATAAAGATTATTTTAAAGGTAAGGCGATTGCTATTGTAGGCCTGGCTAAGAGTGGTTTATCCTGCGCTAATTTATTACATAATCTGGGAGCTAGGGTTAGCGTTACAGATAATCTTGATAATGATTCTACCCGTCTAAATGCCCAAAAACTAAAATCTCCGCGAATAAAGTTTGAATTAGGCAGGCATTCTCATAAGTTTATAAAGGGAAGGGACATGGTAGTTGTTTCGCCGGGCGTACCAGATAATGCTTCACCTATTGCCTGGGCTAAAGAAGAAGGCATACCGGTGATCAGTGAGATAGAGGTAGCTGGTATAATATGTCCCGGTACGATAATAGCGGTTACCGGTTCTAACGGCAAGACTACCGTGACTACCCTGATTGCTAAAATATTGAAAAAAGCAGGAAAAAAAGTTTTTACCTGCGGAAATATCGGCAATCCTTTTTGCGGAGAAGTCAGGAGAATTAAAAAAGATGATTTTGTCGTTTTAGAAGTCAGTTCGTTCCAGCTGGAGAAGACAGATAGTTTCAAGCCGAGGGTTTCAGTCATCCTTAATTTCTGCCGAAATCATTTGGACCGGTATAAGGATATGCGGGAATACCTAGAGGCTAAAAAACGCATTTTTAAAAATCAGGATAAGGGTGATTTCTTAGTTTTAAATGCCGATGATCAGCGACTTAAGGGTTTAGCCCGGGGGCAAAAGGTGAAAGTAGTTAATTTTACGAAGACTGCTAAATTTAATCCTAACCAGGCGGCAGTAGTTAAAGTGGTTTCTATATTCGGGATAAAACAAGATCTCTGCGCTAAGGTTTTTAAGGAGTTTAAGGGGATAGAGCACCGGATGGAATACGTAGGTGTTTTAAATAAGGTCAAGTTTATCAATGACTCCAAGGCTACTACCGCGGAATCAACAGTCTGGGCTTTAGAGAATATAAATAGCCGGATAATTTTAATCGCCGGGGGAAAGCACAAAGGCGTTGATTATTCGCTGGTACTTGCGCAGGCTCGAAAAAAAGTAAAGCGGGCGATCCTGATGGGTGAGGCCAGAGATAAAATAAAACAAGCCTTTAAAAAAACTTTACCTGTGGATTATGCCTTAAGTATGGAAGAGGCTGTAAAAAAGGCTTATTTAAATGCCGCTGCCGGCGATTGCGTATTATTATCGCCGATGTGTTCAAGTTTTGATATGTTTATAAGCTATGAAGACAGGGGCAGAGTTTTTAAAAAGACAGTCAATCGCTTGATAAAAAGAGAATGCGCCAGATAAGAATAAGCATATTTACGACAACTGTTATTTTGATCTGCGTAGGGATCGTAATGATCTATAGCGCTTCTTCCATCTATGCCTGGGAGAAATATAAAGACGGATTCTTTTTTTTGAAAAGGCACCTGGCTTTTTTAGGCATTGGAATAGTCCTTACTTTCCTGGTCATGGGATTTGATTATCACAAGTTTAGGAGGTATGCCAAACCTTTAGTACTGGTTTCTATTTTATTGTTGATCCTGGTTTTAATTCCGGGGATCGGAAGGGAGGTGTCCGGGGCCAGGAGGTGGTTTAGATTTTTCAAGTTTATCAGTTTTCAGCCTTCAGAGCTGGCTAATATTGCTATAATAATCTATGTGGCGGATTTTATCTCCCGTAAAAAAGACGAGATCAGAACTAACTGGAAGGGTTTTATACCGGTGATGTTCGTCTTAGGATTTACCGTGCTTTTGATTCTGGTCCAGCCGGATTTGGGTACTTCTTTGACTATGGGGGTAGTGGTTTTTATCATGCTTTTTATCGGGGGCGTGAGACCGCATTATCTTTTGGGCATAGCTTTAAGTTTTATTCCCGCGCTTTATGTATTGATATTCAGTGTGCCTTACCGCAGGATGAGGATAATGGCATTTATTAATCCCTGGGTTGATCCTAAGGGGATAGGGTTTCAGATTATCCAGTCCCAGTTGGCTTTGGGCTCAGGCGGGATATTCGGTGTGGGGTTAGGCCAGTCTATGCAGAAATTATTTTATCTTCCGGCAGCCCATACTGATTTTATATTCTCTATTATCGGAGAGGAATTGGGTTTGGTCGGGACGATCGGGGTAATCGCCCTTTATATTATTTTTATCCGGCAGGGAATCAAGATCATGAAGAATGCCCCGGATAAATTTGGTTATTTATTGAGTCTTGGGTTGGTTTTAATGATTTCGCTTAAGGCTGTAGTGAATATTGGAGTCTCCTGCGGGGCCTTACCTACTAAGGGGTTGCCGTTACCATTTATTAGTTATGGCGGTTCATCGTTTTTATTTGATATGGTTAGCGTAGGTATACTAATGAATATCGGCAGAAGCGGAGAATACCCGTGAGCCCCGCACCTTTTTTTCTATTCAATATGCTTAAAACATAAGGGTTTTTAAAACTATTTAAATATATAGAAGGTGCGGGATGAGCCCCGCACTTTCTAAAAAATAAATGACTTTAAAACAAATGGCTTCAAAATAATGAATAAGAAAGAAGGTGCGGGGTGACCCCTCACCTTCAGTATATTTAACTTTTAAAGAGAATAAGGTTTGATGAATGAATAAGAAAGAAGGTGCGGGGTGAGGATTCTTGTTGTAACCGGCTCAAGCGGAGGGCATATTTTTCCCGCCTTAGCTTTTCTAAAAGACTTAGAGGCTGGGAGCAGCGAAAGCCTTTTGGTATTGCCAAAAAATAATATTCAGTATCCCCTAGGTAAATCTTCCTATAAAATCAAATATCTTTCTATTGTTCCTATTAAAGATATTCCGGCTTTTTTTAAATTTATTAAGGCCAGCTTTGAAAGCTTAGGAATATTGCTGAGTTTTAGGCCTGCAGTAGTAATTAGTTTTGGCAGTTTATCCGGTATACCAATGATTTTATTTGCGCGTATGTTCGGGATAAGGACGTTATTACAGGAGCAGAATGTTATTCCCGGCAGGGCAAACCGGTTTTTAATTAAATTCGCGGACAAGATTTGTGTTGGCTTTCGGGAGAGCGCGGCATATTTTAAGAAATATCCGCAGAAGATAATCTTTACCGGAAATCCCATAAGAAAAGAATTGAAGATCATTGATAAAAATGAGGCCCTAGATTACTTTGGCTTTAAAAATGACTTGATCACTATTTTAGTTGTAGGAGGCAGTCAGGGCAGCCGCAGGATCAATTCAGAATTCATTAAAACGCTGTCTTTGGCGGCATGGAGACCTAGGCTACAGGTTATCCACATTACCGGTACAAGTGATTTTGATTCAACAAGCGCTAAATACCTTGATTTAGGGTTAGCCGGCAAAGTATTTTCTTTTTTAAATAATATGGAGTATGCTTATAGCTGCGCGGATCTAGTTATCTGTCGGGCAGGGGCGTCCACTATAAGTGAGCTAATGTATTTTAAGATTCCGGCTATAATTATACCTTATCCTTTTGCCTACCTGCATCAAAAAGCCAATTCTTCTATCTTAGAGAATAAACACTGTGCCCTAGTAATCAATGAAAATGAGCTAGATAGGGGGGATATCTTAGAAAAGTCATTGGCTAGTTTAGTAAGCGCGCCGGATAAACTGATTCAGATGCGCTTAGGCTATGATAATTTCTTTAGGCAGGATAGTAATGCCTTATTTAAGCAAGCGGTATTAAACCTAAAATTAAGGGACGTTTCTATTTTTAATTAATCAAGAAGATAAAGAAAATAGAAACGTCCCCTAATTTCCAAAAATGAAAAAATATTTAGTAGTTCTGTCTTTATTTTGTCTTTCTTTTGGAAATTTGTCTGCTCAGGAGACGAATAAATGGCAGGAATCAAGAAGTACCCATTTTATTGTTTACTATAAGTCTGCCTCCCCAGATTTTATACAAAAAGTAATTGATAAATCAGAGTCGTTTTACAATAATATCGCTGAAAGTTTAGGGTATAACCGTTATAATTTCTGGCTTTGGGATAACCGGGCTAAGATTTATATTCATGATAATCTTAATGGGTACCGGTCTGCTACAGGCCAGCCTGGATGGTCGGCGGGAATATCTAATCCAGAGCAGAAAATAATCAATTCTTTTCCTTATGCCCAGGGATTTTTTGAGCATTTGTTACCCCACGAGATCGGGCATATTATTTTCCGGGAATTCATAGGTCTTTATAATAATGCTGTCCCGGTATGGCTAGATGAGGGGGTGGCTTCTTATCAGGAAAGCTTAACTGATTCCAGGATGAAGTTGATTGTAAATAATGCGTTTAGTCAAAATAAATTAATCGCCCTAAAACAGCTTTTCGGGATGAATCCTTATTTAATGCGGGACACGAATACGATCGGCCTTTTTTACGCCCAATCGGCCAGCCTGATTGAGTATTTAGTTAAAGAATTCAGCCGGGATAGGTTTGTTATATTTTGCCAGGATTTAAGGGATAAGAAGGATTTTCAGAAGGCCATGTCTTCAAATTATCCTTTTAGCAATATACAGGAATTAGAAGAAGGCTGGAAGAAATACTTAAAGAAATAATGAGCAAACACTATCATTTAATCGGTATAGGCGGTATAGGAATGAGCGGGATTGCCCGGCTGCTTCTGCATAGGGGAGTAAAGGTGAGTGGCTCAGACCTGAAAGAAACCAGGATCACTAAGGAATTAAGCCAACTGGGGATTAGTATTTTTATCGGCCATAGCCCGGATAATATTAGGGGAGCGGATGTGGTTATTTATACCTCGGCAGTAAAAGAAGATAATTCGGAGTTTATTCAGGCTAAAAAAACCGGGGTTGTTTTAATTCGCAGGGCACTTGCCCTGGCGCAGTTAATGAAGGATAAGACCGTGATCACGGTTTCAGGCTCACATGGTAAGACTACCACCTCTTCTTTAGCGGCTTATCTTTTATTAGAGGCCGGATTAAAGCCCAGTATAGCCGTAGGTGGTATTTTTAAAAATATCGATACTAACGCCTGTTTAGGTGAGGGCGATTATTTTGTGGCTGAGGCAGATGAATCTGATGGGTCTTTTTTTTGTTATCAGCCGGATTATTCAATTATTACTAACATTGACCGGGAACATCTGGATTATTACCGGGATTTTGATAGCGAGATAAAGGCCTTTAAAGAATTTATCTATCAGACTAAGCCCAATGGCTGCGTATTTGCCTGTGGTGATGACTTAAACTTAAAAGCTATATTAAAATATTGCCCGGTGAGGTCGGTGCTGTTCGGATTAAACAAGGGGCCGGGATTTTATCCCGATAATATAGAATTAGACGGCTTGACCTCGTCTTTTGATTGTTTTTATCAGAATAAATACATGGACAGGTTTAATCTATCATTGGGGGGTAAGCATAATATTTCTAATTCCCTAGCTGTAATTGCCTTGGGCCTGGAATTAAAAATTGGGATTAACTTAATTAAAAAGGCGCTCTTAGGTTATAAGGGGGCTGGCCGGCGCCTGGAGCAAAAATTAAAAGATAGCAGGTATTTAATACTTGATGATTATGCCCATCATCCTACTGAAATTAAGGCTACCTTAGACGCTCTAAAAAATATTAAATATAACCGGCTATTCGCCATATTCCAGCCTCATCGCTTTAGCCGGACACAATTACTGTTGGATGAATTCGGCAGGAGTTTTGATGCGGCGGACAAAGTTATTATTACCGATATTTATCCCGCAAGCGAGCAGCCTATACCGGGCATAACCGGAAAGAGTATTTATGAAAAGATAAAAGAATATCATCCGGATAAAGATGTGGTTTTTTTAGCGAAAGAGGATATAATCGATTACGTTCTTAAAGCTATTCAACCCCAGGATTTAATCATAACTTTAGGCGCGGGGGATATAACCAGGATCTCTGATGAATTGGCCCAAAGGCTTAGCCGGTGAAATCCGGAAAAGTGAATCATTAAAAAAACATACCACCTTTAAGATTGGCGGGAGAGCGAACTTTTTTATCTCTCCTAATAATGAGCGGGATTTAGAGTATATAGTTAAACAGGCCAAAATCAACAAAATAAAAATCCGGGTCATCGGCTCAGGCTCTAATATACTTGTCAGCGATAAGGGAGTCGATTGCGCGGTAATAGCCTTGAATTCCAGTTATTTTAAAAAGATCGTCTTTAAAGGAAATAAGCTGTATGTCGGAGCAGGGGCGTTATTGGGCCGGATTGTTTTATCTTCCCGGAAAAAAAATCTATCGGGTTTAGAATTTTTAACCGGAATTCCTGGAACAGTAGGCGGGGCTTTAGTTATGAATGCCGGCGCCCAGAATAAAAAAATAGGCGATTTAGTTGAAAGTATTTTGGTGATGGATACTAATTGCCGACTTAAAACACTAGGTAAAGAGGCCTTAAGTTTTGGTTATCGTAAATCCAGCCTAAAGAATTATATAGTCTTGGGGGTTACATTAAAATTACTAAAGGCTGCGCCGGATAAGATTGCCCGAAGGATAAGAGAATATCTTAAGTATCGAAATTTTAGCCAGGAGTATAGAGCGCCTTCCGCGGGTTGTATATTTAAGAATCCGATCGCAGATTCCGCAGGCAGGCTCATTGATGCCTGCGGATTAAAAGGAAAAAAGTCGGGGGGTGCCCAGGTTTCTTTAAAACACGCGAATTTTATAATTAATACCGGTAAAGCAAAAGCCAAAGATGTAGAGCGGTTAATGGAAATGATAAAAAAACAAGTTAAGAAAAAATTTAATATCAACTTAGAACCGGAAATCAAAATATGGAAATAAATAATTTTGGCAGAATCGGAGTTTTAATGGGCGGCCCTTCCAGCGAAAGAGAGATATCCTTAAAATCCGGAAAGGCAGTTTTAGATAATCTTAAGGCTATAGGTCTGGATGCGTCCGGGGTCGATATTAAAACAGATAATATAGAGGATAATATTAATTTGTTAAAATCTTTGAGTCTAAACTGTGCCTTTATTGCTTTGCACGGCCGTTTTGGCGAAGATGGTAAAATACAAAAAATCCTGGATGGATTGAAGATACCTTATATTGGTTCAGGGCCGAAGGCCAGTGGATTAGCCATGGATAAACTTGATTCTCACGAAATATTTAAGGCTAATGGTCTAATTATTCCCAGCTATAAGGTATTGGATAAAAGGACCTTCAGAATAAATCCCAAGGTCACAGATGATATTCTCTATCCCCCTTTAGTTATCAAACCGGTTACCGGAGGTTCCAGTATTGGCCTGTCCGTAGTTATAAAGGAAGAAGATTTGAAACAGGCCTTAGATACAGCCTTTTGTTATGATGATAGGATAATTATTGAGCAATATATAAAAGGAAGGGAGCTAACTGTCGGGGTTTTAGATGAAGAGGCCCTGCCGGTGATAGAGATAATCCCTAAGAAGCCATTTTTCGATTTCGAGGCCAAGTATCAGCTCGGCTTGACTGAATATATAGTTCCGGCAAAGCTTAAAGACGATATCCGGAAAAAAGTTCAGGATGCCGGATTATCAGCTCATAAACTATTAGGTTGTTATGGTTTTTCGCGGGTTGACATAATCTTAAGTGAGGATAATATCCCTTTTGTTTTAGAAGTTAATACTATTCCCGGATTTACTTCAACCAGCCTTTTTCCTAAGGCGGCTAAGGCAATAGGCATAGATTTTCCCCAGTTGTGCCTTAAATTACTTGAACTTGCATTTCAAAGGCAGGTTAATAATTGAAAAAAGCAATCAAGCCGGTTGTTATTATTAATATTATAGTTTTTTTTGCCGCGGTTTCTTTACTGGTTTACTTTACACGGCTGATCGTAAACGCCGATTATTTTACAATAAAGGATATTATCTGCCGGGAAGCGAATCCGGCGGATTTCTATTATTTGGCAGGAAAAAATATTTTTAGCCTTAATCTTAAGAAAGAGTCAGCGCGCCTTTCAGCTTTCTATCCTCACTATAAATTAGTAAGGTTGGTCAGGATTATACCAAATCAAATTTACATTGATCTTTTAAGGCGGGTTCCGATAGCCTACTTAAAACTATACCGGAATTTTTATGTGGATGAAGCGCTGTTCATATTTGAGTTTCCTGACACAAAAGTAGTAGGGGACCTTCCGGTAATTTACGGCTTAGATAAAGCGACTTTTGCGATAAAACCGGGGAAGAGATATAACATTCCGGAGTTAGAGGCTGCCATCGAGATAATAAAAGAAATAAGGGCAAATAAGGCTTTGGATAATTTTAAAATTAAAAGGATCGATCTAAAGTCTCACGCGGATGCCGTTATATTGGGGTCGTTGAGGGTGAGCGGCAACGTCCAGATTTTCTCAATCCTTGAGATCAGGATACCCCAGGCTAATATAAAATCAAAGATTAGGATCTTGTCCAGTTTATTCAGCCAGGGGATAGATAATCTAAGAAAGATAAAATATATTGACTTGCGTTTTAAAGAACCGGTGGTAAAATTTAAAAATGCTGCATAATAATTATATTTGCGCTCTGGATATAGGCTCAAGCAAGATATCGGCTGTAGCTGCTGAAATCAGAAAAAAACGGATAGTCAGCCTTCATTTTGAAAGCCTATCATCTAGGGGAGTTAGAAATGGTTTGATTATTGATTCGGTAAGTTTATTGGATTCCATAGGTAAATGCCTAAAGGGACTGCAGCACAAATCGGGCCTGAAAATTAAATTTATCTACACCAATGTTTCCGGGCAGGATATCATCAGCAAACATAGCCGGGCGATCATACCATTAGCAGAGCGGGGGAATAAAGTTATTACTTCTTCTGATGTGCGCCGGGCCAATGAACAGGCGTTTATCTTAGGTTCGGATATTGACGAGGAGAATATTCATAAGATACCTTATGGGTATAGTGTGGATGATAAGACCAATATTGCTAACCCCCTGGGTTTATATGGCCACAGGTTAGAGACTGATTTATATTTGATCTGCGTAAAGTTATCATCCATACAGACTTTAGTCCATACTGTTAATCAGGCCGGATACGAGATAAGAGATATATTTTTTACCGGTTTGATTAGCGCTAAGCTTTTATTGGAAGCCAAGCTTAAAGAAGGGGTGCATATCCTTTGTGATATGGGTTCTGACATAACTGAATTATTATTATTTCGGGACGGTATATTGAGAAATATAGAGGTATTACCGTTGGGCGGAAATGACCTAACCCAGGAACTTAGCAATGAATTAAAGATTCCTTTGGACTTAGCTGAAGGCCTTAAGATCTCCTACGGCATAATCGGAGATATCCAGGGTTTTGATCAGGATAAAGAAATTTTATTAAGAAAAGAAAGTAATTACAATCCGATTAAACAAAAGGTAGTATCTGAGATAATTACTTCTAAATCACGGTCTATCTGCCAGACTCTGAAGCATACCCTGGGAAAATATGCCGCTCCTACTGAAATAAAGCTGGTGACTGCCTGTGGAAAGGGAATACTCCAAGAGGGTTTTCTAGAAATGTTGGAGACTATTATGGAAGCGCCGGTGGAATTGGGCAGAATTACCCATCCCATGATAACCCCTTTTATCAGTAGGTATAATGGACTTTCCGGGCAGAAATATCTCGCCTTTATTCCTTGTTTAGGCATGATTTGTCAGGCACTGTCCAGGGATAATTCTTTCAGTCCGCCTGCCGGTCAATCTTCACGCAACCCGATCACCAACCTGATTAATAAAGTCCAGGAAGTATATCAGGAATATTTCTAAATTAATGGGGTCAGAATTATTTCTTTATTCTGCTCACTAGAAAAAATAATTCTCACCCCCATTTACAAAACTATGGTTAAAAAAATCGATTATCAGAAAGAGTTAAACCCGGCTCAGCTTGAGGCGGTGCGCTCAACCGAAGGCCAGTATCTGGTTATTGCCGGCGCGGGGAGCGGAAAGACCCGGGTCCTGGTATACCGAGTAGCTTACCTGGTTGAAAAAGGGATTAAGCCGGACGAGATCCTATTGCTTACTTTTACCCGCAAGGCAGCGGAAGAGATGCTTAGGCGCGCGTCAATGCTTTTGGATGAGAGGTGCCAGAAAGTTTCCGGAGGGACATTCCATTCTTTTGCCAACAATGTCTTAAGACGGCATGCCAGGCTTTTGGGGATAAGCAATAATTTTACTATACTCGATCGTTCGGATTCGGAGGATGCGATAAATCTGCTGCGTACACAATTAGGATTCAGTAAATTGGATAAGCGTTTCCCGCGCAAAAGAGCGATTATGGAGGTGATTTCAATCAGTGTTAATAAGTCTATTCCGATCGAGGCGGCACTTTATGACGAATATCCTCAGTTTATCGAATGGACGGATGGGATTAATAAGATAAACGATGAATATAGGAAATATAAATTCTCCAAATCCCTTTTAGATTATGATGACCTTTTGGTCTATTTAAAAGATTTATTGGTAGAACATGATAATGTGCGGTTGGTTTTAGCGAAGAAGTATAAATATATCATGGTGGACGAATACCAGGATACTAATAAATTGCAGGCCTTTATTGTCAGTCTGCTGGCTTGTGAGCATAAGAATATCATGGTAGTAGGCGATGATTCCCAGAGTATCTATTCTTTCCGGGGGGCAAATTTTAAGAATATTATGGATTTTCCTAAATTATTTAAGGATGCCAGGGTTATTACCTTAGAGGAGAATTATCGTTCAACCCAGCCTATCCTGAATATGACTAATCAGGTTATCCATCTGGCAAAAGAAAAGTTTGAGAAGAATCTTTTTACCAAAAAAAAAGGTGGTCAGCTTCCGGTTTTTATTGATGCCCGGGATGAATTTGCCCAGTCTAGGTATGTTTGCGATAAAGTACTGGAATTAAGGGAAGAGGGGGTTGAGTTAGGCGATATCGCGGTACTCTTTCGTTCGGGGTGGCATTCCAATGACCTGGAGGTAGAACTGGTTAACCGTATTATCCCTTTTGTCAAATACGGCGGGCAGAAATTTGTGGAGGCAGCCCATATTAAAGATGTGATATCTTATTTACGTCTGGTCCATAACTCATCTGACCAGGTTAGCTGGTACAGGGCCCTGTTATTACTTAAGGGGGTAGGGCCTAAAACTGCCGAGCGGATAATCGCTGATGTAACCGCGAATAAAAACAGCCTGTCTATAGACGCGAAGTTTATTGATAAGATCAGCGGTTTAAAAACGCTTATAGGTTTATTAAAGGAAATTGATCCGCTAAAACATAAGCCCGGCGAAATGATTCGGGTATTCTTAAAATATTACCAGCCGCTTTTAAAAGAAAAATACGATGATTTTAATAAACGGCTTAATGACCTGGATTCTTTGGTGCGGATTGCTTCAAGATATGAATCATTAGAGAAGTTTCTGACTGATATGGCGCTTGAGCCGCCGGAGAGAAGTATTACCGAAGCGGGAGAGAAAGATAAAGATGATTCTACGCTTATTTTGTCTACTATCCATTCAGCTAAGGGCCTGGAGTGGCATACGGTATTTGTGATTTATGCGGCAGAGGGGCATTTGCCATCCTATTTATCCCTGGAGGATGAAGAGGCGATAGAAGAGGAACGCCGGCTTTTTTATGTTGCCGTGACTCGGGCAAAAGAAAACCTTTTTATCTTAAAGCCCCATATTGACCGCTCACCTAGGAGTTATTTTGACAATGCCGGTTCAGTGTTTACAACAGCATCGCGCTTTTTAGAAGAGGGAGGGATTTTAGAAAAGTTTGTTAAATGCGTTACTCCCGATAAAAATAATTACGATAATCTCTCATTAGACGATATTCTTGAAGAAAAGCCGGAAACTGATCAAGCCTTCCTAGGAATGCTCAAAGAATACTACCGCGATTAACTCAGGGACGGTTCTCAACTCAATCTTAAAGTGTCCCTTTAATGGGGACACTTTAGCTTTGTTTTGAGAACCGTCCCTGAAGTGAAAAAAAATACTTGACAATGTTCTTTTCTTTGTGTTATACTCTACTAAGTTGATAGAGATAATAGACAAAGGAGGTATATGAAGATTACTTATAAGGGGGACTATGCTTTAAAGGCAGTATTGGATTTAGCCCTACATTACGACCAGGATTTAGTCACTACCCATGATATAGCTCAACATATAGACGCTCCGATCAAATTCCTAGAGCAGGTTCTGTTGGATTTGAAAAAAGGCGGTTTTGTGCAGAGCAGGCGAGGCAAGGTCGGAGGTTATTTATTATCCCGGCCTCCAGGCCAGATAACCTGCGGAGAGGTTATTAGGTTTATTGACGGACCTATAGAGCCGATTTCTTGTATAGATAAAAAATATTCTAATTGTGTTGACCTGAATGGTTGCGTATTCAAAGAAATGTGGCATAAAGTTTCTAAGGCCACCTCCGATATTATTGACAACGTAACTTTTGAAAATTTAGTTTCGCGGATGGATTCTTCAAAGCAGGCATTGGCTTATTCTATTTAAGTAGAAGGTAGCCGTTTATTAATCAGTAGTTTTTATAAAAGGAGTAGAAAATGAGTAAGATTGACAGTAAACTCAGAATTGAGACATTAGCGTTACACGGGGGCCAGGAGGCTGATCCAACTACAGGTTCGCGGGCAGTACCTATATATCAGACAACATCGTATCAGTTTAAAAGTACAGAGCATGCGGCAAATCTGTTCGGATTAAAAGAATTCGGGAATATTTATACCCGTTTAATGAATCCGACTACTGATGTTTTGGAAAAACGGATTGCAGCCTTAGATGGCGGGGTAGGGGCTTTGGCAGTTTCCAGCGGCCAGTCAGCTATAACCTTGAGCTTGCTTAATATTGCTCAGGCTGGAGATGAGATTATTTCCGCGGATAATCTTTATGGAGG
>JBDRLN010000066.1:0-145250 GCA_043812955.1 Candidatus Omnitrophota bacterium | reverse complement strand
TGGCATGAAGGAATTTGCTCGCCCTCTTTAATAAGTTAAATGCCGAAGGAGGGAATCGAACCCCCCACGCCGGCCTTTTCAGGGCCGCGCTCTACCACTGAGCTACTTCGGCAAAATCTTTTTATCCAAACGAACCTCATCCACCCCGTGGGTGTCTTACACCTGCGGGGTGGATAATGGTTATATTATATACAGATTTAATTATTTTTCAAGAAAAACCCTGATATTAATCCTGGATGATCTCTTTAAGGGTTTTAACTACTTCTTTAACTGCGCCTACTATGGCCGGTGAAACAGCTTCGCCGAACTTTATAGTCTTAGGCTGGATCCCCAACATTATTACAACACATTTCAAAGAATCTTGAAGATAATCAACCATAATTCTTGGTGGTAAGGTATGGGTAGAAAAAGATACCCCACCGACCTGTCCCGGGTCAATCAGCATAATCGTTCCGGGGTCTTTACCTGCTTCAGCTGAATCTACAATAATCAGATGAGTTGGTTTGAATTTTTTTATCTCTCCCGTAACATTTTCCGGGGCAGTGCCGCCGATAAAAACCTTAAATTCTGGTTTATCCTTAGCTCTCCCCTGGATCTCTTCCAGTCCTTTAGCTACTAAAATTCCGGCCGCATCATCACTTCTTAACTGCGAACCTATCCCTAAAAGAGCGATCTTACCGGCCGCCTTAAACTTTTCTTCAAGATCTTTTTTAAGGGTTATCATTTAATTTTACCTTTCGGATTACGCATATCTTTTAACTCTAAGGAATTATTATGCCTGTGAATGACAGAAATAATACCTGCCGCTACAGTCATTACCACCACCTCAATAACTATCAAGGTAATTACTAGGCTCTGAGCTAAGGCAATATGCTTACTCAGATACCCGGAAACTATGATCAATAGAGTCACTGCCTTAATCAACACCTCAAGGCCAATCAGGGCCCGGATCAAATTAGTAGTTGCCAAGATGCAATAAATACCGATCACCAGCAGAATAGTCACGAAGACTCCATATACCCAAAGAAAATTAAAACTTAAAGGATTCACTTCTTCCCTTTCTCCTTGAATAAAACCGAAATAGCGAAAACTCCAGTTAATAATATAAGGATCTGTCCAATAAGATCTAGCTGTCTTAAATTCCATAAAACAAACCCCGCATCCCCTACCCTTTCCGGAGGAGGTAAATTTAAGACCAGTCTTACCGGCATCAAAAAAGCGACAAGGGCAATTAAGGTTACGCTAAAAGGCAGATACCGGAATTTAGTTAATTTTTCCTTCATCTCGTAAGAAACCTCTTTACGGGCTAAAGGATGCTTAAAACTGATGATGCTTACGAAAAGCACCGGGATCAATCCTGCGCAAACTGAAAGCTCAAATACCGCGGCTAGTGGAGAATCAAGCCGGAACATTATAATAGTTAATACCGCGCTGGCTAGAGCCAACCCGATAGCTAAACGGATCAGACTCCAAGCCATCACTGACCAGAGCGCTGCCAAAACCAAAATTACCAGAATAATCAAGTCTAAAACCATTTAGCCACCTATTATGTTGCCTATTGGCAATATGAAATCTTTCAGGATAAAAGGAGAAGATAAACTGATAAATATTATTATGCCGGCAAGTATTAAGGCCGGTAGGCTTAGGCTAAAACTGGCTTCTTTTATATCCTTAAACTCTTTATTGATCTTGCCGAAGAAAACCCTTCTCTGTAAAGAAAAAAGATAAGCCGCAGTAATTATACTGGTTAAAATAGCTATTAGCGCGTACACCAGATGTCCGCTTAGCCCTAAAGCGATAATAATTAAAAATTTGCTCCAGAATCCGGCCAAAGGCGGTATGCCTGATTCGGATAAACTAGCAATTAGAGAGGTTATCCCGGTGACCTTCATCCTGCAAGCCAAACCAGACATCTTATCCATATTCCGGGTGCCGGATTGCAGTTCAACTGCAGTTGCATTAACGAATAAAAGAGATTTAAATATAGCGTGATTAAAAAAATGAAATACCGCGGCAGCCAGGCCTAATGAAGTACCACAGCCAAACCCTAAGATTATATAACCTATTTGGCTGATGCTCGAATATGCCAACATGCGCTTAAAATCGCTCTGGCCCAAAGCTGCCAGGGTGCCCAGGATAATCAAAGCCACGCCTACGAACATCAAAATATGCTGAACGGTATTATCCGGCATAAATACACTAGTTACTATCCTTATCAAAGTATATACGCCGGTAACTTTAGTTACTATGCCCGCTAAAAACAGGGATACCGGAGCATAGGCCGCGGTATAAGCATCCGGAAGCCAGCCGGGAAAAGGCATGAGCCCGCTCTTCATAAATAAACCGCAGATAAAAATACCCAAAGCAAATTTAACCAGCATGTCATTGCCGGATATTCTTAAAGCAATGGCTATAGTTGAAAGGCTAGTGCTGCCGGTTAAAAGCATTAGCAGGGCTATTGCCGCAAGCATCAAGGTACTCGCTACTGCTGAAATAATAATATATTTAAATGCCTTTTCCAGGGCCTGGATATCCTTATTAAAACTAATAAGGATAACAGAGGCTACCGCGGTGATCTCTATAAACACATAAAGCGAGAATATATCCCGGGTCAAAACCACGCCATTCATCCCGGCTAGGGCGATAAGTAAAAGACTGGCAAAATTAGACTGTAAGTCACTGTCCTTAATTATATATCTGGCTACTAACGACACGGTAAATAAAACTATACCGATGGAAAAAAGGGAAACCCGGGTAAGAACGTCGCAGGAAAGGTTAAATCTAAAAAACTGCGTAAAAATATCGAATTTATTGTTAAAGACAAGAGACACGGGAAATAACGCTACCATTAACTGCATAAAAGCCAAAATCAGGACCACCCCTAAGGATATTTTATTAAACATCTTTTGAAATCCAAGATTCAGGATGATAATGCTTAAAAAAGGTATTAAGATTAGGGGCGAATACACTTATCTGGACTCCTTTTAACTTATAAAGAATTCATTAAAAATAATGCGACTCCCGGAATAAGCCGAACCGAGATAATAAAAGATACCTAAACAAAACCAATACCAGCCAATCCTTTAAGCCCTGGAAAAACCAAACTACCGCAGGCAAAATAAAAACCCCTAATAGCGGGGTAAAAATAATCGCTAAAAGTACAGATTCGTGATTCATAAAGTTTTCAATTATGGGTTATAATTAGGGATGCGTCAAGTCTTGGCTTTGATATCCTTGGCCAGAATAATAGCCTCGGCAATCTCGCGCATGGATTTACGGTTATCCATACTCTGTTTCTGGATCAATCTATATGCTTCGGAAGGAAGAATATTCACCTCTTGAGAAAGTATATCTTTGGCCCGTTCCACCACTTTACGGGTCAATAAAGCTTCTTCAGCGCTGCGGACCCTTAAATATAACTCCGCGTTCTCGATAGCCACTGCTGCCTGATTAGCCATTGCGTTTAACATATCCAGTTCATACTTGGTAAATTTATGTTTTTTAGTGGTATAACAGTTAAGTACGCCGATCACCCGGCCCTTAACCGCTAATGGCACACTAGCCAAAGAACAGATCCCTTCTTTTTTAGCAATATCCCTGTTTTTATAACGGGCGTCTTCCTTAACATCCAAAACGCAGATTGGCTTATTTTCTTTTGCTGCCTCACCGGAAATACCTTCACCTAATTTAATGTTCGGTTTTTTATTATAAGCCTCAGATACAGATTGGGTAGCCTTAATCACCAGCTCTTTTTTCTCGGGATCCAGCAACATCAGGGAGCAAATCTTAGAATTCATCACTTCAGCAGTAACATTCACGATTAGGCGCAGTAATTCATCCAAATACAACCCTGAGGTTATCAGGCCGGCTACCTTAGAGATCCCCTCGATCTGTTTTAAACATATTTTATAATTGTCCTTAGTTTCTTTTTTAGCCACGATTCTTTCTTCTTTTTAAAAATGAGCCGATCCTGCTCAAAGATTCCTTAAGATTATCATAACTTGAAGCATAGGATATCCGGATATAATCATTATAATTGTCACCAAATGCCGTACCCGGGACTAAAGCCACTTTTTCTTCTTTAAGCAGGCTTTCAGCAAACTCTAAAGCACTCAGACCGGTATTCTTAACCGAGACAAAGAAATAAAAAGCGCCTTGCGGAATTACGTAATCAAGGCCGAGTTTAGTTAAACCGTCACAGACAAATTCCCGGCGCCTTTTGTATTCCCGCTTCATCTCTTCTACTGATTTCCTCCCGGTGTGTATTGCCTCGGCAGCAGCCATTTGAGAAGTTATAGACACGCACATAATAGTATATTGGTGGATCTTGGTCATCCCAGCGATTATATCTTTCGGTCCGCAGGCATAACCTACCCGCCACCCGGTCATGGCATAACTCTTAGAAAAACCATTTAGGTAAACACAATTTTCCTTTGCCCTAGGCAATACCGGAAAAGGCGTATGCTCAAAATCATAAGATAGGTCCCCGTAGATCTCATCTGAAATACATAAAACATTATGCTTCAGCAGAACCTGGTTGATCCCGGATAATTCTTTTTTAGTATAAGAGATGCCGGTCGGATTAGACGGATAATTCAAAATCAAAGCCTTGGTTCTTTTATCTATAATCTTTTCAATGGCTTTAGGAGATAACTTGAATCCGTCTTTACGGGTATCAATATACACTGGTATTCCGCCGGCTAATTCTACTAACGGGCCATAAGAAACATAGCTGGGGCTGGGAATTAAAACCTTATCTCCCGGATTAAGGATTGCGCGCAAGGATAAATCTTTTGCCTCGCTGACACCGACAGTAATTAAGATTTCATCTTCCGGGGAATAAACCAGACCATACCTGCTCTTCAAATGCTGGGCTATGCTCAACCTTAATTTATAAAGACCCTTATTCGAGGTATAAGAAGTAAAGCCCTGCTCAAGAGAAGTTATCCCGGCTTCGCGGATCTGCCAGGGAGTAACAAAATCCGGTTCACCCACTCCTAAAGATATAACATCCTTCATGCCTAAGACTAAGTCAAAAAATGCCCTTATTCCTGAAGGCTTCATCTTTTCCACTATTTTAGATATTTTCATTTTTCTACCTAACCATATCCACCCCGTAGGTGGGCTCCACCTACGGGGTGGAAGAAGGTTTAATATGAAATAGCGATTCTCTTATTTACTTCCTTGTGTTTTAAAATTACCCCGTTTTCTTTGTATTTCCTAAGTAAAAAATGGGTTACTGTGCCCCGGACATTCTCCAAGCAAGATAATTTCTCAGCCACAAATCTGGATACCTCATGTATATTTCTTCCTTCCACTATAACTAATAAATCATAGGTCCCAGAAATAAGATAACAACTGGAGACTTCGGGAAAAGAATAGATTCTCTCGGCAATTTTATCAAAACCCACGTCTTTCTGGGGAGTAATATTGACCTCGATCAGAGCCCTGGCTTCAGCATCAGCGTCTCGGACTAATTCCCGATTTATAACTGCTTTGTATTTTAAAATCACTCCTTCTTTCTCATAATTCTTGATCGCTTTTTTAACCGCGGCAGGCTTAAGTTTAAGCATTTTGGCTATTTCTTCCGGAGTGGTCCGGCCATCATTTTCCAATATCTCCAGTATCTCATCCATGGTTTCTTTCCCCCCCATATAAAGTTAAATTCCAAATTCCAAATTACAAACAAATTCCAAGTTACAATATCCAAAACATAAACTAAATAATTATATTGTAATTTCGTAATTGGAGCTTGCTTGTAATTTGTAACTTGTATTTTGTAATTTATATGTTACTTATAAGTAACATATCTTTGGCATCAGCCTCTTATGTTCTGAATGCCTAATCATTCCTTTAACTTTATTAACCTGCTTACTGGGCAATATCTGCCTTTTTTTATTCTCCATTGCCCAGAGAATATCGTCTAACTCCCGATAAGTAATACCCAGCTCTCCTTCATCAGTCTGTCCCGGCCATAACCCGGCAGTAGGAGGTTTGATAATTATGGATTCGGGTATATTTAGTTCCCGGGCCAATTCCCTGACCTGGCTCTTTAATAAATCCCCTATGGGTAAAATATCCACTCCGCTATCCCCATATTTAGTAGAATAACCAACCATAAACTCCGACTTATTTCCTGTGCCGCAAACCAGGTAATTAAATTTATTGGCAAAATAATATAAAGTAAGCATTCTTAAACGCGGCTTAAGGTTTGAAATAGCCATTTTACCAGCCTTAGGCAGAGCCTTTATCAAACTATCATAAGTATTTGACAGGTCTATAACCTTAGTTTTAATGCCAAATTTCCTGGCTACCAGCCTAGCATCATCTAAATGCTCCCGGTGGCTGTGACAGGGTAAACACAAAGCTAAAACCTTATCTTTGCCTACCGCTTCTTTAGCCAAAGCCAGCACTACTGCCGAGTCTATACCTCCAGAAAGGCCAAAAACTAAGCCTTTAGCCCAGCTAGATTTTAGCTGACTTCTCATCCAATTAATTATCTTATTTTTCATGGGATAAAAGATGATTAAACTGACTCAAAGATTATATAACACGAAATAGGTGGGGTCAAGGGGATATTAAAAGCCTTAATCGAGTTCTTCAAGATGATGTTTAACCACTTTAGCCTCAACCAGGTAAATCACATCTTCGGCTATATTGGTAGCGTGGTCGCAGATACGCTCTAGGTGTCGGGAAATCAAGAGAAGCGGCACTGCTCGGTCAGCAGTCTTACCGTCTTTGGCCATATAATCTTCAACTAGCTCTTTTTGGACTAAATTACGCAGTTCATCAGCTCGGGCATCAGATAGAACTACTTTCTTAGCTATTCCAGCGTCTTTCTTAACAAAAGCGTCAATAGAATCCTTAACCATCTCCTGGGAGATAAATGATAATTTAGGTATATCTACGAGCGGCTTTAAAATAGGCTTATCCACCAACTCCAGGACTCTTTGGGCAATATCCACAGCTAAATCCGCAATCCTCTCCAATTCAGCGTTGATCTTCATCCCGGTAGTAATCAACCTTAAATCCGTAGCCATAGGCTGATGCCTGGCGATCAGGTCAATACATAGCTCGTCAATATTTAATTCCAGAGTATCGATCTTATCATCCGCGTCGATTACCCCCTGGGCCAGGGTTTTATCCCAGGATTTCAAGGCTTCGGTAGACTTAAATATCGCTTCCTGAGTCATTGCGCCCATCTTAAGTATATCCTTATGTAATCCTTTCAATTCCTCGTCAAAATGCCTCTCCATTGTTTTCTCCCTTCGGTCGAGAAAAGTTTACAGTTTACCGTTTACAGTGTACAGCCCTATTACAACTGTAAACTAATAGCTGTAAACTGTATACTGTTAACTGTAAATTTTATTTAACCATATCTTCCGGTTATATAATCTTCAGTGCGTTTGTCTTTTGGTTTAGTAAAGATATCTTCGGTTTTACCAAATTCAATCAATTCTCCCAATAACATAAAACCCGTATCATCACTAACCCGGGCTGCCTGCTGCATATTATGAGTAACTATTATTATAGTATAATTGTTTTTAAGTTCACGCATTAATTCCTCTATCCTGGAAGTCGCCTGAGGGTCCAGGGTTGAACATGGTTCGTCCATCAGCAATATATCCGGTTTGACCGCGATAAGCCTGGCAATACAAAGCCTCTGTTTCTGCTCTAATGATAAACTAAAGGCAGAATGATTCAATTTATCCTTTAATTCATCCCACAAAAGAACCGATTTAAGGCTATACTCGGCGACCTGTTCTAGATCATACTTGTTATTCAGGCCATGGACCTTAGGCCCAAAAACAATATTTTCATATATAGACAGGGGAAAGGGATTGGGCCTTTGAAAAACCATGCCTACTTTTTTACGTAATACAACTAAATCAGTACCGGTGTCAAGAATATTTTCTCCGTCGATTAAAATAATCCCCTTTGTGCGCACGCCTTCAATCGTATCATTCATCCGGTTAAATACCCGAAGCATAGTAGATTTGCCGCATCCTGAAGGCCCAATTATTGCGGTAATTCTCTTTTCCAAAAAGTGCGCGTTTACTTCTTTTAAGGCCTGGAAGCTGCCATACCACAAATTCAGGTTTTCGATCGTTATTTTAGGAATCATCCGAATTTCCCCCTGATGTAACCATCGGTGCGTTTATCCTTGGGCGCGGTAAATATCAGGTCGGTCTTGTCTAATTCAACCAGCTCGCCGTTCAAGAAAAAAGCAGTCCTGTCCCCTACCCGAGCAGCTTGTTTTACGTTATTAGTCACTAGGACTATAGTGTATTGCTCTTTTAGTTTAAACATAGTCTCTTCTACTTTGGCCGTTGAAATAGGATCCAGCCCTGAACAAGGCTCATCATATAAAATTACCTCGGGCCCCACTGCTAAAGTCCTGGCTATACACAAACGCTGCTGCTGGCCGCCGGATAATTTATAAGCTGAAACCCCAAGCCGGTCCTTAACCTCATCCCAGATAAAGGCCTGTTTTAATGACTGCTCGACTATTTCTTTTAATTTATTTTTGTTGGTTATGCCGTGCATCCTGGCTCCGTAAGCCACATTATCGAATATGGACAAAGGAAGAGGCAGGGGCAGGGCAAAAACCATACCTACTCTTTTTCGTAAAAACTCTAAATCTATCTTTCTGACATCTTTTCCATCTAATTCTACTTTACCATCCATCCGGAAATTCAATTGGAGTTCATTCATCCGGTCCAACATCCTTATAAAAGTAGTCTTACCGCTGTTGGACGGGCCAATAACGCTTAATATCTCATTAGCTCGGATATTAAGGCTGACGCCCCTTAACGCCTGAGTCTCCCCAAACCAGATATTTAGATTTTCAATATCAAATTTGGTTACCATTTCTTTTTCTTTCTGAATTTATAGCGAATTATTATTGCTACTAAATTCATGAATAAAACCAAAGTCAATAAAACCAGGGCTGTCCCATACCTTACTTTTTCGTCTACATTCGGCACCTGAGTAGAAATAACATAAAGATGATAAGGCAGGGCCATGGCCTGGTCAAAGATTGAAGTAGGAAGCTGCGGCAGATAAAAAGCAGCTACGGTAAAAAGTATCGGAGCCGTTTCGCCAGCTGCCCGGCCCAAACCCAAAATTGACCCGGTTAATATACCGGGAATGGCATTAGGTAAGACTATATACCGGATAGTCTGCCATTTACTCGCTCCCAAAGATAAACTTACTTCCCGGAAAGAACCAGGCACGCTCTCCATGGCTTCCCGGGAAGCAGTAATGATAATAGGTAAAATCATAATTCCCAGAGTCAAAGAACCGGAAAGAATTGAAGCTCCGAATTTAAAAAACATCACGAATAAAGCCAAGCCAAACAAACCATAAACTACCGAGGGCACGCCGGCGAGATTCACAATGGCAAGTTTAATAAGACGGCTAAGAAAATTGTCTTTTGAATACTCGCTTAAATATATCGCTGCCAAGAGCCCTATAGGTAAAGCAAAAACAATTGCCCCGGCAACCAAATACATAGTTCCTACTATAGCCGGAAATATTCCTCCGGCGCGCATCCCCTGCCTAGGCATATCCGAAAGAAATTGCCAGTTAATTGCCGGAAGGCCTTTTTGAATAATAATCACAACTATCAGGCCGACCGGAACCACTATAAATAGTGTTGCCAGGAATAAAAAGACAAAGGCTATTTTCTGAGTTCTTTGGGAATTATGCATTATTTTTTCTTATGCAGAAATAAATCCGCAGTTACATTAATAGCGAAACTAATCACAAATAAAACTATCCCCACGGCAAAAAGAGCAAAGTAATGCTCACTGCCCACTACTGCCTCCCCCATCTCCGCGGCTATAGTCGCGGTTAAAGTTCGGACAGGCACAAGAATGCTTTGCGGTATTACCGCAGCATTCCCAGTAATCATCATTACTGCCATAGTTTCGCCGATCACCCTGCCTAACCCCAGCATCACAGCGGCAAGTATGCCACTTGAGGCTGCCGGAAGCATCACCCGATAGATAAACTGCCACTGGGTAGCCCCTAAAGCCAAAGCCCCATCTTTATAAGACTTGGGGATAGAATAAAGAGCGTCTTCGGCAATAGAAACAATAGTCGGCATAGCCATAAATGCCAACATTATTGAACCTGAAAAGGCAGTTAAGCCAGTTGGAAGATGGAAAATATTCTTTACTAAAGGGACAAGAGTTACCATACCGATGAATCCCAGGACCACGCTGGGTATAGCGGCTAATAATTCTATTCCAGACTTTAACACCTCTTTGGTCTTCGCAGGAGCTACTTCGGCGATATATACAGCGCAGGCAACCCCTATAGGCATAGAAATTACTGCCGCCCCCAGGGTAACTATAAGCGAACCTAAAATTAGAGGTAATATGCCTAATTGGGCAGGCTCAGAGATAGGATACCAACTTTTACCAAAAAGGAAACTACCGGGACTTATAAATTTAAATAAGGATAGCCCTTCCTTCAAAAGAAAGAGGAAAATCAGTCCCACGAAGATTATAGAGAGCACTCCACAGAGAAATATGATATTTTCAATTACAAATTCTTTAAGTTTGCGCATTCTGTTGTAGTGCAGGGACGGTTCTCAACTTAATCTTAAACTGTCCCCTTAAAGGGGACAGTTTAGCTTTGGCTTGAGAACCGTCCCTGATTTACTTGAGAACCGTCCCTGATTTATGTTTTATTTAACTGGAACAAAATCTGTCTTAATAACTATCTCCTGGCCTTCTTTGGAAAGAATAAAATCAACAAATTTACTTAATATCCCCTTCGGCTGGCCATTAGAATATAAAAAAAGCGGCCGGGATATCGGGTATTTACCGCTGATAACATTATCAACGCTAGGAGCTATATATTCAGACAATTCATCCTTAGCTACCCTGACCGCCTTTTGCTTATTACTAATATATCCCATGCCATAATAACCTATCGCAGACGGGTTTCCGGCTACCTCATCAGCAATCGCCTGGGAAGAAGAAAGCATCAGCGCGCCGGAAGAAAATTCCTCCCTTGAATTAGGATCATTCCTCCTTAACACGTGTTCTTTAAAATAAACATGAGTCCCGGAATTTACCTCACGGGATAAAATAACTATTTTTTTATCTTCTCCCCCTATTTCTTTCCAATTAGTGATCCGACCGGTAAAAATCTGAGCCAGTTGGTCCAAAGTGAGCTTGCTCACTGGATTTTTAGGACTCACTACTACAGCCAAGCCATCCAGAGCTACTTTAATCTCAAAAGGAATAACTCCTTTTTGCTTAGCCAAAGCGATTTCCTTTTCTTTAATATTTCTGGAACACATTGCGATAGCGCAGGTCCCGCTGATCAGGCTGGATAGGCCGGTACCCGATCCTCCTCCGGTAACCGCGATAAATTCAGCTGGGTTTATCTTCATATATTCTTCAGCCCAGGCCTGACCCAAATTCACCATGGTATCCGAACCCTTTATTTGGATGGAATTCTTATCCCTGGCGGCAAAAACAGGTTTGAAAAATAAAGCCATAAGTAAAACTAAGAATATCTTTTTAATCATAATGCTTTCCCCCTTACTAAGATATTAATTTTTTATATCAAACTACCCTCGATAGCCTTAATTGGATTTATCTCTGCCCTATTATATCCTGAGCGGTAATTCCAGGATGCCGGTAACGTCTTCTTCCGATCGTAGACTTTTTGTATTGTATCGCTTCTACCGGACACCATTGAAGACAAGCCATGCAATGCTGGCAATTATGCAGCCATTCTGGTTTCCCCTCTTTTAACTGGATGTTTACCACCAGACAGACTTTTTCGCAAAGCCCGCATTTAGTGCAAGTGTCATTAACCCAGAAACCTTTATCCGACACAGAAATCTGACGCGCCCCTCCCCAATATAATAACTTATAAAGCACTAAATTTATTAGAAATGGCCCTTCTTCAAAAAACCCGCGTTTTTGCGCACCGATATATTCAGCTATCTCTTTGATCTTGATGTTTTCATCAGCAAACATTTTTTCCTGCTGCTCACCGGACATAGCTCCATAAAGCGGAGTATAATTACCTGGCATACGCACTGAAAAACCCGCGGCTAATTCTATATCCCGCTTGCTAAGTATTTTTTTTGCCAGAGAATGCGCCCTGCCAGGAGCGCCTCCCAAGGTAGCCACTGAAAAAACATAAGCCTCGGGTTTTATTTTAATTGTTTTTAGAAAATTGACTATAATAAGAGGTAAGCCAAACATATAAACCGGATAAACTATCCCTATTGTGTCATAAATCTCATCCTGATTTTCTTTTAATGCTTTAGTAATTGGATAAACTTGCGCCCCGCCTAACTCCTGGGCCAGGTCCCTGGCCACTTTCAAAGAATTCCCAGTAGCCGAAAAATAATATATCATAGTTTTCATATTTTACCTCTATTATTTTAGCGGGCGACCAAAGGATGGCGGCGACTGGGAGGATCCACACGGGCGAAAGGGGCTAAAGGAACTGCCTCCTTTGGGCAGGACCCACTAATATTTATTATGCGGAATTAAATTCGGCCTTTACAGGCCTTGACACAGACGCCACAGATATACTGGTCAACCAGCCGAGCTTTCTGGAATTCCTTTAATTTCTCAAAACACCTGGCAAAATCAAAATCCCCGGGATGTTCTTTTATCGCTTTAGCCGGGCATACTTCTACACAAAGACGACACTTTCCGCAATCATCTTTAACAGGCTCATTCACTTTTAAAGGCATATCCGTAAGAATTGTCACTAATCTAAATTGACTACCCAATTCTTTAGTTATTAATAAATTATTCCTACCTATCCAGCCCAGACCAGCCAGGACGCCGACTGCCCTATGAGAAAGATGGGCTAATTGATTTTGCCAATCAACTATTTGAGAGGCTGGTATGGGCAAAGCTAGGTATCCTTTTTTCTGAATATAATTGCAAACCTTTAAGGCTAACTGATCCAAAAAAGCATTAACTGTTTTATAATGATGAAAATACAAACGGTTCGGTGCGTCAATAATCTCCTGCAAAACAGCATTTGATAATCTCGCCCCCAGACAAATTGCCTTATCCAGTTTTTTTAAAGAATTACCCGAAAGCAGAAAATCTTTTTTAATACTACTGATATCAGCTATGCCAAATAGGTCTGCTCCGCCATCTAGGGCATACTTCTTGAGTTTATTGTAATCATTAAACTTATTGTCCATAATAATAAAGGTAAAGGTAGAGGTAGAGGTAAAGCGGAAAGAATTATGTTTTTCTTTACCTACACCTGTACCTATATCTAGTCTATCCTCCGAAGATAAACCATCAGCATGGAGATCGCAGCCGGAGTAACCCCGGATATCCGGGAAGCCTGCCCCAAATTAATAGGCTTAAATTTATTTAGTTTCTCTTTTATCTCCCGGGAGAGACTCTGGATCTGCGCATAGTCTAAATCAACCGGGATTTTAATTTTTTCCAGGTTTTTAAACTTCTCCACCTCAACCAGTTGCCTTTTTATAAACCCTTCATATTTTACCTCAATTTCCGCTTGAACCCAAGCAGATTCAGGAATATCCTTTGCTAAACAATCTAAAACCTTTAAATCCGAAAGGTTCACCTGTGGTCTTTTTAAAAGCTGCTCTAAACTAATACTTCTTTTTAATATAACTGTCTTTAGGTCAGATAAAAGCCGGTTTATTTCTATAGATGGTTTTAATTGAGTAGTTTTCAAAAAAGAAATCCCCTTAGTAATATCTTTTATCTTCTCCTCAGTATTTAAATAATCTTCTTTAGAGACTAATCCTAACTTATAACCGATCTTTCTTAAACGTAAGTCGGAATTATCCTCGCGTAAAATCAAACGGTATTCCACTCGTGAGGTAAACATCCGGTAGGGCTCATTAGTACCCTTAGTAGTCAGGTCGTCGATTAATACCCCGATATAGCTTGTGGAGCGATCCAGGATGATTGGTTCCTCTTTTTTCGCTCTTAAAGCGGCATTTATACCGGCGATCAGCCCTTGAGCTGCCGCTTCCTCGTAACCAGTGGTGCCGTTGATCTGTCCGGCCAAGTAAAGATTTTTAATCAGCTTGGTCTCCAGGCTCGGATAAACTTGAGTCGGCTCAACCACAGTATGCTCGATCCCATAACCAAACCGGATAACCTCAGCCCTTTCCAAACCCTCAATAGAACGGATCAATTTTAATTGAACATCTTCAGGAAGGCTAGTAGATATACCGTTAGGATAAATCTCTTTCGTATCTAAGCCTTGAGGTTCTAGAAAAACCTGATGCCTTGGCCTATCTTTAAATTTTACGATCTTATCTTCAATTGACGGGCAGTATCTTACTCCTGTAGCTTTGATCTTACCGGCATAAAGCGGAGAGCGATTTAAATTATCTAGAATGATCTTATGAGTAGCTTCATTGGTATAAGTAATATAACAAGGGACTTGTTTACGGATTATCTTATGAGTTGAAAAAGAAAACGGCTTAGGGTGTTTGTCCCCTTGTTGAATAATAAGGCGGGAAAAATCTATTGTATCCTTGTTTAAACGCGCGCAGGTGCCGGTTTTAAACCTTAAAAGGCTAAATCCTGATTTTTTTAAGCTATCCGAAAGGCCTAGCGCAGCCGGTTCATTGATCCTGCCGCCAGAATAATGGTTTAACCCTACATGGATAAGGCCATCTAAAAAAGTACCTGGAGAGATAACTACGCAATCTGCTGAAATTTCTTCATTCTTATCAGTAATCACTCCCCTTACTGTATTATTCTCAATTATTAATTTCTTTATCTGGGCTTCTTTTATACTAAGGTTTTTTTGCCTTGCGATTATCTCCCGCATATAATCTTCATATTGATACATATCTATCTGAGCCCGGGAAGACTGCACTGCCGCGCCCTTGGAAGCGTTAAGGATCCGGAATTGAATTCCGCATTCATCAGCTGCTTTGGCCATTTCACCGCCTATAGCATCGATCTCTTTAACTAGCTGGCCTTTGCCTACTCCGCCGATCGCCGGATTACAGCTCATCCTGCCAATTGCCTGGGCATCTAAAGTAATTAAGAGCGTACGCAAGCCCATGCGGGAACTGGCTAAACTCGCTTCAATTCCGGCATGCCCAGCACCGATAATTATAACGTCGTAATCCATAATTTAAATTCAGGGACGGTTCTGAAGCTGAAGCTAAAGTGTCCCTTTTTTTAATATTTTTTTGTTAGAAATTTATAGTTTAACCGTCTATTATATTAAGGAGGTGATAGATATGCCAAGAATTGCCAGATTGACTATGGATAATACCGCTTATCATATTATCACAAGGGGAAATCAAAAACAATGTGTTTTTAGAGAATCTACCGACTATGAGAAATATTTATATCTGTTACAAAAATATAAACAACGCTTTAAAACTAAACTATATTGTTTCTGTTTAATGCCTAACCATATACATCTTCTCATGGATGTCCCCAAAAAGACCAATCTAAATAAACTTATGCGCGGTTTAAACCTAAGCTATACCTTATATTTCAACGAGAAATATAATATAGTAGGTCATTTATGGCAAGATAGGTTTAAGAGCAAGGTCATACAAAAAGATAACTACTTATTGCAATGCATAGATTATATAGAGAATAACCCAATAAGAGCATCTTTAGTTACCCAAATAGACATATATCGCTGGAGCAGTTATTATGCCAGAAAAGAAAAATGGCCGCTTTTAGATAATTTATTCTCGATTTAAGGGGACACTTTAGCTTTGTTTCGAGAACCGTCCCTGAGCTGGGTGGCATATTTTAAAAGGAGGGGCATTACCTGGCTGCCTTGAAGTTCTCCGAGAGAGCCAAGCTTAGCGGCCTTTTCAGAAAAACTTAAAGAGCCATCGGGCGGAATCCCTGAGCCGCAGATAACCAAAGGCAGCGGCTCTTGAGAATGGGCTTTCTTAACGCAAGGGGTAGAGTGGTCGGCACTGATACACACGATAAAATCACGTAAATTAATTTTAGAAATAAGATTAGCGAAAAAAAACTTATCGATCATTTCAATTATTTCTTTCTTCTTAATAAAATCGCCGTCATGCCCAGGCTCATCTGGAGCCTTAATGTGGATATATAAGCCATCATAACGATTTAACGCATCCAGGATCACCTTGACCCAAACCGGATAATCAACATCCAGGTGTCCAGTAGATGAAGGTATATCGACTATATCCATCCCGGTTAAAAGGGCGATACCTCTTTCAACCGGCATCTCCACAAAACAGCCCATTTTTAAATTATTGTATAAACTACTTAAAATAGGTAATTTTGGAAGAGAATCTCCAGCGCTACGGCAGAGGATTATATTTGCCGGTAGCAGATTACAGAAAACTCTTTTTTTATTAATAGTCGAATTATTTAAAACCTGATGGGATTTCTGAGTAAATTCATTTAAAAGTCCGGCCGCCTCAATTGCTTCCAATGAATTCTCATACCCCGGCATAGGCTTGGATTCCTGGATAACATCCTGGAATTTATCTAAGGCCTGCCCGAATAAATTATCCCTGGCATAAGCAGGATCGGTATTAGTGATATATCCGGATAAACTTGAATGCATTCCCCTGATTACCAATACCCCTCTATGCCCGACAGTATTTTTGAATTCAAAAGTAGCATTGGAGAGGATGACTTTAGAATTTATCTCTTTGGTTAAGTTATCAGCTTCCTCTGGGGTTAAACTTCGGCCTACCCTGCGGTCTTTAATAGTTAAACCGCCGTCAACCGCGGTAGCAAAATTAACTCTTAGGGCTAAATTTCCATCAACAATACTTAAGCCCTCAGCAAAGGCCTCTAAAGGCCCTCTTCCGGTATAATATTTTAAGACATCGTAACCTAAAAGGCTGATTACCGCGGCATCAGATTCGGGAGCAATATCTTTACCCAAGGGATAAACAATACCGGTTATTCCGGTTTGAGCCAAACGGTCTAAGTTGGGAGTTAATGCTGCTTCAAGCGGAGTTCTCTTGCCTAGTTCTTTGATAGGCAGATCACCTAAGCCGTCTAAGATTATGTATAATATCTTTTTCAATTGGCCCTAGGCTAACATTTGGAATATCCGCAGGCCTGGCACTTAACGCAGCCTTCTTCATGACGCAGCGCGCCGCCGCAATCCGGGCATACTCCGACGATATCCCCGCCATGGACTGCTTTATCCAGGACAACTTCTTCATTATGGGAATGCTTCATTGCCAGCTCAGCGACTGTTATGGCGGAAGGTATGACTTGTCTATTTATCAGCCTCTTCTCAACTACGCGGGCAATAGCGTCAGCACAAGAGAAGATACGCTGGCCCTTCTCCCAAGATGGGGAAGGGCAACGGATATTACGTAACTGCTCAATAATCGATTTTACTTCTATGCCAGAACGAAAACCCAAAGATACCAGCCTGCCGATCGCCTCAAGCTGAGAAGCGGCGCAGCCGCCAGCCTTGCCCATCTGGGTAAACAACTCAAAGGGATTGCCTTCTTCATCAATGTTTATGGTAACATAAAGATTTCCACATCCAGTGGCAACCTTGGTCGTGGTACCGATAATAACTTCCGGGCGCGGACGGGGGGCAATTTCATTAATAGGCAAAACTATTTCTTTGACTTCTTTTTTATCTTTGTGGGCAATATTTAATACTTGCTCTTCACGGCTGCGGTCGCGGTATATAGTAATACCTTTGCACCCCAACTCGTAAGCTAAAAGATAAGACTTTCTGACTTCTTCTATAGTAGCATCATGATGGAAATTAACAGTTTTAGATACGGCATTATGCACATATTTCTGAAATGCCGCCTGCATCTTAACATGCCATTCCGGGGCTATATCATGGGCGGTGACAAATACCTTCTTTACATCCTCAGGAACGCCTTCAATATCTTTAACTGAGCCTGTTTCAGCGATCTTCTCCATTAATTCCCGGCTATAAAACCCTCTCTCTTTGGCTATCTCTTCAAAAAAAGGATCTATCTCTACCAGCTTATCGTTATCCATTACATTGCGGTAATAAACTATAGCAAACAAAGGTTCAATCCCTGAAGAGCAAGGACCGGCAATAATACTGATGGTTCCGGTAGGTGCTATAGTAGTCAGAGTAGCATTACGCAGCTTCCTTCCTGCATCTTTTTTATCATAAATACTTCCTTTAAAAGCCGGGAATACGCCTTTTTTCCCGGCTAAACTTTCAGACTCAGAAAAAGCCTCGTTAAGAATAAAAGACATTACCTTCTCGCCTAAATACACTGCCTCATTACTATTATAAGGTACGCCCATCCGGATTAAAAGGCTAGACCAGCCCATTACCCCTAATCCGATCTTACGGGTCAGCTTAGTCGCTTTTTCGATCTCCGGTATAGGATATCTGTTTACATCTATTATGTTATCCAGGAAATGCACTGCCAAATGGGTTACTTCTTTTAATTTCTCCCAATCAATCTCATAATTTAAGCCTGCTTTTTTATACATCCGGTCCAGATTTATTGAACCCAGATCGCAGCTCTCATAAGGCAAAAGCGGCTGTTCGCCGCAAGGGTTGGTGCTTTCGATCTTGCCTAATTTAGGAGTAGGGTTATCCTGATTAACCTTATCAATAAACAAAACTCCAGGTTCCCCGTTTTTATGCGCCTGTTTAACGATTAGGTCAAAAACCTCCCGGGCCCGCACCCTTTTAACTAATTCATTGGAATGAGGGTCCACTAAATCGTGTTCCTGGTTATTCTCTAATCTCTTCATAAAATCATCGGTGATCGCGACCGAAATATTAAAATTATTAATCTCTTTATTGCTCTCCTTACAGGTTACAAACTCTAAAACATCGGGGTGGTCTACTCTTAAGATCCCCATATTCGCGCCCCTGCGCGTGCCACCCTGCTTAACTGCTTCAGTAGCCGCGTCATAAACCTTCATAAAAGAAACCGGGCCTGAGGCGACACCGCCGGTAGATTTCACTACTGAATTCTTAGGCCGGATCCGAGAAAAGGAAAATCCTGTTCCTCCGCCGGACTTGTGGATCATGGCGGTCGCTTTTAAGGTCTCAAATATCGATTCCATTGAATCGCAGATCGGCAAAGTAAAACAGGCACTCAACTGGCCTAGCTCTCTTCCAGCATTCATAAGACAGGGAGAATTTGGGATAAATTCCAAGGCGATCATAACCCGGTAAAAATCATCAGCAATTTTAGAAATCTCTTCTTCTTTTAAGTCATATTTTCTATCGGCTTCGGCTATTGCCTGAGCGACTCTTCTAAACATATCTTCGGCGGTTTCTACGACCAAGCCATTAGCATCTCTTTTTAAGTACCTTCTCTCTAAAACTTTGAGGGAATTCTCGGAAAGTTTAAGCGACATTATCTTACCTCCATAAAAAAATAAAAACAGATTAAAAAAATTATCCTACTTACGAAAACTAAGTATAACCTCAAGACCAAGACTTGTCAATAAGAAAATACAATATATGGTATATTTTTCCACGAGGGGCACTATAAATTGTATAAAAGCCTCTAAAGAAGAGAGGCTATTGGAAAGGCAAATTATTTTAACGTACTACAAGATTCACGGATCACCAATTCCGTAGGTATCACAATTTTTTTTACTTTATGCTCTTGCTTGGGATCAATAAGAATATTTAATTCCTTTACTGCGTCCTGGGCCATCTTTACTAGAGGCTGCCTCACAGTAGTAAGGGATACCGGACCATAGAGCCCTGACGGGTTATCATCAAAACCAACTACTGATAAATCCGCCGGAATCTTCAGACCCGCTTCCATGGCTACCGTCATTACCTCAAGGGCCATAGAATCTGAAGCTACAAAGACCGCTGTCGGCCGTTCCTGCATTGTGATCAATTTTTCCGCGGCCGTTCTTGCCTGGCCCCGGGAATAATCAGTCTTGATTATATAATCATCCGAAAGTGAAATTTTACTCTTTTTTAAAGCCTGCTTATATCCATCTAGGCGCTGGACCGCGGCCTGGGTAATCATATCTCCCGAAATATGGGCGATTTTCTTATGCCCCAGACCTATCAAATACTCAACTGCCTTTAAAGCCCCCCCCTGATTATCCAAAGACAGACAAGTTACTTCTAAATCTAAAACATTATTATTAATTACCACTAGAGGTATTGAACTATCTAAGGCCTCCTCAACCTGATGCCGGTTAGCGATAATATCCGCGAAAATTATCCCTCCTATGCCTTTGAAGTTAAAAGACAGTTTGCTATCAATAATATGCAATAATAAATCTAATTTTAACGCCTCACAGAGGGTCCCGATGCCGCGGATCAATTCGAGGACATAAAAAGAATAAAACATTCCTTCATAGCGCGGTATTACCAGGGCTACAACATTGCTCCTGCCGGTTGCTAGGCGCTGGGCAAAAACCGATGGCTGGAATTTAAGCTCACTTACTGCCTCCAGGACCTTGATCCGGTGTTTCTCTTTAACTGAAGGGAATTTATTAATTACCCGCGAGACTGTGCTAATAGATACTCCGGATAAACGGGCAACATCTTTGATCGAGGTATTTTTAGAATTAGTTTTTTTTGGCCGGGTCATTACCTTAAAACTATATCACCTATGGCGATAGGCGTGGATTCATTTTTAATATCACAGGCAGTTATATCTTGGCGAACCCTGATCGCTTCGATAGTGGCGATCTCCTTATTTGCCCTATATACCTTAAATACATCACCAACCTTAACCCCTGACTCTTCGCCCAAACTCATGATCACAAATTTATTTTCTCTATTAACTAAGGAGATCTTGCCATTTTGGATATTATTTACCAACGATAAAGAAACCTCTTTTTGCGGGCGCACTACTATCGGCGGCAATTCTACTGACTCTCTTCTTTCCTGCTTATCCTGGCCTATCTGCTGCTTTAATACATCTGCCTGGACTGACTGCTGGCTTTGAGTTTTATTCAAACTACGCTCAAGCTCGCTATTTTTTACCTCTAACTCGGCCACTTTTTCTTCCAACCTGGATTTGCGCACAGAAACTCCCTCTATCTGACGACGCAAACTTGCGCTATCGCTCCTTAAAACCTTTATTTCTTCCTGAATCTTAATCTTATCATTTTTCTCCCTGACTAACTCCTGGGTCAGGGCGTCTGTTACCTGATAGTTATATTCAAGCTGGCGCTTAATATCGGTATTTTGCATTTCTAGGTTTTTCAATTCCAGACTTAAAGAACTTTTTTCCCTTTGCAGTTTTTCATTGGTAATCTTATCGATTCTTAATTCATTACGCAGATTATTTAATTTTAGCTCTAAATCGGCCTTGGCCTTTAATATCCCCGCCCAATATGTATCTTCGGTAGTAGCGGTAGTAGAAACCGGCCTGAACACTTCTTCTTTGATTTCCCTTTGTTCTACCTCCACGGGACGACTCTTTAACTGCTCCGCCAAGGCATCTCTTTCCTTGCTTAAATTATCATATCTTCTCTGGACATCGGATTTATCCTTTGCGGCCCTATCTAAATCCCGGACAAGTTTTTCCATATCTTTATTCATAAGGTTAATCTTATCTTCCAGACGTTTATTATCCTTTAAGGTGCTATCGATCTTAGTAAGCAGACCGGCCTTCTCATTTTGTAAAACATCCCTATCGCGTTCTACCGTCTGTTTGGAAACCATAACCTGCAGATTAATAAAAAGACTGATCACTAATATAACCGCCAGACCGATTATAATAAATTTTATTTTCTGTGGCATAATATAAAACCTCCCTTTCTTATTCCATTTGAGCGAATACCCTCTGCATCACCAATCCGGCGGCTCCTAAAGCGACAGCATTCTCCCTGAGTTGGGAATAAACAATCTTTAAACCTTCAGTAATCTCCCTGAATGACCAGTCTTTTACCACCAGGGTTAGTTTATTTAAAAAATCATCCCCGGCGTCTTCTAGCCCGCCACCGATAACTACAATCTGAGGATTAAGCATATTTACTAAAGAAGCTACTTTTATACCTAACCTCTTGGCCGCGGCGTCTAAAGCAGAAATCGCGATCTCATTTTTAGCGCGGTTAGCGATAAATACGCTTTTTAGATCAACATTTTCAATATTAGAAGAAGTTAGTTTAAAAAAACTTTCTGCCGCCTCTTTATCTATAGCCAGTATCTTCTTCGCGTGTTCAACTATACCCAAATCCATCTCCCAGCGTTTAATAAAACAGGGATTTCCGCTTGAACAGCTAAAAAGATCCTGCTCCTTATAATTATAAATAGCTACCTCGCCCGCGTAACCCTGGGCGCCCCGGTAGATCTGACCATTGATCATCATGCCGCAGCCTACCCCGGAAAACATATAAATAAGATCTTTAATATTGGAATCCATGCTGAACCAGTGCTCGCCGAAACAGGCGCTGGTAGCGTCATTTTCAATTAAGGTGGGTAGGTTAAATTCCCTTTCGATTAATTCCCTAAACGATAAATCAACTGAGGCGTAAGTATAATAATGATCCATTTTTTGCGGCCAATGTATGGAACCATCTTCCTTATTAATAAGACCGGCCATGCCTACGCCTATACCTTTAATATTAGCCGCGTATTCCTTGGAACGCCTCAAGATCTCCCGAATAAGCTCCAGGAGGCACTCGGCAATTTCATTAACTGAAGCCCGAGGCCTAGCAATCTGAGTTTTAGTAATGATATTCCCTTTTAAATCCACCAAAAGCCCGACCATATTCATCAGGTTTAAACCAATCCCAATAACATAACCACCCTGGGGATTTAAATCTAAGAGCGTCGGCCGCCTTCCACCTTCTGAACGATCTAACTCTTTCTCATGAACAAAGTTATGTTTAATAAAATCATCTATATAATTAGAGATGGTCACCACATTGATACCTATCTCTTTAGAGATATCCGGCCGGCTTATAGGCCCGCGCCTTCTAAGTATCTCCAGTATATCGATATTACGCCTTTCTTTCTCGGAAAAATCCTCTTTTTGAAAATTCAAATCATGCATTATCTTTTACGCCTTTCTGGTGGATTTATTTTAAATTATACTACCAACAATAGCATTATAAGTCAAGGTTTTTTCAAACCGCATGTTTACTAGACCATGTTTAAAAAATCTTTTCCCTGCCTTAAAGGATTCACAAAAGACTCTATCCAATCGCTTTCCTGATTTAAGCTTAGATCCATAAGACCTCTTTTTGAAGGAGGATACATGACCTCGACTTTAGGCAAAGAGGCATTGTCTTCATTCTCCTCTCTGACTATAGCAATCCTGCCGCCATTTAAAGTAACTATTGTTCCTACCGGCCAGACTCCCATTATAGAAAAAAACTTGCTTACCAACTTGGGCTGGAAAAATCTATTCTTATCTTTATTCATCAGGTCATAAATAACATCCGGCGAATAATCCGCTTTGTAGCTCCTTCTCTGGGCCAAGGCATCATATACATCGCAGATGGATACAATCACAGAGGCAATGTGCGGCACATAGGGAAAATAAGGCTTAGGGTAGCTTTTCGCGTCCTGCCTCATATGATGCTCAAAAGCGACGATTACCGGCAGTATCCCAATAGTTTCAGCTTGCCTTAAAAGAAGACGGGCGCCCAGAAACGAATGACTCCTTATATTTTTAAATTCATCTTCAGTAAGCTTATCTGTCTTCTTAATGATTTTACGGGAAATAAAGAGTTTACCGATATCATGGAATAACGCGGCCGTGCCGACATCCAACACATCTTCCCTAGAGAAACCCAACCTGGTTGAAAAATACATCGACAGAATAGAAACATTTAGAAGGTGAATAAATGTCCCGGCATCATAACGCTTGATGGTGATAAGTTTTAGTATCTCGTTATATCTAACAGCCATATTTTCCGCGATATTGTTTATCGCGAATCTCAAAGACAGGTAATTAATATTCTGCTCACCCAGAACACTATCCAAAGAATCCGTTACCTGGCCCAGGGAACTCTCATAAAGGCTAAGGTAACTGATTGATTTTTCCGCCGCCGCGCTGATGGTATCGCCGGCCCCGGATGAACCAAGTTTACCTAAAGCTATATTCCTCACCCCTGCCAGATACAACGCCTCCTGCGAGTTCTTCCTCGTTTCTTCCTTATCAAGATCAATCGCTAAAAACTCAACAAATTTTTCCAGTTCTTCTTTCTGTACGCCGCTGGAGAAAATAATCTTCTCCACTCCCCTAGCTCTTAAATAGTCGATTATCGGTTTAGCTATCTTGCTGAACTCAAAAAAGATTTCTTTTTCAAAAACAAACTCATCCCCCACAATACCGATCACTACTTCCTGCTGATTAATAAATATATTTTTTAGGCTTTCAAAGGACTTATCCAGAAATTTTCTAAAACGGGGGTGGGCGGCAGTGTAAAGCTTTATTACCTGCAACAAAGATACCAGATCCTTTAACGCGTTTTCAATTTTTTCCAACATTCCACTTTTGCAGGACTTCTTTCGCTTTTATCCTTAAAGCCCTATTCCAAAAAAACCTTTTTTTGGAGAAGCTAGCGAGGAAAACACCTGCCTCTTTTAATTCAATATCTTCAACCACTGAAATATTCTCTATAAGAACGCCGTTGTTTTTGCCAAAAGGGCTGGGGATATCCAGAAGCTCACTTAACGCCTCTTTCACCAGTTCTTTATCCCGCATTATAACCTGCAGGGCCACTTTCTTTAAGGCAGCGTTTTCCTTGGCAATAATTGATAAAAGGAACTCTTTATTATAATTTGAGCATTCCTGCATTGCCCGCAGCGCCTCTATTTTTATGTATTCGTTGCAGGAAAAATATAAATATTTCAACACATCTAGGGATACCGAGGAATTAACCTGTTTTAAATCCTCTATCAGATTGACCAATAAATCTATGTCGGATTTACTCTGCTCTAATTTATTACAGAATTTTTCCAGGTCCCCGGGGAAAAACCTGAAAAACAGGCTTAAGGCAAACTGGTTAAATTTTCTCTCTTTAAATATTTTGTCCAGATAAAATTCATAGCCGGACGAACTTTTTTCGATGCCCTGGATCAACGGCTTGATACCCTGATTAAACGGCTGTTCAAATACCGCTTTTTCCACAAAACTTACGATCTGGCTATCTAATTCTTTAAAAACGCGCTTGCAGGATGGATCTTCTTGGACCTTGCGCCTTGAGACTTCCGTTAAATTCTTAAGATACTCAAAATCCTGTCTGGCAACGATCACATCCCAGACTTCCATCACCTTATTTAAAAACATCAGAAGCGCGTCATTATTCTTTTCCTCCATTATAAGGTTTAAAATGATCCGGCGGTAATTAAACTCAACCTGATCCCGATCAAAGCCGATCTTATCTTCAGAGGCGCTATTTTCCCGCAGGGCAGAAAGCATATTCTGATAGATCTCCGGGATCTTGATATTATCCGAAGAGGAAAACAATTTTTCTATCTTATCCTTTATCTTAGATGCCCCACCGGCCGACGCAACATCTCTGGTCTTATTAAAGATATTGGAGATTATTGTCTTATGCTTATCCTGATTGGTAAGCTGGGAAAATAACCTCAGGCCGACCGGCCCGAAATCATCATCAATGGATAACTTGTTCCAAAGAACATCAGCCAGGTATTTATCGTCTAACTCCATAAAAAAACTCTGAAGGCTGGTAAGCTGCGTCTGATTAAGATCCCCGCTGTATTTTAGGGTTGTTTCCAGCATTATCTGGCAGCATTTATTAAACTTCTCCTTTTGATAAGTTTTTAGGTAATTCAAAAAGTCGTGCATGCTCTTCTGCAGCCTTTGGTCATTTACCAGGTCCTTAACATTGAGTTTAGCCATGATGATCTGAAAGTTGTCAGCAAATTCATTGATCTTCCTGATATCATTTCGGTTTATTGAACTTTCTACCAGGCCAAACCAGGCCTCATTATACCCCTGGCCTTCTTTATCGGTTAATAATGAGGAGTAATCCAGCTCCTCAATTGCAAAATGCGCGTTCTCCTCGGCGCTGAAGATCTTATCTACTCCTCCTCGTTTTAAGATCTCCTGCGGGGGAAGAGATATTCGGTCTAAAAGAATTGCCAATTCTTGGATAGTTATACCTTTTTTAAATTCAATGCTTTTTATTTTCCGGCGGTGGAGGATTTTTATCAGTTCGTCATACCAGCTGGTTTTGGAAAAACTTTTATCACTTATTATCAGCGAATTGGGGGTTACAACGATTCTTAAGGGGTTTAAAAAACCAAAAAGCGGATCGATTTTTAGTTTCAGATCTTCAATATAGCGCATGAAAAAAGGGTGGGATTTAGTATAAAGCAGCGCACCATTAATAGCTATCTTGAAACTTTTAAGGAATTCGGCTAAGAGCTCTTCTTTATTTATCGGCATACGTTCCAAATAAATTCGTTCATTTTTTGTATTTTACTACTAAATACGCCGTTCTTCAACGACAATTTATCAAAAAAAACCCTCCTCTTTACTATCAATTGACGTAAGGGAGGGTAAATCTAAGAAAATAAAAATGTACTCTAATTTTATTTTCTTTTTACCTATTCATAGATTGTCGTTGTAATTCCTCCCCAAGTCGTGCCACAACCAACGGTATTTGCAATCGAAGATCGAATCGACACAGTATGTGCACCAGCCGCTAACGTTCCACCCCAAATTATATGAACTGGCTTCCACGAAGCACTTGTTGTATCTGTTAGTGTGCTTCGCCTTGATACACCATCAACATAAAGAGCTGTATCTGTACGTGTGGTATAAGTTGTTATCGTATCTACTGCGACAACTACAGTTGCGCTACGGGCTAGTGTAAAAGTTTGCCCGTATAGATCAGTATTGGCGGCTGCGGCCGGAGGGCATCCTGCCCTATTATCCGGCGTATAAATCACTCGAGGCGCTTTAGAAATAACGCTGGCGTCCACGGTAAATTTAATCGCCCCATTAACTTCAAGTTTTTCACCCGGAGCCAACGTTCCGATGCCGACCCTGCTTCCGACAACATTAGCCAAGGTAACATTATTAGAAGATGAGAAATTATAATAGCTTCCATAAGGTGAAGGATAATAGGTAGCCAGGGTTATGGATTCGTCGGCAAAAGCAAACGGGATAGAAAGAAATATAAAAGATAATAAAATTAGAAATTTTTTAGCCATATTTTTCCTCCGGTCTTTTTAGAATTATTTATAGGTGTATTATATATAGTATTAAGCATAAGCGCAATATAATTATCTGCCCTATATTACCTCCTTCTTAGATTGACTATTGGGTAAAAATTGTTATAATTAAAATTAATGCAGTAATTCAGGTTGCCGGCGTAGCTCACCTGCTAAGCCTTGAGAACAAGTATTATAACGGTATAGGATTCGCAAGTCAAAAAATTTTGCCGATGTAGCTCAGTTGGTAGAGCAGGACTTTCGTAAAGTCAAGGTCGGTGGTTCAATTCCACTCATCGGCTCCAGAAAAATATTAGGAGGGTTCTCCCGAGACTCACTATTGCATAGTCGGGATCCCGCCTACTTTTTGAGAACTGAGGGCGGGAAACTCCCCCCGCCGGCTTTAAATAACCAGTGGTTCTCCCGACATTTATATTGCTCGGTCGGGATCCCGCTTGACAATTACGGCTAATCAGCGGGAAATTCCACTCATCGGTTCCAGAAAAATATTCAAATGTCCCAATTCAGAAAAATATTAAAAAACAGGAATTTCTTTCTCCTCTGGATAGGCCAGATCATATCCCAGCTGGGCGACCGGCTGGACCAGATGGCTTTAATCGCTTTTGTTTATTCCCGAACTCCTGGTTCAGCGATCGAAATCGCTAAAATACTCTCTTTTACCATAATCCCGGTTTTTATCATTGGCCCTATAGCTGGCGTATACGTTGACCGGTGGAACAGACGCAAGGTTATGTATACGTGCGATTTATTACGGGCAGCCCTAGTCTTGACTATCCCTTTATTTTTATTCTACAGTAAAAGCCTGACCTGGGTAATCTACCTGATTATATTCTTGGTTTTTTCAATCGGCAGATTTTTTGTCCTGGCAAAACTTTCCATAATCCCCGACCTGGTGGAAAAAAAAGACTTACTTATAGCTAATTCACTGGTCAATATCACCGGGATGATCGCGGCTATTTTAGGATTTGGTATCAGCGGCGTAATAGTGGAATGGGTAGGAGCTAAAAGCGGATTTTATTTAGACTCATTAAGTTTCCTGGTCTCAGGATTATTGATATTCTCGATCGCTAAAAGAGCGAGCTCCCAGATTAGCCTTAAAGAAGTAGGCAAAGAGATCGTTGATGTGATCAAGAAATCGGTATTTGCCGAGATAAAAGAAGGGACGTTGTATTTTATCAGAAATAAAAACATTAGGTTCACTACCGGGATAATATTCACTCTTTGGTCAGCATTAGGCGCAGTATATGTGGTAATAATAGTCTTTGTCCAGAAAAGCCTGCATTCAGCGACTAAAGACTTAGGGTTGCTGGCTATGTTCTTAGGCTTAGGCCTGCTCTTGGGGTCTTTGGCCTATGGCCGTTTTGGCCAAAAGCTATCCCAATACAAGACAATATTCACCTCGCTTACCTTAACCGGAATAATGCTGATTGTCTTTGCCTCAGGAATAAATCATTACCCGCACTTTTCGCTGGCAATCATCCTCTCGTTGACTCTGGGCCTGACGACAGCCCCTATCATGATAGCCTCAAACACTATTATTCATAGGGCTAGCGTTAATCATATGATGGGCAAGATCTTCAGCTCGATGGAAATAGTAATGCACCTGGGTTTCCTGATTTTTATGTTCATCAGCAGCATACTCGCTGATAAAATACCCCCATTATTCATACTTACTGCCGTAGGCAGCATAATCAGCGTTCTAGGATTAATTAATTTTATTATCAATCACAAGCTCTCATGGTTAGATTAACCGAAAATAAAGATAGGACAAAAAACATCACTACCCAACCAGCGCCTTCGCCATCTAAAGTTTATATACCTTTGAGTCAGCACATCGGTAAACCCTGTCTGCCTTTAGTAAAAATTGGTGAAGAGGTAACCCTAGGACAAAAAATCGCTGATGTTCAAGCGCAGGTATACGCGCCTATCCATTCTTCTGTTTCGGGAACGGTTATTGATATAAAGAATTGGCCGCATCCAACCCTTGGCCGCTCACAGGCAATAGTCATTGAAAATAATTTTAAGGATTTATCCGACACCAAGGCACCAGGACACCAGGACACCGGACACCGGGCGCCTTCCTTGCTGGATCAGCTAACTCCCCAACAAATCCGGGATATTATATTCGAGGCCGGTATCGTAGGCATGGGTGGAGCAGGATTTCCCACCCATATCAAACTTAATCCTCCAAAGCAGATAGAAACCCTAATTATTAATGCCGCGGAATGCGAACCATATCTTAGCGCCGACTATAGTCTGATGATTGAGAAAACCCAAGAAATACTCCTAGGCATAGAATTAACCGCTAAATGCCTAGGGGTGAAAAATATGTATATCGCTATTGAGGATAATAAACCTGAAGCCATTGATAAGTTCACAGCTCACAGTTCACAGTTCACAGTAAAAGTATTAAAAAGCGCTTACCCGCAAGGCAGCGAAAAACAACTTATAAAAAATATATTAGGTAAGGAAATACCCCGAAATAAACTCCCTTTTGATTTAGGGGTAATAATTCAAAATATTGCTACGGTATTCGCGATTTATGAAGCAGTTTATCTAAAGAAACCTTTATATGAAAGGGTTATTACTGTAACTGGCAGTTGCCTTACCAGCCCCAAGAATATTCTCACCAGGATCGGTACTCCTATAAAAAACCTGATTGATTTCTGCGTTCCGGTAAAAGAAAAACCGGCAAAAATAATAATCGGAGGACCGATGATGGGTATTACCCAATATACCGATACAGTCCCGGCTATTAAAACTACCTCCGGGGTCATCCTGCTTAATGAAAAAGAGGCTAAGCCGTACGAAGAGGATTTCTGTATCCGCTGCGGAGCCTGTATCCGGGAATGCCCGATGGGCTTAATGCCCTGCTTGATAAACCTGGCTTCGGAAAAACAACTCTGGGAACAAACTAAATTAAACGGCGCATTAGACTGTATTGAATGCGGGATATGTAGTTTCGTCTGCCCGGCAAATCGTAACTTGGTTCAATCCATAAAAAGAGCAAAAAAGGAATTACTATGAACCCCGCACCATCTAAAATATTAAATCATTTTAAGACAAATAGTTTTAGTATTATGAATAAGAAAGAAGGTGCGGGGTGAAAGAATCTTTGCGTTGTAGCCTTACCTTAAGCCTGATCTGCTTTTTGGCTGCCGGATTATTAGCTTTAGTAAATTTTTTTACCATCTCAAAAATCATGGCCCAGGAAACTTTGAAAGAGGAAAGCAGCTTAAAAGAAGTCCTGCCTGAAGGCATCTCTTTTGAACCAATGAAATTAAATAATGAAACAGTTTATTACAAAGCCGTAGATAAAAACATAAAACTTGTCGGTATCGCCTTTAAAGCCGTAATCCAGGGTTATTCCGGAACTATTACTACCCTCGTAGGCATGAACACCAAAAACAAAATTACCGCAATCAAGATCTTAAACCATAGCGAGACTCCCGGATTAGGCAGTCAAATAAACGAGCCAAATTTTACAGGACGGTTTATTGATAGGTCCGTGTCTGAGATGAGCGATATCCAGGCTATTACCGGAGCAACTATATCTTCCAAGGCAGTTATTGATTCTGTTAAAAATAAGGCTTCTGAAATTACGGAGTTATTAAAAAATGCCAAATAAGCTAATTGTATCTTCTTCGCCCCACATCCACACCCGGGAATCCACTAACAAAATAATGTGGCTGGTAATTATCAGCTTGATCCCGACAGGTCTTTTCGGAATATATATTTTCGGTCTCAGCGCGCTTTGGACGATTATCCTGGGAATAACCTCTGCCTTACTCAGTGAATTATTCTTACAAAAACTCTTCAAAAGAAAAATTGCTATTTTTGACGGAAGCGCTTTTTTAACCGGGTTACTTTTAAGTTATAACCTGCCTCCCAACACCCCTTTTTGGCTACCGATTGCCGGTTCCTTTTTCGCTATCGCAATAGGCAAGTTTGTTTTTGGAGGTTTAGGCCAGAATATATTCAATCCAGCATTAGTCGGAAGGGCTTTTTTGGTTGCCTCCTGGCCAAAATACATGACAGCTTTTACCCAGCCCCTGCACGCAGGGGCTGGGTTTAATTATGATGCCATAACCCAGGCAACCCCCCTGACCTTAATAAAAGAAGGCGGAACCCTAAATAACCTATCCTACCTAGATTTGTTCCTGGGAAATAAAGCAGGTTGTATCGGCGAGATATTTATACTAGCCCTTATTTTAGGCGCGATATTTCTTTTACTTAAAGGTTATATATCCTGGCACATCCCTATTCCTTATATAATAACCGTGGGTTTATTGGCTTATGTATTCGGGCCAAAAGGTTATTTTAGCGGAGACTGGTTATTCCATATTTTATCCGGCGGGCTTATTCTGGGCGCTTTTTTTATGGCTACAGATTATGTTACTTCTCCATTGACCCGCAAAGGACAAATATTTTTCGGCATCGGCTGCGGGCTGTTCACTATAATTATCCGGTTATGGGGCGGTTCTGCCGAAGGCGTATGCTATTCCATATTGATAATGAACGCGGCAGCGCCGATTATTGATAGATATACTAAGAGCAGGATTTATGGAACTAAATAAATGAATAATTCTTATAGGGAATTTATAAAAGGAATTATTAAGGAGAACCCGACCTTTGTCCTGGCCCTGGGGCTATGCCCGACCCTGGCAGTGTCAGTATCGGTAATTAACGGGATAGGCATGGGCATTGCTTCGACTTTTGTCCTTTTGGGCTCAAACATAATCATCTCTTTAATCAAAAACTTTATCCCAAATAAAATACGTATCCCTTGTTTCGTAGTAGTGATCGCTACCTTTGTTACCATTACCGAATTGTTAATGAAAGCTTATAGCCCGGCGCTTAACCGGGCATTGGGGATTTATGTCCCCCTGATCGTGGTAAATTGCATTGTCCTGGGCCGGGCTGAAGCCTTTGCCAGTAAAAATAGATTATTAAATTGCCTGCTGGACGGCTTAGGCATGGGTATTGGTTTTACCTTGGCCTTGATTCTAATTTCAGCTATACGGGAATTATTAGGCGCCGGCCAGATTATGGGCTATAGCCTGATCAAGGGCTTTGAACCAATATCATTAATAGCTATGCCTTCGGGCGCATTATTAGTGATTGGTTTATTACTGGGTTTTTTTAACCTTTTAAAGAACAGGAAAGCATGAATCCCGCACCTTCCAAAAGATTAAATGACTTTAAAACAAATGGTTTTAGAATTATAAATAAAAAGGAAGGTGCGGGATGAACCCCTCTCAATTCCTTAACATATTTATTTCAAGCGTTTTTATTTACAATGTAATCCTCTCGCGCTTTCTAGGATTATGCCCTTTTATCGCCATCTCCAAAGAAACCAAACCGGCATTGGCCATGAGCCTGGCAGTTATGTTTGTTACAACAATGTCTTCAGCTATAACCTGGGTTATTTATAGATACTTACTCATCCCTTTTGACATAACCTATTTACGCACTGTATCATTTATCCTGGTGATTGCCGCTTTTGTTCAGTTAGTGGAAATCGTGATTAAAAGGGCCAACCCAGCAATTTACAGGGCTTTCGGAATATACCTACCCTTGATAACCTGTAATTGCGCTGTCATGGGAGTGGCAGTTTTAAACTCAGAAATGTTCTTTCTAAAAAATATTGCTGTGCCGGGAAGCTTTGCCTATTCTGTTTTTCAGGGTATCTCGGTAGGCTTAGGTTATGCACTGGCAATGTTACTGATGTCCGGCATAAGAGAAAGGCTTGACTATTGCTATGTGCCTAAGGCTTTAAAAGAATTCCCCATTGCCTTTATTATTGCTTCGATTATGAGCTTGAGTTTTATGGGATTCAATGGGTTTAGATTCTAGGAAAAATGAGAATTAAGAATAAGCTTAGAGCGCTAATGGGATCGGAATTATTTTTTACGAGCAAGCAGAATAAAGAAAAATAATCCTGTTCCCATTTTCAGGCGTTTTACACTTTACGCTAACTATGGATATAATAATACCCGCATTAATATTGGGCGGGCTGGGATTAGCATTTGGCATAGGTTTAATCCTAGCCTCAAAAAAGTTTTCTGTTACTGGCGACCCCCGGCTCGATAAGATATTGACCCTTCTGCCAGGAGCTAACTGCGGCGCCTGCGGCAAAGCCGGTTGCTTAGGTTTTGCGGAAGGCCTGCTATCCGGAGAGATAGATATTCAAAAGTGTAAAGTAAACACGGACAATAATAAACAAGAAATTGCTAAAGTATTAGGGCAGAAACTGGACAAAAAGATACGGCTTAACGCTATCCTGCGCTGCAATGGTGGTATAAAAGTAAAAGATAAATTTTCCTATACCGGCCTTATAAACTGCTCGGAGGCTATCCTCGCTCTGGGCGGGCAAAAAGAATGTTTTTTCGGGTGTTTAGGGTTTGGTGATTGCTCTAGGGTTTGCCCTTTTGGGGCAATTAAGATGTCGAAGGAATTTCTACCGGTAATAGATAGTCAAAAATGCCTTGCCTGCAATAAATGCGTAGAAGTATGCCCTAAAAAACTTTTTTTTCTTGGGCCTTATTCTTCATCTGTATATGTTGCCTGTAGTTCCCGCGATCCAGGAAAAGATACCAGGATAGTCTGTTCTGTGGGATGCATTGCCTGCCGGATTTGCGAAAAAACCTGCAAGTACGACGCGATACATATAGTTGATAATTTGGCAATTATAAACTATAATAAATGCATTTCCTGCGGGGATTGCGTTAAGGTATGCCCCGCGAAGACAATTCGAATTAGGTAATAAATAAACTCGGCAATATTTTGTATAGGTAGAGGTATAGGTAAAGTAAAGGCGATGATATGAATAAAAATATAGCGGTATTCGCTTCAGGCCGGGGGAGCAATTTTTTAGCGATAGCTAAAGAAATTAAAAAGGGGAGACTAAAATGCAGACTCGCGCTTTTAGTCTGCGATAACCCAGAAGCAGCAGTGATCAGTAAGGCTAAAAATATGGGTATAAAAGTTATCCTGGAATCAAATGAAGCAAAAATCGCCGGATATATCAAGAAAGAAAAAGTACATTTAATTATCCTGGCTGGTTTTATGCGGGTCTTAAGTAAGGAATTTATCCGAAAACATAAAAACCGGATCATCAATATCCACCCCAGCCTCCTGCCTTCTTTTAAAGGAAGGCAGGGCATAAAAGATGCCCTTGATTACGGAGTCAGGATTACCGGAGTAACCGTTCATTTCGTAGATGAATTAATAGACCATGGCCCGATAATCCTTCAGGAGGCTGTAAAAATAGATATGTTCGACACTATCCGCTCTCTAGAGGAAAAAATTCATCAAATCGAACACGGGATCTATCCTAAGGCTATAAAATTATTTTTGGACGGCAAGCTCTCCTTAAAAGGAAGAAGAATCAGAATCTCTCATTAACCGGGCTGGACCAGATAAAATCCTTACCAACTACAGTTTCCTCGTTAGTAAACAAATCCTTTAACTCCACCGCTGAAAAATCCTTAAACTCATAAGTCTTGATACAATAAGCCGCTATCTTTATTATCTCATTCTGCAGATCTATCTTATTTTTTAAGGCTTGAGTCTGGTTTATGGAATATTCAAATATAAACCTATCAATTTCAAAAACTCCATCTACTTTATCTACCTTAAAACTCCCCTTTAAAGCTTCTCCCTGAAAATGGCTGCCTATCCTCCCGGCTATCTGCTCGGCCAAAAAATCAGGCAAAACTATCTTTTCGGCTATTAGATGCTGGCCAGTCTTATCATTTATTGCCTCGGAGTTTTCTTTCAACCTAACCACATACCTACGGTTAGCCTCGGTCCAGGGGATAAATCCCGCATAAGATTTCTTTAAATCCAAAACGCTGCTAATTATAGTATAATCTATACCGATATTAATATCCGAGGCCAACAAGGCAAAGAATTCTGGGGCATTATCGGAACTAATCAATACCCTGCCTACCGTAGTCAATATATTGCGCATTTTCTCCATAATCTCTTCATCAAAAAACTTTCCTTCTTTGATACCATATTCATTATGCAGGATCTTTTGTAAAGGAGCATAAATCCATAGCGCAGTAGGATTTCTTTTAGTAATTACATCCAGCTTATATTCTTCTTTACAGATTTTCTTTACCAGAAATGGGATATCTTCTTCTTTATAAGTGGGCTTTATCGAACTATCGCAGCCGGATAAAAAAAGCGAAAATATTAATATCAGATTAAATAGGAGGGCGGGCTTTATGGAATTCTTTAAATATAGCTTCAATCTCATCATAATTTAATTCGTCTTTGGCCAGCAGTTCCTTGGCAAAACGCTCAAGAAGAGCGGATTCCTGTTTTAAAAGATCATCCACCTCTTTTAAACATCCGTTGATAATCTGTTGGACGTCATTATTTAGTTGTTCTTTAAGTTTTTCCGAAATATAAGAAACATTTTCCCCTTTAAATACACCCATCCCCTGGTTCATAGAAGCCAATAAACCGTAATTACCTACTAACCCGGAATTACCCATACCCCAATTCCAAACCATCTGATGGGCAATCCGCATGGCACTAGTAAAATCCTGGCTCACGCCGGAAGTAGTAATTTTAAGCTTTAATTTCTCTGCGGCATAAGAACCCAGGCTGACCTTAATATCCCCCAGGTATTGATCTTTAGTGCGCACATGTATTTCTTCCCGCGGGTGGGGCATAACAAACCCTAAGGCCCCGCCCCTGGCAAGTATTGTAGCCTTAAAAACATCTTTATGAGGGGCCAGAAAATACATAGCTATGGCATGTCCGGCTTCATGATAAGCGATCTTCTCCCTGTCGCTCTGGGCAAAGACTATTTTATGTTTTATGCCCATCTCCACCCGATCATAGGCCTCAGAAATTTCTTTCATAGAAATCAGCTCTTTCCTGTTTCTGACGGCAATTAAAGCCGCTTCCCGGATAAGATTAGAGATATCCGCAGGGCTATTGCCAACGGTTAGCCTGGCCATGCGCTGGCGGTCTACTGTATCATCGCATTTGACTTCTTTCATGTAATACTCAAATAGCTTCTCCCGCTCTTCCAGGTTAGGCTGATTAACATAAATTTTACGGTCAAATCTTCCCGGCCTTATCAAAGCAGGATCCAGGAAACCTTCTGGCGCATTGGTCGCCCCGATTATAATCACGTTTTGTTCTTTTTCCTTTAAACCATCCATTTCTATAAGCAATTGGTTTAAAGTAGTGTTGGATTCTGTCTGGCCGCCAAAACCCCGGTCCACTGAACGCTGGGCCCCAACCGCATCAAGTTCATCAATAAAAATTATACAGCCGCCGTCTGTATAGGCTAATTGCCGAGCCTGTTTGAAAAGTTTGCGGATCCGGCTGGCCCCTACTCCCACAAACATCTCGATAAATTCTGAGCCGGACATTGAAATAAAAGGCATATTTGCTTCGGTAGCAATAGCTTTGGCTAAATAGGTCTTGCCGCAGCCCGGAGGGCCGATCATTAATATCCCCCTTAAAATCTGGCCCCCGATTGCCTGCAGTTTAGCCCGGTCAGAAACTAAACGCACCACTTCCATCGCCTCTTCCTTGGCTTCTTCCATACCGATAACATCCTGCCAATGTATTTTTATTTCTTTACCCTTTACCGCTTTTTTGCCTATCTGGGAAAACTTCATATGCCCGCCCCTCATAACCCATATCCAGAGTAAACCGCTTAACGGCAGGGTGATTAAATTCAAAACCAGGAATATATAGAAGAAAATCGCATTCTGGGCGAGAAGTGATTTTTTGAAATAAGACTCGGATGTAATCCAGGCATTTACAGCGCTGCTTACGAAATACACGAAAGATATAGCTATGGCAATGACAACAATCGAACCGCTGATACCTAACCAGTGCAGTTTAAAAAACACCTTGGTTTTTCGCCAATTCATGGGGCTTGCTCCTTTCATAGAACTTTAAATTATCACATTAGCCTTCAAAAGTCAATTCTTCTTTTAAAAATTGCACTACTATTATAACAAGAACAGCGGGTGACCGAAGGATGGCGGCGATTTGGGAGGATCCACACCGGGCGGAGGGGCCCAAGAGCCGTCTCCTTCGGGCAGGACCCGCTACCTACCTGCCATAAATATTGTTTGACTGTAGTAGTTTGGTATGTATAATGTACTTTCACCCCTAAATCAATAACCTAAGGAGAAAACAATAAATGAGCAAGATCAAAAAGATTCAGGGCAGACAGATTTTAGATTCCCGGGGTAACCCTACCGTAGAGGTTGATGTTATTTTAAATAACGGCATTCTGGGAAGGGCGGCTGTGCCTTCAGGGGCGTCTACCGGTGATAATGAAGCCCTGGAGATGCGTGATGGGGATAAAGCTAAATATTTAGGTAAGGGGGTTTTAAACGCGGTAAACAATGTCAATACTGTAATTGCCTCTGAAATAAAGGGATTGGAGCCGGATTTCGAAAAGATAGATAAGATCATGATCGACCTGGACGGAACCGAAAACAAATCCAAGCTGGGTGCCAATGCTATTTTAGGAGTATCTATGGCAGTGGCTAAAGCAGCTGCGCTAGCTAAAAAACAACCCTTATACAAATTCCTAGGTGGCGTTAAAGCTAGAATCCTTCCCGTGCCTTTGATGAACATCTTAAACGGCGGTTTACATGCAGATAACAATCTGGATATCCAGGAATTTATGATCATGCCGGTAGGCGCCCCAAGCTTTAGCGAGGCTATCCGGATGGCAACTGAGGTATTTCACAATTTAAAATCTATTCTAAAATCCAAAAGCCTCTCTACTTCAGTAGGTGATGAAGGCGGTTTTGCTCCTAACTTGCAATCTAATGAAGAAGCGTTAGGGTTAATTTTACAGGCAATTGAAAAAACAGGCTATAAACCCGGCAAAGACGTCTATCTGGCCTTAGATTGCGCAGCCAGTTCTTTTTGTAAAGAAGGTATTTATTCCTTTGATAATTCCCGAAGGGATTCCAACGGCCTTATCGATATTTATGCTGGATGGATCAATAAATACCCCATCCTATCTATAGAAGATGGGCTTTCCGAGCACGACGCCGATGGATGGCAAAAGATGACCCGTAAATTAGGCTCCAAATTACAATTAGTTGGCGATGATGTATTCGTTACTAATCCCAAGATCTTCGAGAAAGGCATTCAAGATGGGATCGGCAATGCTATCCTAATAAAAGTCAACCAGATAGGCTCATTATCCGAAACCTTAAAAACTATTGCTATCGCCCATAAAAATAAATACAAAGCGATTATTTCTCACCGCAGCGGAGAGACTGAAGACACGACCATAGCCCATTTAGCTGTTTCATCCGGATGCGGTCAGATTAAAACCGGTTCTTTATCCCGCACCGACAGAATCTGCAAATATAACGAGCTTTTAAGGATAGAGGAAGAATTAGGTAAAAAGGCGATTTACGCCGGTAAATTATTGAAAAAATAATGATTCTTAGAAAAATCTTTTTGTTTTTTGCTGCAGCAATTTTGCTTTTAATCATATTTCTTCCTACTTACACAAAGATCCAAGAACTGCGGGATAGAAACCGGGATTTATTTAACAAAAATATAGCCTTGGGCAAAGAAAATAAACTTTTAGAAGAGCAGCTTAGGCGTATTGAGAACGATCCGGTATATCAGGAGAGAATTCTGCGGGAAAAAATGGGAGTAGTCCGAAAAGACGAAATCCCGGTCAGGGTAGTCGGAGGAAAAGAATAAACCTGGATTATTTATTTTTTTGAGTTATAATACGTTTACGTTGTTCTTTGTTTGGGTAGAAATTTCGCGGGGTGGAGCAGCCTGGTAGCTCGCAAGGCTCATAACCTTGAGGTCAGAGGTTCAAATCCTCTCCCCGCAAATAATTTAAAATAGGCATGTTCTCCCGATTTCCACCATTGAACAGTCGAGATCCCGCTATGATTATAGATCATGTTGGCGGGAAAATCATGCCCCCGCAATATATTAATAGAAAGGTTCTCGCCGTATCCACCATTGTATAGTCGGGATCCCGCTTCAGATAATAAAATGATTTAAGCGGGAAGGTCCTCTCCTCGCAATTAACCTAAAAAAACCGCCAAGCAATTGGCGGTTTTTTAATAATACCTCTTTTTTAAATTATTAGCTTTTTCTTAAATGTTTAATAATCGCTATTATAATTGGAAAATACATTAGTAGGCAGAAGATAGCAAATAAAACGCATAAAGTGTAGTCTACATCATTAAATTTAACACCTAAATCTTGTTTATAGCCTTCAGGAATAATTAATTTAGCTTCCATTTCTTTTCTAGAATAAGAGTTTGAGAACCTGTTGTTTATTATACCCATAATCTTTTTAATCTCTTTGTCTGTGGCAACCCTATTAGTCAATACAAAAAAGGATTTATCTTCGCTTTCTTCGGTCTGAAACGAGAATAAACCTTCATCCTTGTCTCTTTCTAGTTTTAGTCGCTCTCCTTGATTTAGGATCAACTCGTAAACCTTATTTCCCTTCTTATCTGTAGAAATTTCTTTTATTTCTTTTGCCAACCAAATTGTATTTATTATAAGAGGCTTAGAATAAAAGGGGGCTTTCTCCAGGATATTCCGCGGAAGGGATAGAATTCCGACGAATAATACTATCGGAGCCAGCAATAACAATAAAAGGAAAGATAATTTCACTTAATTTTATCTGTGTTAGATTTGTTCTGGGGTAAATCAAAAGGAATAGTGAATCCGGCCTTGCCGTTTTTGACGGCAAACTTATCGCACCCACACAGAAATACTAAGAGCGCCAAGGCAACTATCAATTGTTTTTTATTCACTTAAACTGCTCCTTTACTTTAGGGAGGAAAAGAAATACAAGAATTGCTACGGAAAACAATAACCGGACAAACTCATATTGAAACCATCGTCCTTCTATTAAATAACGCATCCCACCACCAAGACACGGCGCAAGAGACAGTAAAACACCTAAAACAAAAATATAGATGTTTAGCCTTCTGCCAAGCCGTCTAAATTTAATTGTTGAAACAGCAGCGATAAGAACAGGCAATGAAAGACAAAAACCGTAAAGAAATGGGATTAGTGGATGACGCAAATTACTGCTGATATTCGCTACTTGACTACCCATGCCAAAGTTAAAAAACATAAATAGCAAATTAAAAGCAAGAATAAAATCTACTATGGCAATCGTTATAATTACAACCGAAATTTTTTTCTCCATGATCACTCCTTTAGCTAATTATAACTCAACTAGTAGGTTGCGCAATTAAATTAATTCAAAAGAGATGAACCCTGGCGGGTTTTTGAGCGAATATCACCTGCAGAAATTTTAGCGGTTTTGCTAGAGCATATATAAAAATGCGGCTGGCGAGATGTGAATGAATATTATTCTAGACAATTTTAGGGGTTTGCCGGAACGTGCATTAGAACATTTTTGGCAAAAGTCTACAAGGAATTACGGCGAACGGAGACTCTCTTAACAGCATACGGTTGTCGGGAGTGAGCCATAAACCGCAGCAGACGGCAAAAATATTCAGCACGCGGAGCGCAAAACCCTAAAATAACTCACTGAACGAGCAGCTCGACAGTTGCATTTTAAGCATTAAAGACAGCGATAGTAAAAAGTGCAAAGCGACTGTGTGTAACTGGTATATACTGCAATTGGTTATATAGAAGGGACCTGACCCCTAGTTGTTCCTAGTTCTCTAGCCTACTCTACATCAATCATATCAATGTTCCTGCCGATGACACCGCTGGGGCCGACTATTACTACGCCGATAAACTTAGTTCCTGCGGTAAGATACGATGTGTCAAAAACTACTGATTCTAAATTCGGAGGAGTTTTACCTGTATCTCCTGACCAGATGTATTGCAGGGTTACCGGGCTACAGCCACTCTCCTGTTTATAGGTACCCAGATTCAGACTGACCTGCGCTTCCGGCTTAAGGTTATAAGAAGAAGATTTTAAACTCGAGCTGGACGTATCCAACATAGCATATTCATCTTTCAAAGAAACATCCAGAAGAATATTCAAATTATAGCTTAAGGGCTTGCCGTTTTCAATCTCCTTTAATCTTTCTTGTGCTGAATCCGCTTCTTTCTTAAAAATACTATTACCCTTAGATATTTCGATTAATCTATTATAATATTCTTTGGCCTTAATCAAATCACCCTGCCATTGATTAAGCAACCCTAATTGGTATAGGGCTGAAATAGTATAAGAATTAACTACTACAGAGCCCAGTATCTTTTCCAAATAACTCTTTGCGCCGGCAATATCCCGGAAGATGTAAGCAGAAATAATCCCTAATTTAAAAACAGCCTCATTATGCCGGCTGCCGGCAGGATAGGCTTGAATATAATCCTGATAGGCCAATTTAGCTCCTGCGTAATCCTTGGACTTTTCCAGGTTAAAAGCCCTTAAATACATCATCTCCTGGCTAAAGTAGCTTAAACCGGCTAATTTTTCTATCCTCTTAAATATCTTTTCAGCATAAACGGCATCGTTAAGGCCGGTGTCCTTATAAGCAAACTCACCGGCGATTTTAAATAGAATGGATATTGCCTGGTCTTTAGGTAACGCCTTGATAATCCTTTCGATATAAACATCATAGATTATTTGGGCCAGCTCCAGGTTGCCTTCCTTAAAAAAAACCGCAGCTATATCATAGAGCGCTTCATCTTTAATATTAGAAGTAGTTATTTTCTCCACATATAGACGGTAGATTTCTTTAGACTTGCCTTTATAACCGTAAGCTAAAAGCTTATCTCCAATATCCTTAAGCGGCTGGGTTTCTTGAGAAACTTTGGAATATTCATTTACGGCTTTGATCAGATCATTAAACGCCCTCTCTTCTTTCGGATCCTGCTGGTCCTTAAAGAACTGCCACCTAAGCAGACGGCTATAAAGATAGGTTTTTTCTCCGGGCGAAACCATTTCCAACGCTTCTAGTAGATTCGCTGACAACTCTTTCCTGTACTCATCGCCTTTGCCAAAATACTCATCCCAGATCTGGCTACTTTCTAAATACTTAAGTTGCTGATAGCGGGCGAGGGCTATAAAATAAGCGCAATAATGTTCCAGGGATTTCTTCCTCCGGGAGATATTCTTTAAGGTCTGGATAAACTGGGCGTAACTATTATTTTTAAAATTCAAGTCCTTAAGCTGCTCTAATTCAGAATAACAGGCATCCGCCTTGCCACAGGCAATTATTCTCCCAATAATATCACTTGAATCCTGGGAAAATGAAGGATTAAGATATAAGAGATACGTGATAAAGAACAACAACAATATAGCCTTTACTAACCTCATATTATTCCTGCCTCATTTAGTTTTTTTTATTTTTATTCCGGTTATTTTATTCCGGTTATTGGTATCCGGATTCTTCCAGAAATCGCGGATTACATAATAGGCCTTACGGGGTATACGCTTATTTAAGCCGCTTTCTTTTTGAGATTCGGACAAAGCTACAATACCAAACCATTCTTCGTTCATATTCTTATTATCTTCGGCTTTAATATCAAAATAATAACTGCCGTTAGACCAGTTAGATTCAGTATCATGGATCTTCCAGCCATCCGTAGAAGCCTCATTATGTTTCCACCATTCATCTGTCCATTCAAACATCGCCCCGCCCAGGCAATTCCCCGCGCCATCTTTATTGCCGGCTAGATTCTGATAAATCTGACGCCACTGTGATTCTAAGAAAAAGGCCTGCATATTCTGGTCCTCTTTCTTAAGGTAGGCATCGTAGCTATCTGCGCCAAATTCACTTAACATTACCGGTTTATCAAAAGTCGCCTTCAGGGACTTGAACAAATTACCGAATGTCTTGCCCCGGTAGATGATACAAGCTATCAGGTCGACATCGGAAGCGAATTCTTTAGCATATTCCAACCCTATTAACTCTCCATTGCCTAATGCCACAGGATGGTTAACGTCTATTTTATGAATCTCTTTGGTTAATTCATTAATGAAAGAATAATAAATCTTGGCCCGCATCGCCTTTTGTTTCTGGGGGTCACGCTCTTTTTCTATCTCTTCAGTTGACCAGGGATTAACTGTACCCAGACAAGAATAATTATTCTCATTACCTAAAACCCACATCAGGATTCCCGGCTCATCCTTTAAATTCTTAACCATTTCCAGGACATCTTTTTTAACCTTATCCTGGAAATCGGCGTCTCCGTAAAACGGACAAGGATACTCCCAAAAACCCAACCAGTGGCCAAGGATAGTCCTTATACCATACTTATCATATAAATCCTGAATCACTTTTTTAACTGCCTCCGGATTTTCTCCGGGTTGATAGAACCGCACTGTATTAACTCCCATCTCTTTCATCAATTTACCGTCAACAATCCAGGGTTTATACGGGCTGGACCACCAGTCATACTGGTGATTCTGGCCTATGGGCACGGGGCTATAGCAAACACCTTTTACCACATAAGGCTTAGAATTGACGATTAAACGATACTGGCCATCGGCGAGTTTTTGAATATAAACCTTAGGGCTAGGTTTGAAAGAGGCTGCCCAAAGGATAAACAAAAATAAAAAACACAGGCCTAAACCAAGATATAAGGGCACCAGGTTTTTAGGCCTGGCGCCCTTATGATGGACTTTACCTGTAGGTCTATTTTTAGGCTTATTCGTATCTAATCTCATCAAGGTAGAAAGTAGCTCCTTCGGGATTCATGTCGCTATTAGTTGCCCAACAAAATCCGCCGATAATATAGGACATGTCTTTACCCTTAAGGTCAATCGTATACTGAGTCCACTCTTTGTTCAGGATAACTGGGCCTACGCTTGCCGTGTCGGAGTCAGAATACTCGCCCATTAATCCGCCGACCTTAAACTCCTCAATCCGCTCCCCACCCTTGGCCCCATGGGCCCAAAAGGTAAGCTTGGTGGCTTTGGATAAATCATATCCGGCATCAATAGTACCCCAGTTATTAGCCGGTTGCTGCCAGTATATACCTGCCCAACGCGCACCCTGAGTAGCCTTTCCGGTATAAATTATCTTAATACAAGTATCACCTAAATAAGCATCCTCCTTGGAAGCGCCGTCATACCTTAAATCGCCGTAATCGCCCATATACCCTGAAGAAACAAAATGATTATTGATCGACGACCTGTCAGCAAAAACGTAAAAAGGCATGTTCTGCTGCTTGCGGCCTTCAATCTTCATCGACGCATCAGCCTCAAACTTAATATCATCGATATAAAAGATCGCTCCTTCGGGATTTAAATCAACAGTGGTAGTCCAAGAAAAGGCCCCATTAATATAAGAAAGGTCTTTTCCGGCCAGATTAATGGTGTATTGCTTCCAGTTATTAGTCAATTCGATTGGACCAAATTCCACCTGGGTTGAATCCGGATAGGTCTTCCCAGATTCAATCCCCATCCCGCCGATTTTGAATTTCTGGATTACCTCACCACCCTTAGCGCCCCTGGCCCAAAAAGTCAGCTTGGTCATTCCGGTCAAGTCAAAACCACCCTTTTTATCGCCCCAATTATTAGCCGGATTCTGCCAATATACCCCGGCCCAACCCTGGCCTTGCGATTTCTTGGCAGTATAAATAAACTGTATACAGCTGACCCCGGAATGAGGATTATCCGCAGATTGGTCATTCAGTTTTACGTCATTATAATCGCCCATCCAGCCCGACGGGGCATAATGATTCTCTTTGGCATTTTTATCCTTGTAAACCGTAAACTCCTTTGTTTCGGCAGTAGCCCTGTTCTGGGCAAGACTTACGCCTAAGCAAGCAAACACTACAATTAGCGCTAATATGATTTTTTTCATTTTTAACCGCCTCCTTTTAAGGTAATTTTGATTATGCTATATAATTAAAATTTATATTTCAAGCAGAGAAAATCCTGCCTACCGCCTCCTTTCTACCTCCAACGAGCAGATAACTCAGCACCTTTTATTTATTCGTGCTTCTCAAGTCAAAATCTTAATATAAAAAGGTGCGCTGTTATAGCCCAAATATCCCAATCCTAATGCGCTCACTTACTTCCACATTTCTTTATACATAAAATAAGACTTTCTTAACTGGCGCAAAAAAGGGCTAAGCTTACCTTCACCTTGACTGCAAAGGCCAAGCCACTCTTCATACATAGTACCATCGGGAAACGGCCCTATCCACAAGCCTTTTTTATCATGGATCGAAGGTTCATAGCCTTTCCACCACTCATCCAGCCATTCAAAGATGATACCGCCTAAGGCATTACCGGCACCGCCAGCAAAAGCTATATTATTCTGAATATCCTCCCAAGAGCCGCGGTGATATTCAGCCTGAAGCATTTCAGATTCGTCTTCGGACTTACCTTTGGCAAAAGCCGAACAACCGAATTCGGTAATAAAAGCCGGTCGATCGGTTAATACCCTTACCTGCCTCCATAAAGCCCCGAATCCGTAATTCCCGCGATAGGCATTAGCCCCAAAGATATCAATATCCGGGGCATCCTTGGCAAATTTATCCAGATAAAAAACATCTCCATTACTAAGAGCTACCGGATGTTCGGGATCCAGAGATTTAATTAACTTAGCCGTATCGTCAGCAAACTTATAAAAGGCATCCGGGTTGGCCTTGGCATTACAGGCCACCCCATAGACATTCTCATTTCCCAGAAGCCAGAATAATATATACGGCTCATCCTTAAACTCCATGACCATATTGGTCACGGATTCAGTCATGTTCTTTTTATGCTCGGGGTTATTATAATCCGTGCCCGGATTCCAAGGCGCGCCTGAACCAAGCGCGTAAACACCCAGGTAATCCCCCATTATCACCATTATACCATAATTTCTGTAAAGGTCTCTTAAAAGTTCTTTATTGACCCGGTTGGGATGATGATACAACCTGACGGCATTAACCCCCATATCCTGCATTAATTTAAAATCACCGGAGGCCGGTTCATCCGGATCCTGGATATTATTTTTATTCTTATCCCAAAAGGCATCATAAGGCCCATCGATCTTTCCGTTATGATTAGAATCCTCATCCATCCAATTGCCTAATGTCCCCTCATGAGGAGATTGACCTATTGTAGTCGGAGCATAGGTCACTGCCTTGATCACAAACGGCTTATCTTCAACTAAAAGCTGCCAGTCGCCGGTCTCGTATTGGATAAGTCTCACCTTCCCCTTGCCTAACCGCCTCTTAATACTTAGATCCTCCACAGCCGGTTTAGGCCTGATTTTATCTAAAAGATTAACCTTAACAAATCTACCCGGATTAGTAATCACAGTATCATTAGCCACATCATTATCATAACCATTGATTATATTGATATCGGCATCAACTAATTTGTAGCTTAATTGGGGATTACGGTGTAATAAAAAATTTATTTTTGCTATGGCAGCCTGGCCGACATACCAAGGAGTCTTAAAATAAGTCCAACCATAAGATCCCGGGAAATGTACTACTATAGCATAGTAACATTTAATAGCCTGTTCTATCAAACCGGATTTCTCAAGCATCAGCCCGGTATAGAATAATTTTACTCCTTGCGGCTCGGAAGACATAGCCCATTTTAAAAAAGCAGCCTCCAGGTCAGGAGAATAGACAAAATCCCAAAGGTTACCTTGCAACCTCTTTTCTTTATTAGCCTTTTTAAACTCCGGGTCCCACCTTATAGATGTAGTATTGGGATAGATTGCTTCACCAACAGCTTGGGACAAACCTTCCTGGTTTTTAATAATATACCGGTAACCCTTAGTCCCTATATCTCTGAATTCCCCATATTTGTCATAGTTGACGATAAATTCCTTGCCCGGATCATAAAGGATTATTTTTGTAACCAACTGGCTGACTTCTTTCTTCTTTTCTTCTATCTCGATAGAACCGGTCTCTATCTTCTGAATACTCTTTTTGGCTATCTCGGCTACCTGCCAATACCAACCAAACTGATCCCAGGCCTGGGCATAATAGTAATTATCAATAATTATCTTAAATATTTTTTTGGATTCCTCAGGCCTACCCTGGCGCATATAAGACTCGGCCTGGATAAAATAAGCCGTAGCCACATCATTTAAGATATTCACCCTCTCAATCTCATCCTTATTCTTAGGTAAGGCCCTTAAAGAAACCTGCTCTCTATCAGCAATATCCTTATATAAATCTATACATTGCTGGGTATATTTAAAGGTATTCTCGATATCTTTTTTACCGTGGGCATCCCAGGATTTACTGATCAATTCACCGGAAGATGGCTTATCTTCAGCAAATAAGCTATAAGCTGTAAACTGTAAACCGTAAACCGTAATAAATAACAGTAAGGAAATTTTCAAAATCTTTTTTAACCCGATAACCGACAACCGATAACCGATAACTAAATTAATCATCCTACTAACGCTCCCTGAGTAACCCCTTTAATAATATATTTCTGCATTAATATATATACTATTATAATCGGCATGGCGGTAATGGTCAGCCCGGCCATCAAAAGCGGGTAATTGGTGACGAACTCGCCCTGGAATGACTTCAAGGCGACCTGAAGCGGCATAAGTTTACGCGAATCAAAAATGATCATAGCCAGGATATATTCATTCCAGACATTGAGCGCGTTGAACACGACCACAACTGCCAAGGCCGGTTTTGCCAATGGCATTGCAACGTGCCACCAGAGCCCGATCTTGGAACAACCGTCAATACGCGCGGCATCCTCAAACTCCTGAGGCATCTTATCAAAGAATGTCTTCAGCAGATAAATACTGGTGGAGAGACCAACATTGATCATGCATAGAATATAGCCTACGGGCGTGTTACGCAGATGCAGTTTATTCAAAAGTACGTAAAGGGCGACAAAACTGCCAGGAATAGGAATCATCATCGCCGCCATGAAGATTATGAACAGGACGTTCCTACCGGGAAATCTCATCCGAGCAAAGGCATAGGCAGCCAGCGAGGAAATAAACACTATTCCCACGACCACCAAGGTTGTGTAAAAAATGCTGTTTAAAAAATTGCGGCCGAAGCCGCCTTCTTTCCAAGCGTTAACATAATTCTCAAAATGGAATTGGCGCGGAATGACCCAGATATCGCTAAAAATAGTCTGCTGGGTCTTTAAACTCGCCAGGACCATCCATAAAAGCGGATAAAGGCAAATCAAGGCCACGCTGAACAGGAATAAATGGATGAACAGATTAATAGTGACCTTTTTAGTAGTGTAATATGCAAATACTCTCATGATCTTAAAACCTTTTTGCTTTAACTACGCACTACGAACTATGAACTCTTTGACTCCCTACGCACTCCTGTACTTCCTCGATAACCTGAGCTGCATGAAAGAGATCGCTACTAGCACCGCGCCGAAGGTGATGCCCTGGGCGCAGGCGTATCCGAACCTGGATGAATCGCGCATCGAAGCCAGGATGCGTAAGACCGGCACCGAGGTATGGCCGGCCATTTCACCGCCAACCAAACCGATGATCAGCACGAATGCCTGCATCGTACCCAAAATAGTCAGTATCGCAACCAGCACCGCCACCGGCATCATTAGCGGCAGGGTTATGCGCCAAAACGATTGCCAGGCATTGGCCCCGTCAACCCGGGCGGCCTCGCACAATTCTTTAGGGATGGTTTGTAGCCCGGCAAGAAAGATGAGAAATCCAAAACCAAAACCCTTCCAACAGTGCACTATAGCGACAGTAGTCAAGGCGGTCTTAGGGTCTGAGAGCCAGTTGCGCACGAGCTGCGGGAACCCGCTAGCTATAAGAAAACGGTTGACCAGGTTAGCGCCTCCCACATCGCTGATGATAAACCTCCAGGCCATACCTACCACTATCTCTGAAAGTATAGGCGGGATAAAGAAAATCACCTTGTACCAGTTCTTCATCCGGATTTCTCGGTCGCAGGCTAAAGCTAGTAAAAAAGCTATGGCGTTCTGGAAGGTCAGGGCGATCAGGGTGATGTATCCGGCATTCCCCATCGCCTGCCACCAGCTTTTATCAAGGGTAAAAATCTCCTTAAAATTGTCAAAGCCGATAAAAATCTTAGTCGGGAGGATGCCATCCCAATCAAACATCCCCAGCTGGAAAATCCAAAAAAACGGGACGATATAGAAAATCGTAAAGATAATTACTGCCGGTAATACGAACACGTAATTTTCAAGAGTATCTTTGATCTTCATGGCAACACTAACCTACTCTTTCCTTCTTTCCCTTCTTCGCCTTTCTTCTTCCAGCCTCAGCGCTTCTAGCTCATCTGTTTTTCGCCTTTCCTCTCTTCGTCTTTCGACTTGCATGCGAACTTCATGCGCCCTCGCTTCCGATATGTCAAAAGTCCAGATAATGAAAATAGCGCCTATAGAGGTCACAATAGGAATACCGATATCATAGATTCTCATCCACAATAAAGTTCCGGATGCTTGAGCCAAGCCCAACTCTTGGTGAAAACCGGTTGCGTTGATAAGTAATCCAGAGATAAGTGATGACAGCGCTACTCCCAGTTTAACCATCCACCAATACACGGCACTGAACATACCTTCGCGCCGGGTGGAGGTTTGAAGTTCGTCAACATCGCAAACATCGGCAACCATAGAGTTCATCAGCGTAAAAAGCGACCCTAAGCCGAAGGTGATAAATGGAGCGGCAATGAATAGCAAATAGGGATGATCAGGATTATACCCTATCCATTTCAAGGCGTAACCTAGGATCGAAATAGGGATAGTGACAAAAAATGTGTTTCTTTTTCCGAGCTTTCTGGATAGCCATGTGGTTAAAGAAATGACGCCCAGAGTACAGATAGCGCTGAATGTTCCAAAGAGGCCGAGTAATAAACCGCCTTTTGCATAGGCTTGATCAAGCATGGGAGCGTTCTTGAAGACATAGAAGAAAACAACATAAAGGGTAAAAGCTGACGCACACATGAATCCGCCAAAGATCAGCAGGGTGGCCACGCAAAGCTTGACGAACGGCTTACATTTAAGAGTGATGAGGGCCCCTTTAAAGAAGTCTTTCATCACATTCCAAGCGCCCCTGACATCAGGTCTTGGCAAAGTATGGAAGAATTCTTTATTGAAGATGGCCGGGAGTATGCCGCACCCGATTATAACGGCACCGATGATGACGGCCAGGACTCGCCCGCCAACAACGATATCCAGGAACCACGCCCGGTTGTGCATAATGGCCCAGCACCAGGGTGCGATAAGCCAGGGTAATTGACCGACAAAATTGCTAGCCGCCTGCAACCGGGTCCGCTCATGATAATCAGGCGTCATTTCATAGCCGAGCGCAATCCAGGGGATGGAAAAACAGGTGAATCCAATGAAATAGAAAATTTGGAATATTAAAAAATACCAGAAATAATACATTTCGCTATGTCCCTTATAGAGCTGGAACATCAATGCGTATAAAATCCCCCCACTAATCGCCCCCAAAAATATAACCGGCTTACGTCTGCCCCAGCGGGAGCGCAGATTATCAGAATAGTACCCGGTTATGGGATCTGATATGGCATCAACGATACGGGGAATGGCTCCCACCAAGCCGACTAAAGCCGGGTTCACGCCTAATCCGAGGTTCAAAACAATAACCATCTGCCCAATAAAAGCAGCCTGAGCAGTATTCGCAAATGCCCCTATGCTGTATATAGCTTTTTGAAAAAAAGGAATGCGGTCTTTGCTGGCTGTTACGTGCTGTTTAGGCTGGCTAACTGCTTTTTCCACTAATTACCCCTTTCTTATTGACATCTATTTTTCGCTTGCGCGCCATTTCCCGCTCCTTAACCGCTTGAGTTTCGGCCGCTACCTGTTCAGGGGTTTTCTCACCCATGATAATCGATTGGATCCCCTTATCCCAAGTCTCAATCACCATTGAAAACTCCGATACGCCCCAGGCATTAGGATGAATCGCGTAATCCAGGCCCCGAGCGAACGCCGCATTGATCTCGGGCATACTTGCCGCGCTCTGCTTGTTCGCCGGCAGATTGTTAGTAGCCCCAGAGAAATAGGTCTGCTGTCCGGTAGCAGTAAACCATTTTAGGAATTTTACTGTTTCGTCTAAGTTCTTAGAACGGGGGTTGACCATAAAAGACGAGCCAGCTCCGCCCCAAATCGCCATGGGGAATTGCTCCGAGGCCTTTGGTGGAAACATGGCCGCGTAATTTAAATCCGGGTTCATCCCCTTATACACGTTCACGCACCAGGAACCATTAAAAGCAAATACCGCCTTGCCGCTGGCAAAAAGCTGCTCTGCGGTTTTATTCACCATTGTTACCAGTCCGCTGGCCAGGACCCCGGATTCCTGCATATCCTTAAAAATGGTCAATACCTTTATCCAGTCCGGGTCAGTATAAAGGACTTCGCCTTTAATGGTAGCCAGAACTTTATCCTTGCCCATAATATTAAAAGCATAATTATTGGCAAAACAATCTATCATCCAAGGTTCTGTCCAGCCAGAAACTAACCCTTGCATATTCGCAAGCCTGATCTTGGCACCGATATCTAAAAATTCCCGGAAGGTAACCGGCGATTTATCAGGATTTAACCCTAATTTTTTAAATAAATCTTTATTATAAAGCATCTGAATAGTCATAATATCTATGGGCACGCCATAAATTCCCGGCTTTATTCCATAACTATTGCCATCGCTAAATTCATTGACTGCCAGCGCGGTAGCAAAGAAACTATTTTTCCAAAAACCGCTATTTTCTTCCATATAGGGCGTTAAATCCAGGATAAACCCGGCTTTAATAAACGAACTAAAATCTCTCTTTTCGCCTAATATACCGAATATATCAGGCAAGGTATTACCCTGGGCTGCCGCCCGGACCTTCTGGGAATAAACATCAGAGGGGGCGTAAAGTTCAAAATTCACCCTTATCCCGGTATTAGCCTCATATCTTTTAGCTAATTCCCGGAGTGCCGCTTCCCGATCAATCATCCAATGCCATACGGTTATGGTTGGTTTATTGGCTTTTTTTACCGGTGTACAGGCAGATATTCCTAAGGTTAGAAGAATAATGAATACGATACGCGATAAAAGACTCATAATTAATCCTTTTATAATTTATTATTGCCTTGCTTTGGGGCTTAAGGCTAGCAAACCAGCCTATTTAGGTAAAATAGAATTAGCAAATAAGTTTAGCATAACATTATTGCAGGGTCAAGTTTTTTGTATAAATTAGGGGACGTTTCTATTTTCTCCGGCCCTTAATTTGTAAAAATAGAAACGTCCCCTAATTTATATTGACCTTACAATAAATTATGATATTATACTATAAAATAGGTATACAAATATAGGGCTTACTGCGCCCTTTTGGGAAAGCTATATTAAGTAAATATCTAAAAGGTCAGGGCTTCGCAATATGCACTTAACGATACACCTAAGGGTACATATTTGTGCTAGAGGAGATAAATATGCAAGATGAAATGGATATTTTAAGAGAAGTTGGCAGCATATCAGCCGGGCAGGGGAGTATTGCGCTTTCACAAATGTTGGGCAAGAAGATCGGCCTTACGCTCCCATCCCTAGAGTTCTTACCCGGAGGAATGGTTTTGAATAAACTGCTGATTGACCAGATCGTTATAAGCGTATCCTGCGATATCTTAACCGGAATCAAAGGTAACATTCTTTTTTTAATGGATGAGAAGAGCGCGTTTAAACTCATTGACATATGCTATTTGATAGAAGATGGTAAAAAAAGCGGCCGGCAAACCGAAATGGGCCTATCCTTAATTAAAGAGGTGGGCAATGTAGTCATATCCTCCTATTTAGGGGCATTAAGCATGATGCTGCGAATGATTATTATCCCATCAATACCCACTATGATCAGTGGCCCGGCTCAACAAATCTTGAATATGCTCTTTAACCCTGATAATAAAACCGAGTATGTACTTTTGATCGAGGCGATTTTTGAAGAACAAGAACATACCTTAAACGGTTCATTCTATCTTGCCTTAACCCCAGAATCAGTTAAATTTATTCAGGATGGCTGCAAGAAATTGCTAGAATCCTTAAAATAAGAAGATGGACCTTATTAACGGCAACTACACGCCAGGCCAAAACAACATCTTGATCGTAATCCACGATGACGAGGTTCGGGAATTCATCTTGGCGCTTTTGACTGGAGAAAACTATAATGTAAAAATTTGTCTCACCCAGACCGATGCCTTAGACTTACTTAAAAAGGAACAATTCAATTTAATAATCTCGGATTTTCAGGCCCCTTATATTAACGGCATTGAAATCTGCAAACTTATACGCGGTAATTTCCGATTCCGGCATATCTCTGTCATTCTGGTAATGGACCAAAGAAATCCCCTGGATAAAATAAAAGGCATCTACTCCGGAGCGGACGATTACATTGAAATCCCGATTGATGCCGGAGAACTTCTGGTAAGAATCAAGGCCTCACTCGTTCGCCTGGGCCGCGATTTAGAAGCAAACGCTTTAACTAAGCTGCCCGGGAATGTCTCCCTACTCAAAGAATTGGAATTGAGAATAAAAACTAACGCACCGTTAGCTATAGGATACCTAGACTTAAATAAATTCAAAGAGTTTAATGATTGCTACGGCTTTGATAAAGGCGACCAGATCATTAACCATACCGCATCGATCATAATGAATGTCTTAGAGAAAATAGGTAAGCCAACGGACTTTTTGGGCCATATCGGAGGCGATGATTTTGTATTCATCTGCGTACCTGAGCTGATTGAAAAAATATCCCAGGATATTGTAGATGAATTTGACAAGACTATTGGCTCTTTTTACAACGAAGAGGACAAAGAAAAAGGATATATTATCGCTAAAAATAGAAGGGGAGATTTTTGTCGAATCCCTCTTTTAAGCGTTTCTATTGGTATCGCCACTAATGAACAATCGAAATTCTCGCACATCGGCGAAGTAATCCAGATTGCTACAGAACTAAAATCCTACGCTAAAACCTTAGGGGGAAGTGCATTTGTAAAAGATAGGCGTAAAGACTAATCTTATTATTCCTTCAATTTAAACTTACCTACTAATTCTTTTAAATCCACTGCCAGACGGGCTAATTCCTGGGAAGAAGCAGACATCTCTTCCATTGAAGCAGTCTGTTCTTCGGTGGTTGAAGATACTTCCTGAGCGGTAGTAGCTGATTCCTTGGCAATATTAGCTACTTCATTAAAGGTTTTAATCACCCCCTCCATCTCTACTACGCGGTCCTGGCCGGCTGAAGCGATCTGATTAGCTAGGTTATTAGCTTCCTTGGTCGATTTATTAATCTCGAATAAAACTTCTGAGATTTTAATTATCTGAACCTTACCCTCCAGAACCTCCTTAGAGCTAATTTCGATAGCGTTTACCGCCCTATTAGCCTCGCTCTGGATAGCCTTGATCAGGCCACCTATCTTTCTTACCGCCTCAGCTGAACCTTCGGCAAGTTTACGTACCTCTTCGGCAACAACCGCAAAGCCCCTGCCAGCTTCACCGGCGCGGGCAGCTTCAATAGCGGCGTTAAGGGCCAAAAGATTAGTCTGGTCAGCTATAGAAGTTATGGTCTCGGTAATCTCGCCTATCTGCTGAGACATCTGGCCCAGGTCCTGAATAACCTTAGTAGTTTCAACCACGGTATTGGTTAAACGCTCTATCTTCTCCACTGCCTCCTGGGCTACAATACGGCCATTTTCAGCCTTAGCACTAGTTTGACCGATAGCCTGACTGGTATTCTGGGCATTTGCAACTACCTGTTTAAGGCTGATCGCTGATCTCTCCATGATTTCAAAAGTTTCTTCGATCCTGCCGGCCTGAGTAGTCGCGCCCCTACTAACCTGATTTATCGCGTTAGAGACTTCCTGAGTAGAAGCATTCATCTCCTGCGTAGAAGACGACATCTGTTCAGCTGTACCGGATACGCTTCCCGCGGTAAGCCTGATCTTGGCTACCATATTATGCAGCGTTTCTATATAAGTATTGAACAAGGTAGCCATATCCTCGATTTCATCATTGGTCTGAACTACTATACGCTGGGTCAGATCTCCCCCTCCAGTTACCATGGTCTTTAAGATTAATACTACCTGCTTAAGAGGCTTTATTATTCCGCCGGTTATAATAAAGTTAAATATCACCCCACCTATTATAAGTATAATTATACCTATTAATATGATCACCTTGGTCATCTGAGAGATTAGCTTATTCATAATAGAAGTAGTCATACCTATACGCAAAATACCCAATTTACCGATATCCTCGGATATGATCGGTATCCTTACCTCAAAGAGATTTATTTTGTCTGGCACAGTTACACTGCTAAACCCATTAACTTCCAAGGCAGCCTTTTCAAATGGATTTTCTTTAAGCACCTTACCGGGAAGGCTTTTATCAGTACTGGCAACACATAATCCAGAAACATCAATTACGTGGGCATAGATCAAATCATCGGAGGTCTCCTTGGCGGAATTAAGTAGATATTTGATAGTAGCGGTCATGCCCAGAGAAAGAGGCTGGTTTAAGGCTGAATTCAAACTCTTGGCAATAACCTCTGCTTTAATATTCAACTCATTCTTAAAACCCTTATTGACCTGAAAAACCGAAAAAAATGTCAGGGATAAAACGCCCAACGTAAACAAAACTACAAATAGACCAATAGTCTTGACCCGTATATTTAATCTCATCATGACCTCCTTAGTACTAAAGCACTAAAATACTAATAAATCTATTTAATCATTATTATACAACTTTCCCTTAATTATCATTATCCCCTATAAAATAACAGAGTTATTCAGGCTTTATGCTATTTACGGCCACTTTTACATGTTGATCCACATGCTGGACTTCTTCCTGGCTCAAGACCCGGTTCAAATCCAAAAGGACCAAAAGCCTGTCTTTTAATTTTCCCACTCCCCGTATATAGTGTTCCGCCACCTCAGTCTCAACTAAACTAGGAACCCCCTCTACATTATCCGAAGACAAACGTAATACCTCAGAGACAGAATCTACGATCATACCAACAGTATTATCGCTTACCTCTACCACTATGATTCTGGATTGTTCTCCCCGGGTCTTAGAAGGGATGTTTAACCTTTTAGAAAGGTCAATAACCGCCAAGACCTGCCCTCTTAAGTTTACCACGCCCTCGATAAAAGAAGGGGCTTTAGGCAGATAGGTGATCTGGACCAGCCTTACGATCTCCCTCACCTGAGCAATGTCCACTCCAAATTCTTCATCGCCAAGAGTAAAAACAACTAATTGAAATTCCTTGGATTTCTCCGTAGCCATCTTATACCTCCTCGAACACAATTTTGCGCTGCTTTTTGGCGCCTGCCTCACTCTCAGGCGGGCATTTAGTGAGATCCCGACGCAGTCGGGATATGAACGCGCTCCTTTATTTTACATTTAATGTCTCAAAAATTTTGATAAGTGATTCATTGTCCGGGAATAACATTATTAAACTGTTCAGGTTCTTGCCGTGAACCTGAAGTGAATTCCTGATAAAAAGCACCTCTTCGGAATATTGGGCGATCTTAATAAAGATAAAATCCAATACCGCCCCCACCATATCAATAGCTAAAGAAGGCGTTGAGTTAAGTATGAGCATGTTGGTCATCTCAGCCAGGGCTGATATATAAGAACCCCCCAGTATATTGGCGGATTCTTTAAGCGAGGAAAGGAACATCTCATCTCTGATATCCACTTCTTCCGGAGATTTTCCCAGAAGCATCCCCCCCAGGCCCTTGGCGTCTTCAAGAGACAGGAATATAAATATCCTCCCCGATATATCGCCTTTTAACTCCGTATCCAGCACAAAAAGTAACTTATCCATACCCCCGAACAAACTGGATATATTCTCCAAAGGCACCAGATTCACCTGAGGCACTGTAATTTCAACTCTACTGGAAACCAACGAAGAAAGAGCGGTAGCGGCGTTAGCTGAACCGATCGAGCTCAACTCCTTTAATACATCCATCTGGATCAAATTCAACCTGGAATACATATATTTATTCCTCTCTCTCGATGCGCTCCATAATCATCTTGGGGATCTGGGATAACGGCAAAACCTTATCCGCTAGGCCTGCATCATGAACCGCCTTAGGCATCCCCCAGATAACTGAAGTCTTTTCATCCTGGACAACAACATAGCCCCCCTTAGACTTTATACTCCTTGCCCCTTCCATTCCATCTTTACCCATACCAGTCAAAATTACCCCTATTACATCTTTACCGAATATACCCGCTACAGAAGTCATAGTTACATCAATTGAAGGCCGGACAAAATTTACCAAAGGATCTTCGGTGAATTTAACCTTTACGCCGGAATAGCCCTTTTCCAAAACTAAGTGGAAACCCGCCGGGGCTACATAGACTTTACCTGACATAATCTCATCCCCTTCTTCAGCCTCTTTAGTCTTGATCCCGGTCTGCCAGGATATCCTTTCGGCAAAACTTAAGGTAAAACCCTTAGGCATATGCTGCACTATAATAAATGCCGCATTGTTTTCCACAGGGATATACTGCATTATATCTAAAACCGCTTTTGGCCCGCCGGTAGATGCTCCGATAACCACTATCTTCTTAATAACGGCCCCTGGCTTCTTAACCGGCTTAGCCAAAGCGCTAAACTTATCCAAGTCAACCCGGGAAGCCATCTTTAATTTAGAAATTATTTCTTGCTCGAGCTTATTTAAATCCAGGGATATTTCTCCTGACGGCTTAGCTATGAAATCTATAGCCCCCAACTCCAGGGCCTTGATGGTCGCGCTGGTACCCGCGCGGGTATAAGCTGAAACCATAATAACCCGAGTGGGCTGTTTCCTCATTATTTCTTCCAGTACGCAGAGGCCGTCCATCAAGGGTATATTTATATCCAGGGTTACAATATCGGGCTTTAATGAATACACTTTAACTAATGCCTCTTTACCGTCTTTAGCCTTGCCAACGACTTCAAAACCCGGGCTATTATTTATCATGTCCGATATAACCCGGCGCATTAAAAAAGAATCATCAACCACTAATACGCGAATCTTTTCTTCCATTACGATTTACACCTCTTTTTGATTTACACCTCTTTTTCTCCCCAAGAGACTGTTTTAATCAAAACCTTCCCGTTATCCAAATTTAGTTCAATAGTCCTTCCAAATGTCCCCCCGGTCTCCTGGGCCGCAATCTTTATCTTCATTTCATTTAAAATGGATTCAGCCATTTCAACATTTTTCAGACCCACATTCAAAGATCCATCGGAAACAATAAAACTAAACATATGCGCCCCGCCAAACACTTTAGCCACCAACCCCCTTCTTAAACAACCCCTTATTTCCAACTCCTCAACTATTTTCTTGATCGATGAATTAACAAAACGGGCCGGGTTAGTCCGAATCTTGGCTATTTCTATATCCGGAAGCATAGCGTGGACCATGCCGCCGATTTTTTTAACCGGGTCATAAATGGTGATGCCTAAACAAGACCCTAAACCCCGGGTGACTAACCTTGCCGGGGCATTATCCACGGCCATTTGGGCCATTTCAACTTCTATAATTTTATCTTCCATAATCTCTTCCTGCATAAAGAATCTATCCTCCCAGAACCCGGTTTACCGCCTCCACCACCCGGGAGGGCTGAAAAGGCTTGGTAACAAAGTCTTTTGCCCCGGCCTGGATCGCCTCAACTACCAAGGAATGCTGGCCCATAGCCGAGACCATAATAATCTTGGCTTGAGGGTCTATCTTGATAATCTCCTTGACCGCGCCGATCCCGTCGATCTCTTCTACTTTCGGCATTACTATATCCATAGTTACCAGATCGGGTTTTAACTGCTGGTATTTTCCGATCGCGTCTTTTCCGTTTTCCGCCTCTCCGCAAATCTCAATACCTTCTTTTTTAAGGATATCCGAGAGCATCTTGCGCATAAATAAAGCGTCATCTACCACTAATACTTTTGCCATAACCCTTACCTCCTTTTAGTTAGATTCATTAAAATTTATAACTTCTGATAAATCTTCTGCCGGGTATTTACCGCAGCGAATAAATCCTTGCTCCAGATCATTTCAGTCTTGCCGATCACCAGGAATCCTTGCCGGTTAAGCGCCTGGTTAAACTTTTGAAATATCAGGTCCTGCTGTTCACGTTTAAAATAAATCAGGACATTCCGGCAGAATATCACATCTATAAAATGCAACGGCGGCTCGCTGATAAGGTTATTCCGCCGGAATAAAACCATATTCTTTATCTCGTCATTTAACTTATAACATCCATTATAAGCTAAGGTAAAGTATTTTTCAAGGATTTTATTATCTATCTCTTTAAAATCACTGATGTTATATTCTGCCTTATCGGCATTCTCTAAAGCCAAGCTATCTATATCTGTGGCTGTTATTCGGATTAAAAAATCTTTTTTATCCGCTAATGCCTCTTTTAAAATAATAGCCAGTGAATAAGGTTCTTGCCCTGAAGCGCAGCCTGCTGACCAGACCCGGATAATATTCTCTTTATTGCTTTCTTTATTCTTAATTATACCGGGCAAGATAATATTCCTGAAGGCGTCAAATACCTCTTTATCGCGAAAAAATTCGGTGACATTAATCGATAACACATCCAAAAACTTATTGAATTCTTTAGGGTCTTTCTCAATTATATCGGTATATTCGGCATAATTTAACGCCTTGACTTCCCGCATCCGGATACGCAGACGGCGAAATACAAAAGTACTCCGGTAGGAATTCAATAGATCAACGCCTCTTTTGGTACGGATATATTCAATGACATTCTTTAAGTCAAGCTCTTTTATATTACCACTGCCGGTGAATTTTTCTTCTTCCATAAAATATTTAATTTAATGCCGCGGGTTCTTACTGATATTCGTAATAGCCTTGGTCAGCTCCCTGACTACATCAACCTTGGATTGAATTTCTTCTTCTCCTAATTTAGTAAAAAATCTCCCTTTATCCGATACTGAGTATTTAGGGAGCATACGGTTTAAGGCCCAGACCATCATATCCAGCTTGCACTTCTGGCACTTGCAAATATTATCTTTTTGAGCAAGCAATTCTTCCAATGCGTCCCTGACAATATCCTCCATATAATTATGGATCTGCATCTCTAACCTCCTCGAACACAATTTAGCGCCATAGGCGCATTTAGTGAGACTCCGCGAAGTGCGCCAAAATTATCGCAGATAATTTCGGCAGCGCTTACGTAGCGGAGTATGAGTATATTTTATTCCTCCCTATCTTCCAAAATAATATTCACCCTTGAGCCCTCTTTTAAAAGAGTGGTAAACCCTGCAGGCTGGTCATTAACTAATATTTTCATCCTTTTGCCTACCGCCCTCTGGGGGTCAAAGTCAATATAGCGGAATATCTCAGAAAGTAAAATCTGGCGCTCCCTTAAAGAGTAGACCCGGATGTCAGCCCCATCGATTACAAACTCCTCAGGACTGACCTGGTGGCCGTTCATAAAGACCTGCACCGGCTCTACAGCTATCTCCAAGTCTTTACCATCAACATTGATATTTAATTTTTTAGGCCCTTCGGGCAAGTCGATTATATCTTTTATCCTATAGAAAGTAGGTGTTTGGTAGATAAACTCCAGCGTATCATTTTCTTTAACTTCAGTATCTAAATCCGCAATATTATTATTTACTAGGAGGGTAAAATTCCTCTGGGTTAAGATCTTCGGCGTCCCGTTGATATTTACCAGGACCTGCCTCTGGGATAAATCCTCTAATTTTATATCCTTAAATTTTAAAATATCCTTTACCTTTAATATTGAGTGGAAAACTTCCGCCCGGTCATAGACCGCAACGCCTAAGCTTACCTCAACGCCGTCCATAATTATAGGGGCAACAATATGTAGGATCTCCTGGTTAAAGATAACGGCAAGGGGTTCTATCTGCACCAGGTCCCTGATCATTGCTGTGCCATCAAGGCCATCCACAGCCCCCTGAAATTCAATCTTGTCGGCGTCGTTTATCTTTTCGGATAAAGAAGCAACCAACCTGCTATTTAAAAATATTCTGGCTGGTTCGCCCATTGTTCCTTTAATAATTTTTAATTCGCCGTTAACCTTAACGGTCAAGGCCATCCCTGGCCGGGCATACAACTTTTTATTATTAAGCACTCCGGAAATAGCAATCGCCCCCATGACGTCCTTTTTTTGATAAAAATCCAGTATCTTGTTCTTTTTACCATTAACTTCAACTTCAATAAAACGCAACCCCTGGATATTAGCGGTCATCTGGGCAATACCGATGGGCGTAACCGCTTCCGGGCCGGTTAATTTCTTATGGGCATCCTGGATATTCTTTATCGCCTGAGGAAGACGGATGCCTACTTTATCTAAGGGCAGGCCAAAGCTCGAAGCCAGTTCTTCCATTAAATTAAAAGTAAGGCTGCCTCCGCCTACCGCTACTACTGCCTGGGGGATACCCCCATTTAATTCCAGGCCGGCCTTGGCGATCAATTCAGCCAATCTTTTTACTGATGGCATTAAAAACTGTTTTAAACTTACGGAGTGGGTGTGGCGCAGCCTGCCCCAAATATCCTCATATTCAATTTCATTTAAAGTATTTAATGACCTCTTTATTTTTTCGGCTGTGGCAAAATCCACCAGGAGGACTTCCGAGATCCTCTCAGTTACTTCATCTCCGGCTTCTGGGACCATGCCGTAAGCGAATATAACCCCGGCTTTAGTCAAGGCCAGATCCGAAGTGCCCGCGCCGATATCTACCAAGACTATATTTAGATTACGCATCTCCGCGGGGATTATCACGTTAATAGCCGAGATAGGCTCTAAAGTTATATTGGTCGCCTCAAGGCCGACTTTCTTTAAAACCGAGAACATGCTGTCTAATACCAACCGCGGCAGGAATGTAACTATTACCTCAGCCGCTATTGACAAGGCAATATGGCCGATAAGATTGGAGATTCGGTTTGAATCTAATTCATAATAAACCGGGCTATAGCCTACACAATAGAACTCCGAGAGATCTTTACCCGAATCAGATACGATATTATCCACCGCCTCAAGCTCCAGCTCCCTTACCAGGTCTTGGGTTATCTCCTGCTTAGAATCGAAAGCCTTACCGACCCTGCTTTTGTAAGTCACTAGATTTCTTCCGGCAACCGCAATCCCCACCTGAGTTAATTTTTTATTTAGGCGCAACTCCAGCCTCTCCCGGATCAACTTGACAATCTTGGCTACTTCATCAATACTATGGATCTGCCCGTCAAACATCGGCCGAGCAGAATGCTCTATAACCTCAACATCCAATACCTCTATCATGTCTTCGTTTTTACGGGCAATAATGCCCATAACCTTGCGCGTGCCGATATCTAAAGCGAATATCTCTTTCATATTTTATATTATACTAAACTCATAGTATCCAGGATTAAAGCAACCCGGCCATCCCCTAACACAGTTGCTCCGGCAATACCCTTAGTCTTCTTAATAATAGAGCCTAAAGGCTTGACCACTATGTCCTGTTCACCTATTACCTGGCTTACCACTAAGCCTAAAACTTTTTTACCATGCTCAATAATTACTACTGATTTACGCCTTTCGATCTCTTTTTTATCCGCTACCAGGCCTTCTAAGCCCATGCTCTTCTCCAGGCGGATTATCGGGATGATCTCATCCCTGACCCGGGTTACTTCAAAACTCTGTAAAACTTTGATTTCTTTCTCTTCAATCTTGATAGTCTCTCTTATACTCATCAAAGGAACGGCGAATATCTCGTTCCTGACCCGGACCAGCATAGCCTTAATTATAGCCAGGGTTAAAGGAATAATTAAGATAAAACGGCTTCCTGAACCCTGTTTAGTTTCAAAATCCACCCTCCCGCCTAAAACCTCCATCTTGGCTTTAACCACATCCAGCCCGACACCCCGGCCGGAAATATCCGTAATTTTCCCGGCAGTAGAAAAACCCGGCAGAGCGATCAGATCCAAAACCCTTTTTTCATCTAAATCACCGGCGTCTTTTTCACTGATAATCCCTTTTTTTATGGCTAGGCGTTTTACTTCATTAAAATTAACCCCTCTGCCGTCATCAATAACTTCAATAAATATCTGCCCTTTCTGGCGGCTTACCTTAATAAGAATCTTCCCCTGCTCAGGTTTACCGGTTTTTTTTCTCTCTTCGGGATCTTCAATACCGTGGTCAATGGCGTTGCGGATAAGATGGACTAACGGATCGCCTATCTCATCCAAAACCACCCGGTCCAATTCTATTTCACTGCCGATAATCTCCAGATCAATATTCTTACCCTGTTTCTTGGCCAAATCCCTGGCCAACCTGGGAAAAGTATCCAGGATATAGGCTAACGGCAGAAGCCTGGTCTGGATTATTTCATCCTGAAGCGTAGAAGTTAGATGTTCCAGGGTAAAACTAACTTCCTCCAATTCCTTGATTTTAAAAGACTGGACAATCTGGATCAGCTGGATCTTGGCAATGGCTAATTCCCCCATCAGATTCATAATCTTATCCAATCTATCAACGCTAATACGCATGCTCTGGATCTTCTTGGTATAAGTTGTCGCTGCCTGCGGCTGAATATCTCCGGAGGCATTGTCTTCTATCACTACAGGCTCAATAGATACTTCATCTACCTCAGCTACGCCCAATAATTTCTGGTGGACTGCCTTGTCATCTTTCTGGAGAGCTAAAATAAAGGTAAAAGATAAATCAAAATTACCCTCCTTCAAGGCCTCGACCGAAGGAATGGACTTAATTAATTCGCCTATTTTTTTAAGGCTGGTCAGCAAAAGGAAGGCCCGGGCCTCTTTCATAGTGCAATCTTTAATCAGGGTAATCTTTATTTTAAATATATTTAAACCGCTGGCCTTTAATTCCCTTAGCCTCGAGTTTTCCTCCGGGCTAAACTCTAGGCCTTGAGTCCTAGGCTCCAGAGGTGAAGATTGCCCTTCCCTAATTATGATTTTTTTTATTTTATCAATATACCCGTAAATATCCACTCCAGGCTCTTTCTTGGCTTTTGCCGCGTCTATTAATTTTTCTAGAATATCTACACAACTAAAGAGCACATCAATGATCTCCGCGCTGACCTGTTTTTTCTTAGAGCGCAATTCATCCAAAAGATCCTCGGTATGATGGGAAAGCTGGGTGAGCTTATCATATCCCATAGTGGCAGACATACCTTTTAAGGTATGCATACAGCGGAATATCTCATTTATAGCCTCAAAATCCCCGGGATTAGTTTCAACCCGCAATAAACATTTATTAATACTGTTTAGATACTCTTGGGATTCGGAGAAAAATAATTCACGGTAACTGTCTTGAATCATTATTTATTTATGGCTTTAAGTATGGCGTCTAAGGCGCTGACATTAGGAATGAGAAAAAAATGTCCGGTTATCGAAGCTTGAGGCTCCTTGAATTCCGATTCAATCAGTAAGGCAAATTCCGAATTACAACTTAATTCGATCAAAATATAGTCTATCATTGAACCGGCCATATCCACAATTAATTCCGGGACCGCCGGAACTAACCCCATCCCCAAAAAATTGCCTAAGGCGCCTAAATAAGAGCTGGCTAAGATAACCCCGATCTCCTTAAGGGCAGATGTCTCTAATCTCCCTAGTATACCGGACTCAGTAACTTTTTTACCAGTCAACAACGAAGCCAGGATAAGTGCGTCTCTTTGGGAAAAAATAAAAAGGATATGGCTGGGCAGGTCCCCTAAAACCTTAAGTATCAGCCCGGCTACTAACGTATCCGGCCCTCCAACCACCATAGGGACATCTTCCAGGCGGACCAGGAGGATACGAGGGACAACTATATTTATTTTTTTATTGAGTAATTGGGAAAGGGCGGTAGCGGCATTACCGGCGCAGATATTGCCAATCTCCTGCAAGGCGTCCTTCTGGGAATCACTGAAAACAATATCAGCCATTATTTATTTTTTATCTTGGGACATCAGCGCCTTATTCACCGCCTCGATCAGCCTCTCAGGCTTGATAGGCTTAATCACAAAATCCTTGGCGCCGGAACGAATAGCTTCCACTACCAGCGACTGCTGGCCCATTACCGAACAAACCAGGATTTTGGCCTTGGGGTCAATCCTAATGATCTCTTTTACCGCGCCAATGCCATCCATCTCTTCCATCAATGGCATTACAATGTCCATAGTTACCAGGTCCGGTTTGAACTTTTTATATTTCTCTACGGCTTCTTTGGCATTGCCTGCCTCAGCCAAGACTTCATGGCCGGCTTCGGTCAAGGTCTTAGTCAGCATTTTACGCATAAAAAGCGCGTCATCTACTATCATAACTCTCGCCATTTTTCATACTCCTTATATTAGAATTATAAATTACTTAAGAATTATGTCAAGAGAAATCACCGAGGTTGCCTGAAAAATTTTTAAAAACCACACCGCTAACCTCTGATTGCACCGATTATCCCGTACCAAAATAAAAAAAATCTACCGGGATCCCGCGTTGCGGGAAAATACAGATTTCATTGATTGAAAACTCATCCTTGAATCTGTGTAATCCTCTTTCCCGCCAGGTTAATTAAAATAGCTAGCGGGATCCCGCCAGATGTTATATTTGCTTGGCGGGAAAAATCTGCGCAATCAAGATCTTTGCCTTTTGCTACAAATTTGGGAAATAACTAAATCCTCGCTCTTGATAAAAAAAATTAATAAAAAAACTGTTAGTTTCTTAAGAATATGCTACAATATAACAAATATTAAAATAAATGAAAATAAGCCTAATAGCAAACGAGCCTGCATTACAAAACCTGATTGTCCTTCTGCTTTTAGGAGAAGACTATGAGGTCAAGGTCTACCCTGACCAGGATGCTGCCCTCGCCGGCCTGGAAAAAGAACTTCCCGACCTGATCATTTCAGAATTCCAATCCTTGAATATAAACGGCCTGGAGATCTGCAATGCCCTGAAGAAAAATTTTCTCTTCCGCTATATACCGGTATTATTCATCCTTTCTGACTCCGATCTTTTAAATAAGGCCCGGATCACCTATGCCGGAGCGGATGATTATATTTCCCGCAACTCTGTCGAAAATGAACTATTATTAAAGGTTAAACTTAATTTATACCGGATAGCCAGGCAGCAGGACATCCATCCCTTAACTAAACTTCCCGGACAATCCAGCCTATATAAAGAATTAGAAAAAAGAATAGCCGGCAAGAACCCCTTTGCTATTTATTACGCGGACATGGATAAATTAAGGGATTTTAACCAGCGCTATGGATTTAAACGCGGGGATGATGTGATCCGGTATGCCGGATCAATAATCTTGAGGGCGCTTAAAGAACGCGGATCCCCATCAGACTTTCTTTCTCATCCCCAAGACGACGACTATATATTTTTAAGCCTGGCAGATAGCATTGACTCAATTGCTGATAAAATAATCCATGACTTTGACGCAGGCATTGCTTCTTTTTATGATGGAGAGGACCGGGAGAGGGATGGAGTGCTGCTTAAAAACCGTAAGGGTGATTTTGAAAAAAAACCTATCCTTAAGATTCATATCGGAATAACCACTAATGAATCCTACCAATTTACCTCGCCTGCCCAGACGATCCAGATCGTATCCGAGATAAAAGATTTTGCCAAAGCCGATTTAGAAAAGAGCGCCTACATCAAAGAAAGAAGGAAAAGTTATCCCTTTTATTAACTAAAATGGGGTCAGAATTATTTTTTCGAGCCTGCAGATTAAGGAAAAAATAATTCTGACCCCATTTTGCATTGGTAAAAAAAAGGAGAGGTTTTTAAACCTCTCCTTTTTATTAGTTATTTACTCTTATCCTAACTTCCGCAAGCTTGAGTCATGTTTAATATACCTGTAGTATTAGAATAAGCTGCCGCCCAAGTGCCATTAACTGGGGCTGCTGGTGCAGATTGCATGTAAGCACTTATAAACGTTGCGTTGCTAATATCCGCCGGCCAAGCGTCGGTTTCATTAACATTATGCAGTGTAGCGTTGGCGTAAAAATTAGAAATAGCCGCCCTTAACGCTCCAGCATTAGCCTCACAAGCTGCCCTCAGAGCATCTTCCCTTAAGCTGACAAACCTGGGTATAGCAATTGCCGCTAATATACCTATGATGACAATAACCATAACTAGTTCGATTAACGTAAAACCATGTCTTTTCATATCAGTCACCTCCTTAGAAAATGATTTTAGCATAATAAGTATTTTTGTCAAGCCTTTTTTATCCGCATCCCCCCCTTCGAAAAGGCTTAAACTAATAAAATACTCTGCTGATTTAAGTATAACATATATGTACGGCTTTTCAAGTTAGAAATCATTGGGGGGGGATGACCTTATGGAAGAACAGATTCTATGGTTTTAAGCTTACCCAACCAATCCTTCAGCTCTTTATCCAGAGCGTTGGATTCCTGGGCCATCCTGGGCTCTTCCAGGCCCATATTGGATTTACGGCTGACTGGCTTAATCTCTTCAACTTTGGGCTGCTTAGTCTTTATCAAAGGTTTGGCTAATTTTAGCTTTTCTGGTTTTTTTACTTGATCCTTCTTAACTGTCTCGAGGGTAGGTTTTTTTTCTTTGGCCCTCTCCAGGGCCAATTCCCTAACTATCTCGCTGGTCTGGGCGTAATTTAACCCGGGAGCGATAAACTGACAGGCAATAACTACAATATTGAATAATATGATTTTAGGTATTTTCAAAGAAAGATTATCTTTGGCTGGCAAGTTTTAAAAGCTTATTCCGATCTGACCTATCTAGGTCAGCAAGTTGTACCCCAAGTAAAAATTTCTTATTTTTACCCATAGAGTAATGGACCACCTGGCCCTTGGCTTTGATTATTTCTTCCGTAGATTTTAGGTCTTGAAAGAGCTTAAACTCTAGGATTAAATTAACCCCCTTAGGAAGAAAAAAAAATACCTCCAGGCCTATAGCCGTCCCTCCATTGGATATATTCTGGGTAAACCCATCTACCGAAGAAAGTCCGCGCAAAGCAAGATTTTTATCATCTATGGTTAAACTGACCGGGATTTTTAAATTCAGCCTCTCCGATTCCCGATGAAAAGGCACACACTTAATGGTATTTTGATTAATTATGAATTTCTCAACCTCGAAATTCTTCTCCTGCGGCCCATAATACAAGTTTATATTTCTTAATATCTCTGTCCCGGAGGCAATCAAAGGCTCGATATCCAGGCTGGTTATTTTAAACAGGTTATCCGTTAGAGCGGTATCCAACGGGTTATTCATGGCTACAAATAAACTTTTTCCTATCTTAAATACCGGAATAACCATATACTGCCGGCAGAAACTCTCATCCAGTATTTTAAGTACTTCCCTAGAAATAACATAATCTGAAACCCGGACATACGGTATCGAACATTCGTCGGCAAAAAATATAGCCATCCCTTCTTCCGTTACGAACCCTAATTTTACCAGAGCAGCGCTTAAGGACTTCCTACAGTCCAGCGCCTCTTTTTCAGCCTGCAGCGCCTGTTGGGTAGTAATCAACCCACAATTAATAAGTTTTGATTCCAGTCCTTCCATATTAATCCTTGGCCTCTGTATTATCCTGACTGTAATATTTCTGCATAAACCCCGAGAGGTTCGCAGAGATCACTTTTTCATCTATTATATACAGGCTGCTCTTATCAAATTCAGCCTGGGAGATATCAGGATATTTCTGTTTGACGCTCTTTAACAGATCTGCCTGCTGGCGGGCGATCTTAAGAAGCGAACGGTTATCCTTTAATACGTCATAAAAATCCAGGGCCTGTTTTACAATTACCTTGATCTCTTCATTATCCCAGGGCTTGGTAATAAACCGGTAGACCTGGCCCTTATTGATGGCATGGATGACTGATTCCACGTCGGGATATCCGGTAATAAGTACCCGGATCGTATTCGGATAGAGCTGTCTTACCTTGATCAAAAAATCAATTCCCGAGAAATCTGGGAGCCGGTTATCAGAGATAACCAGGTCCACCCCGCCTATACTTTTTAATTTCTCCAGGGCCTCCCGCGAATTCTCCGCCGTGATTATCTCCCGGCTATCATCCTGCAATAACCTGGAGATACTATTTAAAATATTCTTTTCATCATCAACAAGCAGGATCGTATGCTTATCCACCACCACTCTCCTTATTAGATGCTGCTACCACTTGATTAATATATTCTTTTGCCGTTAAAGGACTGACTTTGGTAAACTTCAGCCCCATACCCGCCGGCTTGATTATATCACCATTAATATCTTCTATCGTTTTCTCCCTGACCCAAGCGACAACCGCATCCGCCTTGATCAGTTTGCCGATCCCGTCGCCGAATTCAAACATAACCTCTAATTTCGTTTCCAACGGTTCCAGCTTTTCGGTGAATATAAACATACCCCCGGCGGAAATATTCATCGCGTCTACATATTGCCAATATTTTTTTCCCCGGCATTCAACCTTAAACCTTATGTATACCCGTTTATGTTCTCTTCTTTCTTCAATGCCCATAATCGCCTTTCACATAAAAAAAGTCAAGTCGAAACCGGGTCAGGGAAACTTTCCCGGTTTTGTAGCAAACATTTTCTATAGCTAACTTAAAAACAATTATATTCCTTCGGGAAATTTGATTTTTTTGGTCGTACCCAAAGAGAAACCTTCTGATTGCCCAAACTTAGACATCGCCGGTAAATCTGGATGGTCTTAAAAAGCGCAATCCAGTTCTTTATTTTTTGCTCCAAATTTCAAAAACAACTAAATCATGCAAATTCAAAGTAATACTAAACAGTAGGCTCAAACCCGCTAATTTAATTATCGCGGACGGGGTAATCACCCAAAATAAAACATCAATCCCTAAAAGCTTCATAAAGATCCCTACCGGTACAAGGACAAAGGCCGCGGCGATAAAAAGATCGCCGCTTAAATTATAGGTCTTTTTCATCCTCTCCTCCTTTTTTTTCTTTTGGCAGACAGATAATAAAAGTAGTCCCAAAGCATTCCTTACTTTCTACTTTTATATCGCCTCCGTGGTTCTTGATAATATTATAGCTTACGTATAGCCCCAGTCCAGTGGTTTTTTTGGTTGAAAAAAAAGGATCAAATATTTTAGGCAGTACCTCTTTAGGCATGCCGCAGCCTGTATCGCTGATTTTAGCATAAACAGAACCTGCGTCTTCGTAAGTAGAAATATTAATGTTCCCCTTACCCTCTATCGCTTGGGATGAATTGATGATAATATTTAAGAATACCTGGGTCAGCTGAGTCGGATCGGCCAAGATATTTGTAAAAGCCTTATAATCCTTGTCCAGGCTGATTTTGTATTTTATCTCATTCCAAACAATTGAAAGAACTAATTCCATAATCTGATTTATATCTACGAGAAGCTCCTGGGATTCGCTGCGCCGGGAAAAAGTCCTCAGGTCCGAAACTATCCTTTTGATCCTCAGCGCCCCCTCTAGGGATTCCTCAATCATTAACTTTGTTTCATCCAGGATCTTTATGCTCTTATCCACCGGAAGCAGGCCTCCCGCCAAATCCTGGGAATTTTGCTTTAAAGAATCCAAGTTGCTAATCAAAAAACCCAAGGGATTATTTATTTCATGGGCGATCCCGGAAGCCATTATGCCTACTGATGACATCTTCTCCATTTGGATAACCTGGGCCTGGGCTTCCTTTACCTGCCTGGATTTCTCTTTGATCTTAGACTTCCAATAACTATTGAGAAAAATAGCGTAGAGAATAAAAATCGCCCCTGCCGCTATAATGGAATATAAATTTAGCATAATCTATCTCTTGAGCACCTGGATCATGCTCCACATGGGCAGGAATATCGCCAGGGCCATGCCTAAGACCGCGGCCCCGAGAAAAGCGGTCATCACCGGTTCAATCATCGTAGTCAAATTTTTAATCGCGTTTTTAACTTCCAGATCAAAATAATCGCAAAGGGAATCCAGCATCATTGGAAGCGAACCGCTTTTTTCCCCGACTGAGATCATATAACCGACTAAACGGGGGAAGAATTTTGAGTTTAAAACAGCTCCGGAGATACCCTTACCGTCGGAAACATCGCGCTTTATCGCCTCTACCTCTTTGGCTAATATGGCATTGCCTATAGTTAAAGAAACAATATCTAAAGTCTTAAGCACCGGCAGGCCGGCCTGATGAAGCACGCTTAACATTGAAGCGAAACGCAGCATGGTCATCTTGATGTAGACCTTATTAAAAATAATTATTTTAAACTTAAGCCCGTCCCAGAAGAACCTTCCTGGCTTGGTAGCAATGTATTGTTTTACCCCGAAAAATACTCCTGCCGCTGCGCCGATCACCAGGTACCACTGATGAATCAGTACATTACTGATCATGATCATTACTTGGGTAGGCAAAGGTAAATTCATTTTGGCGTCTAAATATACTTTGGCGAATTGAGGCACGACAAAAACCGAAAGCACAACGATCGCGATTACAAGTGCGATTATCGTCATTATCGGATACCTCAGGGCAGCCATTATATTCGTGCGGGTCTCAAAATCATCCTCCATTACTTTTGATAATTTCAGCAACACTTTATCCAAAACACCGCCGCTTTCTCCGGCGATCACGGTATTTACGTAGAGTGGAGAGAAAACTCCGGGGTGTTTAGCCATTGACTGGGAGAGGCTAATGCCTCCCTCGACATCCCGAACGATCTGCTTTAAGGCCTCTTTTAAAACCGGATCTTCGGCCTGCTCAGCCAAAACCCCTAAACCCTCGATTATCGGTATAGCCGCTTTGATAATGGTGGCGAACTGGCGGGTAAAAACAACGACCGCTTCCTGTTTAACGGTTTTTTTTGTGTTAAACAGATTTATTTCAAAAATAGATTTACTTGGTAAGACTTGTTTTTTAAAATTTATGCTTACCGCTAAATAACCTGTTTTAGCCAATTGGGTGGTAAGCTCAACCTCGCTGGCCGCTTCCATTTCACCCTTGATCATTTTACCGCTTGAATCTACCGCTTTATAAATGTATATACCCATACCTATCCTTTAGGTAACGTTAAAATCCTTGATCGCTAATTCCACAAGGTCCTGATCGATCTGGTTGGCCTTCTTGGCAAAACCGGTCATTAAAACCAGATCACAAAGCGTATTGATCCTGCGGGGGATGCCCCCGGAGTATTTAGCGATAAACTTTATCGCCTCCTTGGTAAAAACCTCGGCCGAAGGATCAGGCCTTCCGGATATCTTTAAACGGTGCAGGATATATTTGCCAACATCCTCTTCGCTAAAAGGGTTTAAATGGCAGCGCACCGCAATCCTCTGTTCCAGGGGTTTAGAGATAGTAACCTTATCTTTTAACTCCGGCTGGCCGAAGATCAAGAGGGTCAGCAGAAATTTATCCTCCTGCTGAAAATTCAGGATCATCCGCAATTGCTCGAATATCCGGGGGTCTTCGATGGTATGGGCCTCGTCAACTATTATTATATTGCGTTTTCCGTCGCGGATATTATCCAATAATATATTATTCAGTTTTTCCAGCAGGGAATCAGCCATTATCTCGGTTTTCTTCTCCGGCAAAGATTGGGGGCTTAAACTCCGGACAATTGCGCGCAGTAGTTCCGCAGGCTCGGACGCAGTAAGGCAATTGACAAAAGCCGAGGCGTATCTGTCTTTGCCCAGACCATTAACTACTACCCGGCCTAACAATGTCTTACCGCACCCAAATACCCCGGTAAGCAGGCCGCACCCCAGATCCTGGGCCACTACATAACTAAGCTTCATCAGCGCGTCTTCATGCTGGCCGGATAAATATAAATAATTTGAGTCGGGAGTATTCTGAAAAGGTTTTTCCTTAAGGCACCAGTAAGATTCATACATAATTTACTATTCCTATTTATTGCTTAACCAGTTAGCTATGCGCTTCTGGTATTCTTCATAATCCGAGACCTTAACCTCTATAGGCTTAGCTCCGGATTTTTGAGCTGTTGACGCAGTCTTAATAAAAGGCTCGACCTTAACTACCGATTCTTCGGTCTTTTTAATCTCCACCCGCTCTTCGCATACCCTGGCCACTTCTTCAATAGTAGTGATGCCAGCCAGGGCCTTAGCGATCCCGTCCTCGCTTAAAACCCGCATGCCTTTTTCCCGGGATTTATTACGTAATAAAACAGTAGAGCTTTCCGAGATAATCATCTCTCTTAGTTCATCATCAACTGTCATTAATTCAAATAGCCCGCTGCGCCCCCGAAAACCTGTGCCTTTACAATTATCACATCCTTTACCCCGGTATAAAACAACTCCTTTTTTATCGCTTAATCCCCATCTTTCTATTAGGGATTTAGATGGCTCGTAAGACTCTTTGCACTTATCACAGATGGTCCGGATCAGGCGCTGGGCCATAACTCCGATCAAACAAGCTGAGATCAAAAAAGGCTCAACTCCCATATTGACTAAACGAGTGACTGCCGAAGGCGCATCATTAGTATGTAGGGTGGAAAAGACCAAATGTCCGGTTAGGGCGGACTGGATAGCGATTATGGCGGTCTCCAGGTCCCGGATCTCGCCGACCATTAAAACATCAGGATCCTGGCGCAGGATCGCCCTTAGCCCATTAGCAAAAGTGATCCCGGCCTTAGGGTTTACCTGGATCTGCCGGATAAGTCCGAGGCGGTATTCAACCGGGTCTTCGATAGTGATAATATTGCGATCAATGGTATTAATCCGCATCAAGGCTGAATAAAGAGTGGTGGTTTTACCGCTCCCCGTAGGACCAGTTGATAAAATTATTCCGTAAGGCCTAGAGATAATAGCTTCATATCTTTTTAATTCATCATAAGTAGTAAACCCTAATTTTTCCAAACCGATGGTTACTGAATTCGTATCCAATAAACGCATAACCAAATTTTCTCCGAAAATAGTAGGCACGGTAGAAACACGAAAATCAATGATCCTTTCTTCTATCTTAGCCTGGAAATGCCCATCCTGGGGAACCCGGCTTTCAGCGATATCCATGCCTGCCAATACCTTGACCCTGGAGACAATCGCCTGTTCCCATTCCTTGGGGGGAGACGGTATTTCATGCAGTATGCCGTCGATCCGAAACCTTATCCGGGTCATTTCTTGTTCCGGCTCAATATGGATATCCGAGGCCCGGTCATGCGCTGCCTGAGCAACAATCAAGTCAACTAATTTAATTATAGAGCTTGCATCGGTAAATACAATCTTGACATCTGAAGACACCGCCCTAGTCAGATCCTCCATGAAATCTTTGTTAACCCTGTGATCTACATAAAGCTTGTTCTGCCTATCCTCTATTTCCTGGGGACTGGATAAAACCACCTCCAAAGCCATCCCGGTATGCATCTGGATCTGGTCAATGGAATAAAGGTCAGTGGGGTCGGTTACCGCCACATGCAGAGTATTATTTTCTATTTTTATGGGGACAGATTGGGTCTGGCGGGCCAAGGCCTCAGGCATAACTTTGATCAATTCCGGATCCGGCTCAACCTCTTCAAGTTTTATATATTCATACCCCAGGTGCTTGGCAATCGCCTCATAAAGCACCGGACGGGAGAGAAGACATATTTCCAAAATAACTTTTTCTAAAGGCCGCTTGAGTTTTTTCATCTCATCAACAGCCCGGAAAAGCTCTTCTTGGGTTAAAAGTTTAGTCCTTATTAATAAATTCTCTAATTCTTTATCGGTCATTTATCGCCTGATTCTTTTTTTATCTGCTTGATCCAGCTCCTTACCCGGGATGCGTCGTCATTATTATCGGCTAATTTAAGATACTGGCTATAAAAAATAACGGCCCGGTTTTTATCGTTAAAGTAGCTTTCACATAATGCCCCCAGGTTATAATAAGCGTCTTTGTCCTTGGGGTTTAACCGGATAACCTGATTAAAGGCTTCGGCCGCCAGGCTGAAACGGTTAGATCTAAGATACTCCACCCCTAAATTATAATATAAATTCGAATCCTTGGGAGATTTTTCAATTGCTCTTAAATAGTGGATAGACATCTCCTCCGGGGTTCCCTTAATAATCAGGGGTTCTATTTCTTTCTTAGCGGCAGCCTGGCTTAAAGCAGCCTGGGCCGGAGCATTGCCAACCGGAGCTGCTAAAGCTGTAACGGATTTAAGTTTTTCCCTTCCTAAAAGCTGCTGGGCTTTTTTAAACGCCTCATTGGCCTGGGTAAAATTGCCCTGCCGGGACATTTCTCTTCCGGAGGAATAATACTCCCGGGCCTTCTTGACTTTCTCTTCTTTAGATAACCCGATATCCAGGCCTTGAGCAAAAACTAAACCCGCGCCTATAAATAAAAAAACGCCCGTAAACATTCCTGAAAGTTTTCTTATAATCATTTTTCTTCTCCGGCTGATTTTATTTGGACTTCCGGCACTAATTTTACATCCACCTTCTTCCCGATGGGTTCAGCGAGTCTTTGGCCTGCGCCAAAAACACTACCGATCTGTTGCAACTTACTATCCAGCTCAACTAGTTTTTCTTTTGTCCTGCTCAACTCAAGGCCAAGCTCTTCCTTCTCCAGCTGAATAGCCACATTCTCTTCTCTTAAGGAAACGGATTCTTTCTCCGCCTCCTTATATTTTAATTGCAGTTCAATAAGTTTATTATCTATATCAGCGGTCTTTCCCTGCAGGACCAATATCCGGTCTGCCCGGCTACCCAATTCCAGTTTATCCTGTTTAATAGATTCCCGGGCCGAATTATATTCTTCTTTAAGGCCGGCGTAATCAATATTTACCTTCTCAAGCTGAGTCTGCAGCCGCGCTACCTCCTGCTGGAGCTTCTGATAATTTAAAATAGCCGCCTTGGCCTCATCCATCGCCTTGAGCATTACCTGCCGCTCCCGGCTTAATTGATCCAGTTCCCGCTTAAGGCTAAGTAATTCTTCGGCTAACTCCTTATTCTTTTCTTTTAAGGGGATTATAGCTTGGGATTGCCGGCCTACCTCATCCTCCAGCTTTTGCTTATTTTTGGCCAGGCCTTCCTTATCCCGGATTAACTGAGCCTCTCTCCTGGCAATCTCCTTTAAAGACTGATCGCTTTTTTTTATTTCTTCGTTTAAATAACTATTTTTGTTTTTAAGTTCAACCGTCTCCTTTTCCAGGGCTGCCGCTCTTTCACCGGCAGAAGCCTTGGCCTTATTAGCCATTTTCAACTCCAGGTCTATAGCGTTGAATTCCCGGCTCAAGGCCTCTCTTTTAATTTGCTCCTGCTTTAGGTCCTGTTTGATACCGACCAATTCGCTTTCCAGGGCTTGGGCCTTGACGCGGTATAATTTATCTTCATTTACAAACCAGGGCATCTGATTATCAACCGCAACCAGAGATTTATTTATATCCTGAAGTTGTTTGATGATCTGCTTTTCTTTACCTTGGGCAAAGTCAAAATTAGCCAATTTCTCCTCTATTAAAACCAGCCTCTGTTTTAAAGGTTTAGCGAAGTCCAGGCCTGCCCTGAACAAGGATAGTTCTTTATTGAGAGCTTCGTTATTGAAAACTACCCCCATAAAGTTTTTTTCTAAGTCGGCAAACTTCATTTTTTGCTCTTCCAGCTGCTGCTTTAAAACACCCTCTAATTGAATAAGGCTGCGGACCACCCCTCTTAACTGTTCTATTTGATCGTTTAATCCCAAGACCCCCTTGGTTTGTCCGGGCAGGATCAACTTGGGTTTATGGATCGGCCGGGAGATATAAATAAATATAAATCCGGCAATCAAAACAAAAATTATAAATATTAACATCTTCTTATCTTTCATTATTAAACCTCCGTATATATAACGCTAAAAGAAGTTAAGAAGGTTAAAGACGTTAAGAATGTTACAAGCGTTACACTGATTCTTTGGCAATCCGCTCAACCTCTTTTTTTCCTATTTAACTTTCTTAACTTACTTAACATTACTTAATGACCCTGCTCTCTAATTTAAACGGCCTGGGCACAGAGCTTAAAATATTGGTATCCCAGCCGACCAGCGGCTCCTTATTATCTTTCATAATCCGGGCAGTGACAAAAATCATCAGATCGGTTTTCTCATTAGGTTCTGATGAGCCTTCGGTCTTGCGTTTAAATAAATACCCCAAAAAAGGTATATCGCCTAAAATAGGAATCTTGCTTACTCGAGTATAATCTTTGGTTTTGACTAACCCGGCGATCACTACAGTCTGGCCATCCCTGATCTGGACTTCGGTCTCGGCAGTGCGGGTGGTGATAATCGGCCTCTGGTTTACACCCGTACCAATACTGCCGACCTCGCTGCTTACCTCAGGCTTAAGTTTTAACCGGATATGCCCATCCGGTGAAATCTGAGGAGTAACCTCCAGATTAATGCCCACGTTAATATTTTCCCAGCCGGTAACCAGCCATTGGCCGGTAGTTGAGTCCATTTGATAGGTAGCTATTGGAATCACCTTGCCTACATTTATAGTAGCTTTTTGATTATTGATAGTTACAATCCTGGGGTTAGCGATAAGCTTGGTATCTTCGCGGGTTTTAAGAATTTTAAATGTCGCGGCCAACTGAGAAAAATCCAGGGTGCCAAAAGTAAAACTGGTAGCGTTAATAAAAGGAAACGCCTGGCCTGAAGTAGTGGTAAAATTAGTATCAGTAGGGTTGGAAGAAGGAAAATAGTTCCTATACCACTGGTTAGCGTCAGCAGTCCCAGCGCCTAAAGGATCAAAAGGAAAGGTAACCGGACGTTTCGCTCCACTGGCTGCAATCGTAGTATCCCATTGAATACCCAAATTTTCGGCTTTAGTAAGTGAGGTTTCGATAAGCCTGGCCTCAATTAAAACCTGAGGGGTAAGCTCATCTAATACCGACATCATTTGCTCAATCTTATTGATCGCATTCACTGAATCCGTAACCAGGATAGAATTAGACCGGCTATCTGCTTCAATCGAGCCTTCGGCAGTTAAAACCTTAGCTAGGGTATTTTTGAGCTTAAGGGCATCAGCGTTATTCAATTTGAAAAGTTTGGTCTGTTTTCCTTCGCGTAAAGCCTCTTCCTGGGTAGAAACTTTATACACATTCTCCTTCTTGGTATAAGAAAACCCGTTAACCGTAATTATAGAATCCATGGCCTGTTCTATAGTGACAATATTTAATTGCACTGTTACCAGGCCTTTGACGTTCTCGGAAAACACGATATTGAGATTGTATTGTTTAGCCAGCTGCCTCAGGATATCCTTAATATCTACTTCCCGGAATTCCAGGGATTCAATCACCTGTTTTTCAATATCCTCCTGGGGAAAAATAAGATTACCCGGCGATAAACTAAAGAGGAATAAAAATGTCAGGCTAAAAATTACTATCTTTCTTTTCATATTTTTCACCTCAATTAACCCGTATACACCCCGTAGGTGTCTTACACCTACGGGGTGTAAGGTTTTTGATTGCTTCATTCCTGCTCAAAAGCAAGATAAAAACTCTGGCCTGCCTTCTGCAGCAAGACTTTATTTTTCTCCACCTCAACAACTTCGTAATCCCCGACCCGATCCCCCGGTTTTACTATTTCATCATTAATAAAGGCATAACCTTTTTTCCCCTCGCCATAAGATATTCCTTTTAATTTCAGGTCAGCTAGCTGGAACTCTTTTTCTATAGCCATGTTAAAAGGATCCTTACCCCAATCCAAGTCCATCCTCTGCTTCTGCAAGGCAATTTCCTTATTATCCAAAAGAATGCCCGGGCCTGGCGATAATGCTTTTATATCAACAGCCAATTCAGCAGGAGATTTAACTATCGGGGCTTTCTTTTTAGTTGGTTTTTTCTTAAAACTACTCAGCATCACGAAAATAAGAACTATTACCAAAACCGCGACCATAATAAACTGCTTTACCTCTTTTGTCATAATAATTTATAGCTCCCAAATCATATAAGTACTTAAAAGCAGGGTAATCACTAAACTTACCGGCTTTTCATCTGTTTTTTCTGAAGATTTTTTTGCCTCGGCTGCTTCAACATTGCTTTCTTTTCTATATATAGTTATAGACTCGATAGAAAAAGATGCCGCCTTTTCATTCAGGGATTTTATATATTCCCCCAAGGTCCGGTAAGAGCAATTTATGATCATCTCAACATAAACCTTGCTTATCCCCGGAGGCAGGTCTTCGTTTCCGGAATGGATATCATCGCGGGGGCGGATAGAGATTAAGTTGATGTTACTATTGGAAGTTAGGCCTGCCAGGATCTGGATAAGTTTAGGCAACTGCCGCCTACTCACCCCCATATCGTTAAACTCCTGAACCCTATCTTCGATATCCTCAATGGCTTTAGTCGGGTTAGGCATGGACCTGACCAAGGACTCTGATTCTTTGAGCTTAGCCTGCCGGGATTTAAATTCTTTTTTTAACCTATTAGAATAACCAATAACCGGCTTGCCCACCAGAAAATAAACCAGGAACAGAATTCCTAAAGAAGCGCTAATATACACCGCGATACGGATAAACTTATCTTTTTCTTTAATCATTTTTTAATAAACCAGCCGGCAGGAAATTTTAAAATCCGCCGCCGGGATTGCTGAATACATATCGGTTTTACCAGAGACCAGTTCGACATTAATAAAAAACGGAGATTCTTCCAGGGCCATAAGATACTGGGAGACCGCCACATCAACGATCGTATATTTGGCAAAAATCTTGCCAACCAAGAGAATCTCTTTATCGCTCTTTCCCTGGCCTAAGGTTACCTGCCGGAGAATCACCTCTTTGGGAGTAATATTACTCAATTCTTTCAATATGCCCCACCAAGGAGGTTGCTTTCCTCTGGCTTTCTCCAGGATATCTTTACGCTGTTCTAGCCTTGACTTGATGCTCATATATTCCCTGACCCGACGGGCAATAGGCTCCAAATTACGGATCCCTTGGTCCAACTTTTGATTTAACTCTTCGTATTTTAATGAATCCTTGTAAATAAACCCATAGAAAACTAAGCATAAAATCAGGATTACGGGAAAAAATATACCCATAAGGTTAGCCAGAAAAATCGTTTTCTGTTCCAACTTTTCCTTTGCCGGCAGAAGGTTAACCCGGCCCCCCTTGCCAAAACAAAGGCCAAAAGCTACGCTTAAATGCGGCGCAGCCTGCTCTATTACCAACTCCTGCTTTAACACCCCTGTATCATCCCAGCCTTTGACCGATTTAAGTACGTTTAAATGCTCAACCTTTTTTACACCCTCAAGATTATAGAGCAGGAATTTATCTATATTATTCAACCGTGAGCTTCCTCCGGTTATATATAACTCATCAATGACGGCGCCCCTGAATGTTTTTACATAGTAACTGATAGTCCGGTTTATCTCCAAGACCAAGCGCTCTAAAGTCGGACGAAGCAGTGTGGAGATCTGTTCTCCTAAAAGGACTCCAAAGTCGGTCAGGAATTCATTTTTAGCTTCATCATCTAAAGGAACGCCGCAGGCCCGCTTGATCTTTTCCGCGTCCTCGATAGTTATATTTACCGGCCCATTGATAGTATTGATCGTCTTAGCCATCGCCCGGGTAAGATGTTCTCCTCCGATAGGGACCTCCCGGGAGAAAATCAGATTATTCCCTTTATAAAAATTGAGCAAAGATATGTTAGCTCCCAACTCCAGCACCGAGATCGGCTTATTCGCGGGATAATTAAGACAAAGGGGGAGGATATTGCCTAAAATATCCGGGATCACATTTATACTCACCGGGCGGATATTCATTTCTTTTAGAAAATTAAGCTGCTCGTCTATTGCGGATTTTTCTGCGGCAATACAAGTTATCTGGTAGTAAAAACCTTTATCGTCGCGGATCTGGTCGGTAATAAAGTAATCGAAAGATACGTTATTTATATCCAATTGAAAGGGAAGGCGTTTTTTTAACTCGATGCTTATCGCCCCCTTAAGGTCTTTTTTATTCATGAAGGGGACGCTGAGGGAAAAAATAAAGACGCCCTTGCCGCAAATGGTGGACCGCGCAAGCGTGGTTTTAATTCTGGAGGTCGAAAGGAATTCTTTTACAAATTCCCAGGTCAGCCTTTTCTTTTCCGAGATATTATCCCTGGCCTCCAAGGGTATAGCCCGGGCAACATAATGATTTATAATATAACCCTTGCCGCTTTTTTGAAGTTGGGCTATTTTGATATAATTAGAGCCGATATCTATACCGATGATATTCCGGGTAGAAACAAAGATGTTTGTAAGTAAAGAGAGGGAATTACGCAGGGGAAATTTAACTCTTTTGCTGCTAACAGGTTGAGGATTTTTTATTTTCTCTTTTTTTTCGGGATTATCCATCTTTTAAATTGTATTGCCTTTAAGCTATTATGTCAAGACAAAATCAAAGTAAATGGGGTCAGAATTATTTTTTCTTTAGTCTTCGTGCTCGAAAAAATAATTCTGACCCCATTTATTAATCATCTTTTTTGGGATGCCCTGATCTTCACTATCTCCAATTCGCTAAAAACCTTCTGCTGATTAGCCAAGACCTGATCTAATTTCATCAAAACCTCCCGATTGCTAACCTTATCCAGAGATAGGCTGAGTTTATCCATCTTAGCTTCCACCTGTTCTAACCTATCCAGCAAACTGGCCAACACCTCATCGGTGTCCGGGGTTCTTTGGGCCTTAAGCTCCCAGCAAAAAAATAAACCCAGTAAAAACACTATTACGCCAACTATTATTATCTTCTTAGTCATTCTTCCTCCATGAATAACCATGTCCACCTACGGGGTGGACATGGGTTTTCTACTGCTCCTGCCAGGAATAGCTACCTGGGGTGACGGATTGGCCAAACTGAGCCGCTTCAGGAGGAACTAATGCCTCCAGCCATTCAAGAGTAATATCGCCGTCTAAGGTTACATTCTGGCCATAAATCATATTCCCCCGCAGCCACTTTCCACCGCCGCTGGTAGGATGCTTGAGATAATTCCAATTCACGGTGCCGGTTTCGGAAAAAATAACCCCGCTGATTATACGATCGTTTGCTGTCGTGGCGTCAAGACAAATAATATTTCCGTTTTGCGTGGCTAAAGGCGGATGCATACGACTGCTAGAACCTCCGGATTCGGAATGCTCCATATGAAGTTTATTAGCGCCTTTGATAAAAATATCCCCTTCGCAGATTATCTTCACATCTGTAATAGTCTTGCCATTCGAATTAAAAACCCAGTCATCTGACCTTAAATCAATCACCACATCCACCGGATAGCCCATAGCATGAGTAATATTTGCCCCAACATAATTAATCCCTGAACCTACGCCCGCATCGTTATCCCCTGCTTCAGGATCGGGTGGCAAAGGCGCGGTGGAGGAATAACGCCGGACCAATCTAATCCGATCATTATCCCAGGTATCATTTATAGTTTTATCTAAAGTTACATTCTTGCCGCCGCTAGCAACATTTAAAATTACTGCCCAATCAGCGTCGGCCCAAGCTCCACTAGATAAGGGTAGGTGGTCAATATTCCGCACTGCCTGGCCAGTCATATTGTTAAAGAAATTCGGAGTATCAACCCTTAAGGTAGTACCGTTAGATGTAGCATTAGCAGTATCTGCTATATCCCGCGTGCCCGGGTTAGGCCACTCGCAATCAGAATTATCATGATACCACTGCATTGGGATAGTTTTAATTCCGTTCTCTACCGTCCGGTTGCCGGACCCCGCAGGCAAAAGCGGGGAGGTGGGACGGTAATCAATACCCAACTCATTATAGTTAGAATCGCCGTCTCCGTTCCAATATAATGCGCTCATATTTCCGTCTATGGTCACCGTATGGCCGGCTTTTGCCGCTGTCCAATTAAAGATACCTCCGCAGCCCAGCACTTTATCAAGGTTGCCGCCGCCGAGCACCATTATTATTTTAACCACCCGGGTTGCCCGAGGATTAGCCATTGTGGGGATGTAGCCGATAGAAGTTACTTCTATAGCTGAACCATTAATAGCCCGGGTAAGATAATATTGTCCGTAATTCAAGGCTCGGGTTAGCGTATCGGCATCAGAGTCAAAAGATGGATCTGTGGATCTTAAAAGCATTACAGACTCTTGGATCCCAGCCTCAGCCAGGAACAAAGCCCTTTCGGATTCCAGATGGCGCAGATTAAAATCAAAATCCCCCGATTGCAAAGAAGTTAAGGTCCAGCCTAAGACAGCCAAAAGCATAATTCCGAAAATAACTACGATCAAGGCTACGCCTTTATTTTTTTTCATAAGTTTGATTACTCCCTAAAAATTCCGCGGCCAGACCTGAGACCTTAAACGTTTAGTCTGAGAGCCGGATTGAACCTGAAAATCTATATTTATCCTATAGATATTTGTACTGTTAGGAGCCAGGATCGGAGCAGCAACCAGCTGGTTAGTAATATTGTAATAAGAAAAGGTAAAATTATTCACCCCAGAAAGCAAAAGATTGGAATTGCGGTTGAGATTAGTGCCGGAAAGACTATAGCTGATCGCATTATCATTATAATCCACAAAAGAAAAAACCGTCTGATTAGCCGCAGTTACATTAAATGGCCCTTTGATCTGACGGATCTCCCGGGTCATCCGGATCAGGCCGATCCGGCCCTGTGAAATTGCCTCTTCGCGGAAATTCTGAAAATTCCAAGTATCCATAACCTGCTTTATGTATATTGAGGAACCGCCAGCTAAAATACCCACGATCACAATAACCATTACCGCCTCGATCAGAGTGAAACCCCGCACCTTTTGGGTATTCAATCGTTTTAAAGACTTTACTAATCTAAAACTATTTAAATATTTAAAAGGTACGGGGTTCATATCCATATTTTTTAATAACTGCTCATTATAGTTACCAGGGTGGCATTGCCCGCGTTAGGAATATTACTGTCCACCGAAACCTGAATACGTTTATAACAACAAGCGGAGCATACGCTGCAATCTGTAGTTGTATTACAACCCGTAGTACCGCAACCTGTCCAGGTATTACTAACCATCCTTACATAGTCCATAGTTACTGACCGGGTAAAACCCGGAGCGGGAGTTGTAATATTAGCATCAGTAGCTCCGACAAAATCATCTATATCGTCAAAAGTAGCTCCATTAGCGCTGCTTTCACCGGTGTTTACGCCGAAACTACTACTACTAGTCCAGGGCTGTCCGGAGTTTTCATCAAATCTTTTAGACCTGACCTCCTCCATTAATTGCTGGACGTAAAAGCTGGTGTCGGCTAATCGCTCAGAGCGCACTGATCGCCAGGCCACATCCGCCCACATGGTTAGAAGCACCGGTATACTCAATCCCAAAACCACAATTATCGCCACCAGTTCAATCAAAGTTAAACCTTTTTCTTTCATTGCCAGCTCACTTTTCCTGTCCCGGGCTCAACATAAATAGTCAGGCTGTTTCCCTGGTATGAAAAGGTAACTTGCCCTGGTGTAATTAAATCCCCGCCAGTGCCGCCTAAAGGATTACCCTGCCAATTAAATCTTAAATCTGTGGTACCGGCGAAACTCGGGTTACTAATGGTTATTCCTTTATACTGCTGATCAGTATTAAAATCTATTGCCAGATTCCCCCGGGTAAAAGGGCTGATGGCGTACGCGCCATCAGTTACCCACCGGACATTATAACTATTGCCGGAAAAATTTACCCGGTAATCGCTGTGGCTGGAAATCGCCAACTGCTGGGCATATCTTATATCGGAAATTACTTTTTTAACCGCGCCGTGGAGTTTGATCTCATAAAAACTGCCAAAACGAGGCAGGGTTAAAACTGCCAAAATACCGATTATTAAAATAACTATTGTTAATTCAATAATGGTAAACCCCCGCACCTTTTTGTTATTCAATCGCTTTAAACAGTCTATCAATCTAAAACTATTTAAATATATAAAAGGTGTAGGGGTGAATCCACCAATATTTTTTTTCTTAATCCTCTGAGTATTCATACATTTATAAAAAGGCTCAATAAACATAAACGGCTAAGACCAGAGAAAAACTCTGGTAAGGAAGAATTGCTTCCTCTCGGATTATCTTTATTCCCTCTACCGTCACCAGCCTATCTATCTTGCTGACCTGTTTTAGAAAAGAAAACGCCGGAGAAAGAAGGCTCTCGAAATTCATCTCTAAATATATTCTCTTAGGGCCTGCGGTTGATTTAAATTCTTCTCCTGGTTGTTTATCTCCTTGTTCCTGCGTAGACGCTTCCCCCGGACCTGACGGAATTGAAGATTCCTGTTCATTTGGGGAGGCGGCACCAATGTTCTCCTCTGAAGGCACAAATTTGCTTTTTAATTTAACCCCTAAAGAAAATATGTTTCCAATCTTTCCCGAGGCTGATTTCTGTTCTTGATCGGAAAGCTCATTTTTAATCTCAAAGGTAACCGCCCTTAACCCTAAATTATTAGCCACCCCGGTTAATGTCTTAATTGCCCCAAATAGGTCATCATTTTCCAGCGGCACCTTTGCATACAATACCTTCTCTTTCTCCTGTAGATTTTCACCCCGTTTCTTTAAATCCTCTAAGCGTAAATTAGCAGTCTGGGCCCTAGCCAGCTCGCTTTTCTTTTCATGTAACATCCCGCGCAGCAAAGCATCTTCCTTAAATTGTATTATGAAAAAAAGTGTCAGGCCCAACAAGCTAAGCCCGCCTACTATAATTAAAAATATGTCTATCTTCTTCATTTATTGCTGACTTCCGCGCTTAGGCTGAAATTCCTGGCCTGGGACTGGGTAAGACGCAAATCGATATTGCCGCCGGCTACACTGTCCCTCGGTTGGGGGGAAATCTTTTCCAATTCCAGGGAAGTAATATTTATATTATTTAAACTGCCCAGGGCCTTCAAGTTTTTTCTAAATTCCATAATAACCCTGGCGGCATCTTCGTAATCCGCAAACACCTGAGCTTCTATCTTTAAGGCATTGCCCAATAAATCAAATCCCCTTAATAAGATTTGCGGGGGCACATTAACAATTAACCCCCCTAAGAAACCCAGGTAACCGGAATTTTCTCCAGCGATCTTTGTAGTCTCGGCTATCCGCCGGCTCAACAAATTTGACTTCTGCTCCATGTCCCTAAGCTGATTAGCCACGTCTTTAAGCTCGGTTAAGTCATACTCTACAAACTCTATATTCTTTTTATGTATCATTTTATTAAAAAAAACTTGAGCTGACATTATTGCCATAACTAAAATAAATACGCCGCAGGTTATTAATAATACTAATCTTCTTGCCTGGTATACTTCTTTTTGACTAATCTCCTTAGGTAAAAAATTAACTACTGCCGAGTGGCCTTGCTTAACCAACGGCAAAGCTAAGGCCAGGCTTACTGCCCCCGCATATATAGGAGTTGCCAGGGCCTCATCTTTTATTTCTTTCTCTTTGGGAATCTGCACTCCGGAAAAGGGCAGGACTAATTTACTCCCCCCGCCTATATTGTTGATTAAAATAGGGATAAGATTTTTTATTTGACTGCCGCCGCCTAAAAAAAACACCTGCTCAATACGCCCGCTTTTTGACTGTTCTTTGTAATAAACAAAGGTTTTCCTTAACTCCTGAATTATTCTTTCGATATGCGGCTGCCAAAGCACTTTTAATTCCAGGAGATTAATCTCCTGCTTTGACGATTCTTTATCGTATTCACCTGTTTCATATTTCTGGCGCATTATTTCTTCAGCCACCGCTACCTTATCCTTAAAATCAAAATCGACTTCCGGGATTCCTTTTTCCAAGACTGCTTTAACCACCCGCTCCTGAGGCATCTGCAACTGGCGGGCTATATCCAGCAAAATCTCTTCAATCCCAAGAGAGAGATTACGCATAAAAACTAAGCTTAAATTACGATATATAGATATGTTTATCGAATTAGCTCCCATATCCACCAAAAGCACTGGTTCATCTTTTTTCCAGGCCTCCTTGGGCAAAATATTCGGCAGGACGCAGGGATTGGGCGTAATCAAGTAGGGAGTCACGTTACGTTCATTGAATATGGTTAAAAACCTATTTACTGGCGTATTTTCAACCCGGATCACCAGGATCTCGGATTTGGTAATTTTGTCTACGGTCCGCTCGCCAAAAAAAACACATCTAAATATATGCTCGGGCCCGGATGTCGGGAACATCTTTTGCTTGGCTTCGTTTATTGCCGCAAATTCCAGCTCTCTCTTATTTATTTTAGGGAGAAAAACAGACATGACAGTAATAGATGTTTGGGGCATATTTATCCCCACCTTTGCCGCCCGCAAAACCTCAGGCCGGATAAAACGGTCGAGTTCCTCTAAAAATGGCCCTGCCTCCATCTGCGTGCGTCCCGCCGTAAAGGTAGGGGCGGGCGTAGGAAAAATAAACATATCGTTAAGAAGCAGGTTATTCTTCCCCTCTAAAACTACCACTTTAGTATTCCGGCTTCCGATATCTATACCTATTGAAAAATCAGGCATAAATTAACCCCCTATATTGCTAATCAATTGCACCATAGGCAGGAATACTGCCAGCGCAATGCCTCCGACTACAACACCCATAGTTACAATCATTATCGGCTCAAAAAGCGCAAACATTTTTTTTACCGTAGCCGGCACTTCCCGATCATAAAATTCATTTACCTTATTCAGGCTGACTGAGAGCCGTCCGGTTTGCTCCCCGATATTAATCATGCGCACCACAATACCCGGAAAATCACCCGCTTTCTCCAAAGAGGTAGATATCTTTTCTCCTACATTCACGTAATCCCTGGCTTTCATTATCGTCTTTTCCAGGTAATCATTTCCGGTTACCTCCGCAGCCAGAGTCATAGCCGTAAAAACATCCACTCCTGATGCTAAGGCCAAAGAAAAGGTGTGGGTAAACTGAGACAGGGCGATTTTATTCAACAGACTTCCCACAATAGGCAGATTCAATTTCAATCTGTCTAATTTGTAACGCAGGATCTCATTTGATTTAACATATATAAAAAACCAAACCAAAGCGCCTATACCCAACAGGCCCATCCACCAAAAAGTACACAGAAAACTGCTCAGGCCCATAACAAAAAGGGTAGGAAGAGGCAAGGCTACCCCCATCTCCTTGAACATCGGTTCAAATCTGGGAATGACTACCATTATTAAAAGCAAAACTACCCCGGTCATTACGGTAAATAATATTATCGGATAAACAGAAGCCTCTTGAATCCTGGCCTTTAACTCCATCTGCCACTCTAAAAGCTTGCCCAGATCAGCCATAACCATGGCTAATTTACCGGTGCTCTCGCCTGCGCTGACAATAGAAATATACATCTTAGAAAAAGAGTTGGAATGAAATTGTAAAGCATCTTTCAGGGAAGACCCGGATTCAACCCTGCGGGTTATATCCTCCACAATCGCCTTTAGGGATTTAGAAGGCGTAGTTCTGGCAATATCCTTGAGGACAGCTAATAAAGATATCCCTACATCCAAAGAGATGGCTAACTGTATGGTAAATTCCAAAACATCACGTTGGGTGATAGGTTTAGAAATAGCTTTGGCTTGTATCTTGGCTGAAGAAAGAGTAACCTGAAAATGGGTAAGAAAATACCCTGTTTTTCCTACGCGATCACGCAAATCATTTTCATTATCCGCTGTTATTATACCCTTGATTAAACGGCCGGAATGATCCCGGGCCTTATAACTGTAATTCGGCATACTAAATCTCCCCCCAAGTCCCAGGCACTTGTTGATAAGGACTATTTTGAACGGTAACCTGTATTTGTCTCTCTGATTTTCTGAACCTACCGATAGCGGTAATAATTCTGTTGCCACCAGCGGGAGCTACGGTTACGCTATACGTGCCTCCTCCTGGGAAAGCTTCATTCGCAGGTCCTGTCCAACCCCAGCCTAAACCAGAATATCTTAATTCCGCTTTAGCCCTTTCCACGCCGGCCTGGGCCAGATAAAAAGCAGCTGTCCCCTCCCGGCCTAAATAAGAGGTATACATATCTGACCTGAGCATAACTGCCAAGGCCGCTCCCAGCACAGCTACTGTCATTAAAAGAAAAAAAACCAAAAATAAAGCCTGCCCTTTGAGTTGTCTCATCTAATTTCTCGTTCTTACCTGGGTGCGCAAGGTATAATTACGGTTAGCTCCTAATGCCGGGCTAGCCGGCAAAGGCCTAAAAGTCAATTCAATAGTAATCAGATTCCCATTATCGGCGAAAATATTATTAGTGCTGGGGTTAGGAGTTATTACCAGATTGGCTAATTCGCTTTTAGTAGCGCTTAGATTAGCCTCCCTTAGAGAAAGAACCAGGTTGGCATTTATTGGAAAACTATCTACTCCCCGATAGATTACATCCGCGCTCCCATATAACCCTGCGTTTCCCCTCCAATACCAAATCCTTCCCGCGCTAGTTATCTGAAAATACAGGCTGTCAGTAATGCCCCCTTGTGTGGTATCCATAACCAAGCTAAAGCGTGCAGTCCGGATCTCATTCGCCATATATTCCATAGCCAGTTTGGCATTACGCAAGACATCTAAAGTCCGTTCTTGTTTCTGCCGAGATAGGTTGACGGAAAGGAACATTTGAGCCAAAGCAACCATTACCAAGGTCAAAACAGCAGTAGCAACAGCGGTTTCTAATAGGGAAAAACCAGCTTTTTTTCTAATCTGTCTCAACATATTTTTACAATACTAGGTTAAACCTGCTATCCACCCCGTAGGTGGATAACATACTTAACCTATGTCCACCTACGGGGTGAACATGCTTTTTAATAATCCGCTTTTAATGTTTCTAAATAAGAGGTCTGCCTGCCGCTATCCCACCAAACATTAACTCTAATAAGACACAGGCCATTATAACCAAAATAGGGAACAGTAATTATCACTTCCCTTTCATAACCCGGAAACAAAACTGGGTCTACTACTGCGCGAGCTTCATTAACCGGAACCGGATTCGGAGGCCAGGGAAGAATCTTGTATTCTTCTTCCATCTTCTCCCGGGCCAGATTATAAGCAATCGCCCGCTGCTGGTTAAGATAGGTGACTTTTGCCCCCTGCCAGAATATAGACAGCATACCCTGGCCTACAATAGTGAAAATGGCTACCGCTAAAGCCATCTCAATAAGACTAAAGGCTCGTTTTCTCATGGGCCCTTCTTAACATAACCGCTATCAAATAAAGTGACATCCCTTGACCTTCCGCTTTTAGTCAAGGTAATAGAAACAGCGCTGCTTCTGCCTTGAGGAAAATAAAACCAGGCGGCGTTGGCTGATGAAGCTAAGGCCGCATCTAAATTGGTCTTCTTCAAAAAATTAGCCGGAATGAAATCAGCGATTGTGCCGGTTGGTGAAACATAAAGAGAATAAGATCTATTAACAGTATCAATGGAAACACCATAATTCTGGTGAGAGCTGATACTCACCTGGCGCAGCCAGCTTAAATCTGCCACCACCTTATTAATATCAGCATCCAGTTTTGTGTTTCCCAGTTTAGCAAAAGAAACCAGCGTGGTTGCAGCTACTACAGTTATTATAGCTATAACCGCCATCATTTCCGTCAGAGTAAAAGCCTTATTTTTAATAACTAATCCTAACATTAAACACACCCATGGTGATTTTTAACTTATTTATTACTGCCCGGGAGGCCGAATTTGCTTTTGATCCTCCCGGACTCCTTATCTAAATAATACCCTGCGCCAAAAGGATCAGCGGGTATTTTATCGATCAGCCGCATTTTTAATAAATCTTCCAGGCTATCCGGAGAATAACCGTAAATCTTGATAAACTGATTTACCTGCTTTTCTAAAATAACTATATTCTTCAGCCACTCCAGCTTGAACTTAATCCATTCCAGTTGCTGCGGGTCTTTTACTGATTCTAAGAGCCCTTCCAGATAAGCTACGCCTAAATCTGCCCGGCGGGCCTTATAATACTGCATCGGTTGAATACTCTTTAAGAATTTGGGCGCCCCGGCTAAATTAGACGCTCGCTCATAATACTCAGCAGCCTTAAGATAATCCCCGGACTGATAATAATTAAACCCCAGCCAGTAAAGGATCTGCCAGGATTTAGTATTCTGCTTAGCCCCTTCTTTAAGAAAAGCGATTCCTTTTTCCAGCCCCTCCTGATCATTCGCTACCACTACCCCGGAAAAAAAATAAGCCTGCAGCATATCCGGATCCAGGGCAATAGCCGCCCTAAAATTACCCTGCACCCGGTCAATCCATTGCGAGTTCTCTTTAATATTATCGGTAATAGCCATTACTCCCCGGATATAAAAGAAATCCGCGCAAAAACTCTGGAAACTTCCGCTGATTAATTTCAGGTAAGGCGTAGGCGGGACATAATAAAATAGTTCTTTATTTGGGGGGAAACGGCGCTCTAAAAACAGAGACCCCCAGAAAGAAATAACAAGGAGTGCGGGGATTAAAAAAAAAGAAAGCCCAGAAATTAATATTCTTTTTTTAAAAAAATTAACCTGGCTATTAACCATAATAGTAGAGCGTAGGTTAGGCTGTAAAGGCTTAAAGATAAAATAAAATTTAAGTCCGGAAGTTTACCATAAATTACTAACGGTTTAATATCCAGTCGGTTCATATTCGGTAAAGAATAATATAGTAATTTAAATAGCTTTAAGCTTATATCGCCTTTATTGTCCAAGGCCACTATCTGCAAAGCCATATAAGCCCTTTCGCTAGCCAAATAAACAAATAAACTTGCCATTAAAGCCACTAGCGAAGAGGAAAATATACAACAGGAAAGTAGGGCCAGAGAGATAATAATAACCAGTTTTAAAAACAAGGCCGCTACCCCGGCTAAAACCGGCCATAAGAAGGCCTGGTATAACCAAAGCAGCAGGCTATAACCTAAAGCGCAAAGAAAAAGATAAGTTAGGCAGATAAAAAGAAAGCCGATGAGCTTTCCGCTAAGGTATTCTGTGCGGCGGTAATACCCAAGGCAGATTTCCATAAAATGCGTTTCCTTATCCTTATAAAAACTGAGCACTAAGCTAAAAATCACCAAGATCACGCTGCTTAGCTCTATGCCGGCTAACCCTGCGCTTCTTAAAACCTTCTGGCTCTCTCCCGCGGAAAGTTCTCCTAAAAACAGGCAAAGGGCCAAAAAGAAGATAAAGAAAAAAATTACCCCCAGAAAAATCTTTTCTCTTACCCCTTGTTTAAAATTTAAAAAGGCTACGGAAAATATCCTGCGCATCATTATTAATCCGGTTTTAATTTTTGTTTTTTAACTCTAGTAAAAATGCCTCTTCCAAAGAAGAAACCCCGTGTTTTCGGATAATCTCTTTTACTGTCCCTAAAAATTTTATTTTACCCTGATGGATTATCCCGATCCGCTGGCAGACCTTCTCCATCTGGGATAGGATATGCGAGGAAAAAAAGATGGTCTTACCCTGTCGGTTTAAATCGGTTAAAAGTTGGAGTATCTGGCTCTGGCCCAAAGGATCTAAACCTAAAGTCGGCTCATCCAAAATTATCACCTCCGGGTCCTTAAGCATAGCTATAGCTAATCCTAAACGTTGGATCATACCCCGGGAATAAGCCTTGATTAACTTATTTTTCTGCTCCTTCATCCCTACCTGCCCTAAACAGATATCCACCCTCTGAGGCGGCAGATGAAAACCCCAACTCATAATCTTTAACAATTCTTGGGCGCTTAAGGTTGGCGGCGGGAGGAAATTCTCCGGCAGGAAACCAAATGTTTTTTGAATATCTAAACTTGAAAGCAGCCTTTCTTTAAAAAATATCTCCCCGCTATCGGGCTCCATCAGTTTCATCAGGCATTTTAAAAGCGTGGTCTTGCCTGCGCCGTTAAGGCCCAAGAGACCAAAGATCTCGCCTGGCCTGATCTCCAGGCTCACCTGGTCTAAGGCCCTGGTTTTTTTAAAAACCTTGTTGATATTTTGGATTAAAATTGACTGGGCCATGGTTAAGGCTTTCTAATTTCTAGAAAATTTGTTCATATCTTCCGGTCACCCATTCATGCCCCGACGGCAACCCCCAGTTTGTAGTACAACTAAAACCCGGGCTGTCTAGGTAAGTCCCAAGGCTGGTCTCCATATCAACAATCCCCAAAACATAAAAAGCTCCTAAAGCGGCAGCGCAACCGCCACTACCAGCGGCATAACGGTTATAACGATAATTTGCGCAGTTGTTATTAGTTACCGGATCTCTAATATTACTGGGAATATACCCACCGGTCTTAAGCGGCTGGATAAAATCTCCGTCTCCCGGAGTATCCCAGGGAGCGCAACCCTGGCCATCGGAAGGAGGATATGCGCCGTTGGCCTCATAGTAAAATTCCAAGGCTACCTGCACCGCATTCATATCAGCCAGCCTGCGGGCATCCCGGCCTTTTTGAATTAGATTCGTCACTGAAGGAACTATAATTGCCACTAAAATGAAAAGGATGGACAGAACTACGATTAACTCTGTTAAGGTAAAAGCTTTTTTATTCATTTGACCTCACTCTAATACTAATACCTGATATTTTATTTTCTCTAATACATTATATTATAAAGTATTATAAAAACAACAATAATTCTATAGTTAGGCGGCTTGATCCCGCGGCAATTCCAATAAAAAAAGGGATAAGCAAGGCAAATATATTCCCCTGCCCATCCCTATCCCTTCTTTTTGTAAAAAAACTAGTTTACTCCTACGTCGGCAGCAATGAACATGTTCACGTTTATGTTGCCTGCGCCGGCATAACGTATCAACCCGGCAACACCGCTAACCGCGCGATCTATTTGCGTATCAATCATCTGGGCTGAAGCCAAAGGAACCAAGGTTGCCTGAAAATAACTACCCAGATCTCCGGGACCAACTCCGTTCCAGTTTTGCAGAGCATCCCTCTGAAAAGAGTATAATCCATTCCACTTTGCCCTTGGCGGCCACTTTTCTAGATATGGGCCATCCCAGCCGACAACGCCGCTAGTTGTTACCAATCCAACTGTAGTTGCGCCATCAGCCGGCCAAACTCCGGTATCACCATAATACGTCAAAGCAGCGGTCTTGACTGCACGGTGGTCGCCGAGAGTACCGGCTACTTTAGACTTTTCAATAGCCTTAAAAGCGCTAGGCGCAATAACAGCAGCTAAAACAGCGATGATTCCGATAACCACAATAAGTTCAATTAAGGTAAAACCCTTATTACGCATATTTCACCTCCTTTTTTATCTACCCCTGTAATTAGTATACCATTTAGCGATTAATTTGCAAGGTAATTTTTAACCTACTAACCTGATTCCATAGTAACCCGGATCACCTCCTCTACGGACGTAAGCCCAGCCATAAGTTTTTCTACGGCCACCTCTCTTAATGTATGTAAGCCTTGTTTAACAGCAATATTTTTGATTGCGTCTGATGAGGCCCGCTCTAAAACCAAACGCTGTATCTCCGGGCTGGGTTTTAGAACTTCATATATACCTATCCTGCCTTTATAACCGGTATGATTACAAATATTACAACCCCGGCCTTTGGCAAATTTTATATCCTTAGGATCCGTATCCTTAAAACCCAGACTAAATAAAGTCGTATCTGTCGGCTTGTAAAAATCCCGGCATTTTTCACAGACCTTGCGGATTAAACGCTGAGCTATAATCCCCAGCAGAGAAGAAGAAACCAAAAATGGCTCCACTCCCATATTGGTCAGCCTGGTAAAGGCGGTCGGCGAATCATTGGTATGCAGCGTAGACAAGACCAAGTGGCCGGTAAGCGCTGCCTGGACCGCGATCTCAGCAGTCTCGCGGTCGCGGATTTCTCCGATCATTATTATGTTCGGGTCCTGCCTTAAAAAAGAACGCAGGGCCGAAGCAAAGGTTAGGCCGGCCATGGGATTTACATTTACCTGGCGGATACCGGAAAATTGATATTCTACCGGATCCTCCACAGTCATAATGTTTACATTTTCTTTGTTCAAAATAGTAAGGGCTGAATATAAAGTAGTAGTCTTTCCGCTTCCGGTAGGCCCGGTTACTAAAATTATTCCGTAAGGCGAACTGATGAAACTTTTGAATAACTCTATTTCGCGTGTGGAAAAACCCAGGCTCTCCAGGCCCAGGACCAGCCCGCTTTTATCCAAGATACGCATAACTACATTTTCTCCGAAAACTGTCGGACAGGTAGAAACGCGGAAATCTATCTCTTTACTGCCTATTTTCATTAAAATGCGGCCATCCTGGGGCAGGCGCTTCTCGGCAATATCCAGTCCAGACATAATCTTAGCCCGGGAAACTATGGCATTAGTTAAATCCCTGGGAAGGGAATAAATCCTATGCAGCATGCCATCTATACGATAACGCACATTCAAGATCTTCTCTTCGGGCTCAATATGTATATCCGAGGCCTTGGATTGCACCGCCTGAATAATGAATTGATTAACTATTTTTATTATCGGGGCATCCTCTCCTAGTTTCTCCCCTTCAGCCAATTTATCTTTATCTATGGTAGCCACGATGTCCATCAGGCTGCCGGATTCACCGAAATACTGTTCCTGCGCTTTTCTTATATCTATCTCTTCAGCCTGAACACCCTCAATATTCATCTTACAGATGCGCTGCATTTCATCCATAATAAATACATCAGTGGGATCAACCATGGCTACGGTAAGAACGCCTTCAATTGTAAATACAGGCATGAGTTTATATTTACGGGCAAAATCCTCCGGGACTAAAGCAATTATCTCGGGTTCGATGATGTAATTAGCCAAGTCAAATTTAGTAATACCTCTTTGCAGGGCCAGACAACGCTCAATATCCGCCTGGACAACCCACCCCTTCCTAACTAAAATTTCCCCTATCTTTCCTCCGGAAACCTTCTGCAGACCTAATGCCTCATTGAGCTGTTGGGAGGTAATTACCCTCTGCTCAATCAAGATCTCCCCTAATTCTTTATTTAATTCAGACATGATAAACCTTATCCTAGAGTGGACTCAATATTTTTAAAACTTTGCAACCAACCCCAAAATTGCTTACTTTCAACAGCGGCCTTCGGCTTAATAATTTTTTCTTACCGACTCGTAATATTTTAGTCTTTCAATAACAGCCCCTCTTTGAAACTGATGCTGTTTTCTTATTTCCTCTAAAGCATACCCCTTACCTTTGGGCTGTCTTTTCAGTTGAACCCTGTCTTGTTGCTGTTTAATTTTTCTTAAAGCCGGTTTTTGTTCTTCTAAAGCTGCTTTATTCTCTTTTATTTTAGGAGTTTTTTTTGCCCAGGCCTTTTTTTTCTCTTTAATATACTCTTTAGTTATCAGCCCCCGCTCTTTTTCCAAGGCAGCGCGTTTGAATTGGGCTAATTTTCTTTTCTCCTTCTCAACGGAACTTTCAATTAATTTTTTTTTTCTTAAAATTGATTGATATCTTTTACTTAAATTCTTGATTGCGCCTCGTTCCATTCTAACACTTGATTTTATTTCTGCAATAAGTACTTCCGAGTCTTGATTTTGGGCAAAAGCAAATTTTCCTCCCCAAAAACAAAAAACTACAACACTCAGGCTTAAGAATAAAATCGGATACGCCTTCATTATCTTCCCTTGGTTCTTTCTAGCTCTTTCTTCTTCTGAGCTACAGCCTTTTTTTCGTCTTCCAGTACGCTTATAATAGTCTCCTCATTAATAATCTGCGCCTCCAACTTCTTTCTCTCGCTTATAATTGACTCCTGAGTTTTTTTCACAGATTCCATATTAACAGTAGCCTTTTTTTCTTTTTCTTTTGCCCTAATTTCTAGTACCGACATCATCCGTTCCTGCCGAAGCCTGTCTTCAGCAAAAACTCTGCCGGAACCATACTTCTCCTTTTTAGCCATATAAGAGTAACTATCGGCATTAATAATCCTGGGCGAAACAAAAATTAACAGTTCCGTCTTTTCCTTGATGTCTTTCTTGCTCTTAAATAAATAGCCTAGATAAGGCAAGTCTCCCAGAAAGGGAATTTTAGTCTCTCCTTTAAAAGATGTATCCTTTATCAGTCCTCCAATTATCAAAGTCTGGCCATCTCCTATAACTACCCTGGTAGATGCACTGCGCCTATCAATAATCGGAACAGTATAAGGCACTGAGGTTCCTCCTGAAGTAACGTTAAGATTATATTCGCCTATCTTCTCGCTCACTTCCGGAAAAAGAGTCATAATTATATTTTTATTTTCAGAGTCTATTGTAGGCGTAACATTAAGATTAATACCCACTTCTTCAAAATTAATCGCCCAGGTTACTGTTACGTCCCCTGTATCGGCATCAGTAGATACTGACGGCTCTGCCCAGGGAAGCCTCTTTATTACTTTAATTTCAGCCATCCGGTTATTGACCGTGGTAACACTAGGCGCAGAAAGGATATTGGTATCTAATTCATTCGCTAAGGCTTTTAACACTATATTTATATTCTCATCAAATATAGTAACCGTAAATGGATTCTCCGCGCCAGTGACTGATTGTGCGGGAGGATAATAAGTTGGTTTATAAGGAATGGATTGGCTGATAGACGTATTTACAGCTGAGCCGAAAACCTTAGCAGCGGTAATACCCAGGCTCCGCCTAAGGTCTAATCCCGGCGGACCATCATTAATACCTCTGGCAAAGGCTTCCCAGGTTATACCCAGGCTATGCTCTTTTTGTAATTTAACTTCTACCACCCTGGCCTCAATAAGGACCTGAGAAGGCGGATTATCCACTGTTTTTAAATACTCGCTAATCTGGTCTATATTATCCGGATAATCAATTACCACTATTGAATTCGGCTCATCTCCGTATAGAATCTTGCCCTCGGAAGAAAGCAGAGAGGTAATATTATTACTGGCTACCTGGCCATATGCTAATGAGACATATGACAACACCCCACAGATAATTATAATGACTATCTTCTTCAATTAGCTTATCCTATTCTCATTATCCGTCGCTACTACTGCTACTACCGGATTATGACCCTGAACTAGTAGTACTAGTTGCACTAGCTGCCCCTCCTGTGCTATCAGTAGAAAGGCTACCGGAATCGCCTCCGGAAATCTGGCCAGCTTTTAAATATTTAAGCTTAAAAATTCGCCTGGCCATTTTCTGGTCAATGCTGCTTAGATAATTCTCTATCCTAGCAATATTCGGCGGATAGTCAATAACCATAAGGGAATTAGGTTGCTTACCCAGCAAAACTTTTCCTTTATCCGAAAGCAAATCATAGATAGTGCTTTCCTGTTTGCTGCTGGCCAAGGCTGTGGCGCCTTCGGAAGCGCCAGAAACAGCGGAAGATTCAGAACTTTTCGCTGTGGCCCCCGTAGTCTCAGCTGCCTGGCTTGACACAGAGCTAGAAATCTGAGCTATTTTCTTGGCCTCCGTATACTTAAGCACAAAAATCCGGGTAATTAGATTTGGTTTAACTACAATAATATTCTTCTTTTTTTCCAAGATAAGATTGCTGATCTCGGCAATGCTATCCATCGCCTCTTCTAAGGAAATATTGGTAAAGCTAGCCTTTATATTACCGCTAACCTCATTATCCACTAAGATATTTAAATTATAATTGTGAGCAATATACTGGAAAATATTCCTCAATGTCTCATCCCTTAATTCTATAGAAAAAAGGTCGCTATCCGGACTTATTCTCTTTATCTCTATAAGCGGGGATGACTCGGCAATAGAATCTTGGCTAATATCTTGTTCTTGGCTGCCTGATCCTGTCCCAATCTGCCCAGGGATACCCTGTTCACCTCTACTTGGCAAACTCGAAACCACCTCTTGAGATGATTGAGCAGAAAGGTAATCTCTGGCCTTGGGCGCAATTAACAGGTTAATAATCATTAGTAATACCACTGCCCTTAAAAACCCCTGCATTAAGGACTCCTCTCGATAATATCCGGCATCTTCAATATATACTGGGTATGCCTGTCTTTAAGTATGACCCCTGAAGGGCTTATCCCTATAACCTCTTTATTGTCAAAAATATCACCCACCTTAAAAACCCTTCCGCCTATAAGCGCGCCGCTTTTGCCGGGGGAAGAAAATACCGCTAAAACGCGAGGTTTATCAATTATCAAACGCCCTTCCTTATCCCTGAATTTTAATTCTTCTTCCGGGGTTAAAAATGGATTTCGCTGTTTATCAAAATTAACCGTAATATTCTCTTGTGGCAATGAAACATTAGCTGGATCGGCCGCTGCTTTTTCTTTATTTTTCCCAATCCTACCGGATTTCTTAATAGCCCGCGCCCCTTCTTCCTTTACGCAAGAAGAGAAAAATAAAATGCCCAAAATAATTAAAACATGAAAAATCTTCCTATCCAATACTCACCTCAATTATCCCTTTTAATATTAAAATATCTTGTTCAGTATATAGACGCCAGCGATTAATTGAATTTCGCTTGGCCTTAGGTAAGATTCCTTTTTTTTCATAACGAAAAAGGGTCTGCTTAGAAATACCTAATTCCTGAGCTACTTGTTGAGCAGTGAATAATTTACCTTCTAACATAGTTTTTACCTTGTATATATTTAATACTATTTGATGGTATCTTAAAGTATTAAATAGTAGTTGTCAAGTATTTTTTTTATTTATCTAACTTATTATGGCATATAGCAATAAATGTGTTATTTTCTAACTAATACTATATAATGTCATTGAATATATTTGAATATATTTGAATATATTTAATAGTATTAATACTAAATCGACCTAAATTCGGCTGCGGCGTATATAATTAGGCGCGACAACCCCCTAATTTTTATATAACTAATGCAAATATGGGGACGGTTCTGAACACAAAGCTAAAGTGTCCCTTTTTTGGGGACAGTTTAAGATCAGTTTCAGAACCGTCCCTGCTTTTTAATTGTGTTTATAAATATTTGTCTTGCAACCTAAAGCAAGATTTGCTATCATTTATATTATGGACAACCTAATCAAAGTGGCGGTAATCGGCACAGGATACCTGGGAAGCCTGCATGCCAAAATCTACAAAGAAATCGAAAATTGCCAGCTGGAAGGAATTTGCGATACCAATCCGCAACAACTAGCTAAATTATCCGAAGAATTAGGCGTGAGCGGGTTTAAAGATTACCGGGATTTATTCGGCCGGGTCGATGCGGTAAGTATTGCCGTGCCCACTAAACTACATTACCAAATTGCCCGGGATTTTCTAAAACAAAATATCCCTGTCTTAGTAGAGAAACCTTTTACCGTTAATCTTAAAGAAGCAAACTCTCTAATCAGGCTGGCCCGCAAAAATAAATTAATCCTGCAAGTAGGCCACATCGAAAGATTTAATTCCGCTTTTAAGGCAGTTCGCGATATTATCCACAACCCTAAATTTATTGAATGCCACCGCTTAAGCCAGTTTCCCAACCGCTCCCTGGATGTGGGCGCAGTAATGGATATCATGATCCATGATATTGATATTATCTTAGGATTGGTCCCGTCTAAGATTAAAAAGATCGAGTCCGTCGGCATAGGGGTACTCACCCCGTTTGAGGATATTGCCAATGTCAGGATAACTTTTAAAAACGGCTGCGTTGCTAACCTAACTGCCAGCCGGGTATCCGACGAGGTAATGCGTAAGATCCGGATCTTTCAGGAGAATACCTACATATCCTTAGACTATAAAGAGGCCCGAGCCTGTGTATACGAAAAAAAAGGCTTAAGTATCACTAAACTTGACCTGCCCATTGAAAAAGAACAACCCCTGCAAAAAGAACTTCGTTCCTTTATCAGCTGCGTCCGGGAAAATACTGAACCTGTCGTATCCGGAGAGGTAGCCCGGGAGGCGTTAAGGATCGCTTTATTAATCCAAAAACAGATATGGCGCAAATAAAACAAATCTTTATAGTCTGTGGAGAGCCCTCCGGAGACCTCCAGGCCGGCGAGCTAGCTAAGGCTATAAAAAAAATAGACCCGCAGATAAAAATCTCCGGGATAGGCGGAGAATCATTAAGCAAAACAGCCGCTGAGATTTATCGCGATATAAAAAATTTGAGCGTATTCGGTTTTTTTGAAGCCATAAAAAAACTTCCTAAATTTCTAGAACTAAAAAGGCTTATCTTAAATAAAATCACTGCAATCAAACCTCTGGGAATAATCCTGGTGGATTTTTCCGGATTTAACCTCCGGCTCGCCAGGGCTATTAATAAAAAGATACCGGTTATATATTATATCTCACCCCAGGTCTGGGCCAGCCGGCCGGGGAGAATCCAGACCATCAAAAAATACATATCAAAGATGATCGTGCTTTTTAAATTTGAGGAGGATTTTTATTGCCGTAATAATATAACGGCCGATTTTGTCGGGCATCCTCTGCTGGATATAGTCAAACCTCAAAACCAGAAAGCAAGAATCCTGGAAGAAATTAAATTCTCCGGGGCAAATATCACCATTGCCCTTTTACCTGGCTCGCGCAAGCAGGAGATCAAAAATATCCTGCCCATAATGCTGGAAACCGCCAAGCTGATAAATAAAAAAATTACTAAACTTCAGTTTATCATAGCAAAATCAGCCCTGGTTGACTTTTCTGTTTATGGTAGATTCACAAAGAATTTAGGTTTTGACCTAAGAATAGTTGAAGCCAGGACATATGACTGCCTGGAGGCCGCGGATTTCGCCTTAGTCTGTTCCGGCACCGCAACTTTAGAAACCGCGATTATGCAAAAACCATTTTTTATAATCTACAAGATGAACCGGTTAAATTATTTGCTGTATCGGCCGCAGGTAAAAATACCTTTTATCGGAATGGTAAATATTGTAGCCGGCAAGAAGCTTATTCCGGAATTTATCCAATCTCAGGCTAGACCTGAAAAAATCGCTGAAGAAGCGCTCGCACTCTTAAATAGCCCGTCCAAATTGGATGAAATGATCAAGGGATTGGCTGAGGTCAAGTCCCAATTAGGCTCACCCGGGGCTGCAACCCGGGCCGCCAAAATCATTCTCGATTATCTAAATAAATAACGACCTATAGAGGACGAAATAGGGGACGTTTCTATTTTCTTTAAATCCCGAGAGGCGAAAAAATAGAAACGCCCCCTAATAAATTTAGTTGAGGATTTTGTTAATCAGGGCAAGAATATCTTCTTTCATCGCCGGCTTAGCCAGGATATAATGTTTACCGGTTTTCATCATCGCTTCCTCTTCTTGCTTGCGTATTATTGCTGTTAAGAATATAATCGGGATATTCCTAGTAACCGGATCCTCTGAGAGCTTACTGGCTACGTCACTGCCTTCAATATCCGGAAGCATAATATCCAAAACAATCAAATCCGGCAATTCTTGTTTGGCCAAATCCAAGCCATTATTACCGTTAGTGGCAATGATAACTTTATAATTGTGCCGTTTTAAAATATTGCCCAAATAAACCTGGACATCTTCTTCATCATCAACCAGCAAAATCTTCTTGGAAGAAATATCCGCCATATTAACCTCCCCCATTGAGTTTTTGTAATGAAAATGGTAAAAAATAGGCAGGCCCCGGACAAAAGAGTCTGCCTAAAACATTGATCTTTTAAAAACCATTACTTTACCCCCGCATCACCAACATTATTCTACCGCTTAGAGCTGGAATGGTCAACGCTAATCTTTAAGACTATATGCCCTGGCCAAGGCAATACGTTCGCTAATAGGCGGATGGCTAAAAAAGATAAATTTAATTATCGGATGAGGATTACAGTCAGCCAGGTTCTGAAGCCCTAGTTTCTCCATTGCTGAAATAAAAGATTCTTTTAATCCGGTCGCTTGTATGCTCATCCTGTCGGCATTAGTTTCAAACCTGCGGCTGATAAAATTACTTAACGGATCCATAATTATACCGAATAGGATAAAATAAATAAAAATAAGCGGCAGAGCCGCGATTTCAGAAAGTGAATACAGCCCAAATAAACTCAAAAAATAAAAACTATACTTTGAAATCAGCCAGAAAAAAACTATCGTCAGTAGGGAATTCATGATAACTAATTTTAATAGATGTTTCAGGTAAAAATGGGCAAATTCATGGGCCAAGATAACCTCAATTTCATCATAATTGTATTTATCTTTTAAGGTGTCGGCAAGCAGTACCCGTTTTGTAGCGCCCATTCCCACAAAAGCGGCATTGCCTTTTAAGCTCTTCCGGCTAAAATTAATCTCAAACACATCCAAAACCTTTACCTTCATCCTGGCAGCTAAATTTAGAATCCTCTGTTTTAATTTATCGTCGCAGATTTCCTTATATTTAAAGAATAAGGGGATTATAATTACGGGAGCAACCTTAGCTAAAACCAGATTAAAAAATATCCAAAAGGCAGAAACTATTCCCCACCAGTAATAAGGGCTTAATTTTAAACTATAGTAAAAAACCTCCAAGCAGATAATTATGATCAGATAGGATATTATCCAGGATTTTAGCTGGTCTTTTATCCAGTCCGGAATTTTCTGGGTGGATAAGCCAAATTGATGTTCTACAAAAAAAGAATGGCAGAAATTTAAGGGTAAATTTAAGAAATAATACGTCAGGTGGGCGAGGAAAAGGTATACGGGTAGCACTAGCCAGGCTGGTGTGACCAGCTGCTTTATCCAATCGGATAACAGGTAAGATGCCCCTGAAAACTGAAATAGTAAAAGAACTAATATAAGATAAGTTAATTCTGCGATAGCCAGGGTATATTTAATTAATGAATATATCCTGGATCTATCAGCTATATTATTAACGCCCCTGCCCAGCATATACCTCTAAGACAAAACGTTAATATAAGTCCTTAATTTACCGGAGCCGGTCTTTTTGCGCGAGAAAGATACTTTTCCGTCACAATCAGCATGTAAAATAGCTATGCCGCTTACATTAACACCGGCTTTATACCCGCCTACCTGCCGGCAGAGAATCTGGCCTTTTTTTACTTTTTCTCCTCCGGAGACCTTAAGTTCTTTATCTTTTTTGGGTGTCGAAAATCCGCCTACCATTTGTAATCCTCCTTAAATAGATTAGGTATAGGTAAAGGAATAGGTATAGGATGGTTTTCTTTACCTTTATCCCTACCTATTCCTAAATTATGAGAAATTATAGTACCACATATTCCCTATTCAAGCAAGATTTCTTCGTCTTTTGCCGGGATATATACATTTTGGCATATTTGAGAGAGGCTATCGAATAAAGGCTGGGTCTGCTCCATATCTCCGTGGACTAAGAATATCCTTTTTAAAGGCAAGGATTGGGTTATAAAATCAGTCAGTTCATTCTTATCCGCGTGCCCGGAAAATGAATTGATCACCACTACCTCGGCATTTAGCTGGTATTCAATGCCAAATATACGCACAAAGGGATTTTTTTCTACAATCCTCTTGCCTAAAGTATTTTTGGCCATATAACCGACTACTAATATAGTATTGCGGGAATCCTCAATATTGTTTTTAATGTGATGGACGATCCTTCCGGCTTCGCACATTCCGCACCCGGCAATGATAATCATTGGCCGGCGGTCATTATTTAAGACTTTGGATTCTTTCTGGTCGCGGATATAACTCAAATTCAGGAATTCAAAAGGGCTCTGGCCTTGGGATATGTGCTGGCGGGTCTCTTGATTAAGATAATCCAAGTGGTATTTAAATACGTCGGTTATATCCGTCGCTAATGGGCTATCAACATAAACCGGGATAAACGGGAGAGATTTATCTTTAAAGAGTTCGCTTAAAAAATAGAGCACTTCCTGGGTGCGTTCCAGGGTAAAAGCCGGGATCAGGATCTTTCCCTTGCGCTCGATTGTACGTAAAATTACCTCTTTAAGCTTGATCTTGGCTTCTTCAATTGGAGGCCGTACCCTTCCCCCATAAGTGCTCTCTATAATCAGATAATCCAGGCCCGTAGGAATAAAGGGATCGTTTAATAGAGGAAGATTTCTTCTGCCTAAATCTACTGCATAACCTAAACGTAGGCTGCGGGTTCCATCCCGGATATCTAATACTATGATCGAAGAACCCAGAATATGACCAGCATCATAAAAAGTAGCAAAAGCATTATTAGCCACACAAGTCTTCTGGCTATAAGGAACCGGATGAAACCTCTTGGCAGCGTGGCGGGCCTCTTTCCTGTTATAAAGCACTTTTCTTAAAGGCAGACCTAATCTACGGTTAATTTTATTTACATACCGGATATCTTCTTCCTGGATCTTACCAGAATCTTCGAGCATTAATTTGCATAGATCCCTGGTGGCTTCAGTAGTATATATCTTACAGCGCATCCCTTTTTTTAGGAGGCTGGGGATATTCCCGCTATGGTCAATATGGGCATGGGATAAAAGCATGGCATTAAGTTTACGGGGATTATAACTGAAGGTAGTATTGATATCGTAGAAATCATTCCGGTGGCCATGGAATAATCCGGCGTCTAAGAGTATCTCAGATTTATCTGTAGAAATTAAGTGGCTTGAGCCGGTGACTGACCTGACTCCGCCGAGAAATTTTATTCGTACGGACACGAAACTCCTTAATTAAGTAACAAAGAGGTTACGGGAAGAAAACTTCCCATCGGTAGTCAGATTTACTCCCAGCCTTTTAAGCCCCACTTCATCTCCAGGAGTAGGGATATGGGTCATATGCACTTCGCACCCTTTTAATTCTACCAATTTATTCATCGCTACTTCAGCAGTATGATTAGTAGCGGCGCTGATCGAAAGAGCGATCAAGGCCTCTTCCAAATCCAGGCTCTCTGTTTCATTACCCAGTATACCTTCTTTTAATTTGGAGATCTGGCTTATAATATGAGGGGATAAAAGCAAGATCTCATCCGGTATATTCGCTAAAACTTTGACTGCGTTTAAGACCAGGCTGGGAGCCGCATGCATAAGATAAGAATTCTTTCCGGTTATAATCCTGCCGTCGCGTAACTGGATAGCTGCTCCGCAATAAATACCGGAATTACCCTTGCCTTTGCTTTCAGCCTCTTCAGCGGTCTTTCTGGCCGGTTCAACCACTATCCTATCCGTAACCTTTATTCCTAATTCCTCCATTAACAAACCTGCCCGATCCACTGTCTCTTTCTTCTCAACCCCTAATAAATATTCGCCATTATACCTGAAATAACGCCGGATCAATTCCTGTTTAGCTGCTTCCTGAACCACTTTATCATCCACGATCCCGAAACCAGCCCGGTTAACCCCCATATCCGTCGGAGAATTATACATCGGCATATCGGCTTGTTTATCCAGGATTTTAGTCAGGATTAATTTCAGAATAGGGAAGCTTTCCACATCCCGGTTGTAATTTATGGCTGCCTCCTGGTATTTCTCAAGGTGAAAAGGATCAACTAGATTAAAATCCAGGATATCAGCGGTAGCTGCCTCATAAGCTACATTTACCGGATGTTTCAAAGGCATATTCCAGATAGGAAAAGTCTCAAACTTGGCATAGCCGGCATTTATTCCTCTTTTATGTTCATGATATAACTGAGAGAGGCAGGTGGATAACTTACCGCTGTTAGGCCCAGGCCCGGTAATTATCACAATTGGATTTTTAGTTTCGATATAATCGTTTTTACCAAAACCGTTTTCGCTGACTACAAAATCAAAATTAGTAGAATAACCTTCTATCGGATAATGTAAGTTTACCTTAACTCCCCGGCGTTCTAATTTATTCTTAAAAATTACGCTTAAAGGCTGGTTCGCAAACCGAGTAATTACTACCGACAAAATATCCAAACCCCATTTCCTCAAATCATCGATCAATTTAAAGGTAGCCGCGTCATAAGTTATCCCGAAATCTCCGCGCACCCTGCCTTTTTCAATATCTCCGGCATAAATACACAGGACAATATCGATTTTATCTTTTAAAGACTGTAAAAGCCTTATTTTAACATTGGGGTCGTAACCAGGAAGAACGCGGGCCGCATGATAATCAAAACAAAGCTTTCCTCCGAATTCCAGATAAAGCTTGTTATCGAATTTCTTGACCCGGTTCAGGATCGCAGCGGTCTGCTCTTTTAAATATTTTTCATTATCAAAACCGTTTTTATTTAACATTACTTCCTTTCTTTCTAAACCTATTTATTCATAACCTCGATTGTAGTATTGGCCTGAGCAGTGTTGCCGTTGGAATCCTTAACAGTCAATATAACATTAAAATAGCGGGGCTCAAACGAACCACTCCAATAAGTATTAACAGCGGTTGGTTTATTAGAAGTATCGGAATCGCCAAAATCCCAAGAATAAGAAACTATTCTGGCTTTAGGAGAATAAGATTTATTGGCTGAAAATTTAACCATTAAAGGCGAGTATCCTTTTTGGGGTTTAGCGGTTATCACTGCTACCGGCTGTTGGGGAACAGCCTGGCCCTGGGCCTCAATAACTTTAGGTTTAACCTTTTCAGGTTTAGCTTTTTCAGGTTTAGCTTTTTCAGGTTTAACTTTTTCAGGCTTAACTTTTTCAGGCTTAATCTCTTTGGGCTTTGGCTGTGGCTTTGGCTGTGTTTCCATCTCCACAATCAGCTGAGATGAATCCGCAGATTTGATTTTCTTAATTTTAGCCGAAGCTTTAGGTTTAGTCTCTTTGACTGGCAGAGAAAAGCCTTTTTCTCTTTCTAGATCTTCTTTCACATACTCCCTTAATTCAGCCTTGATTTTATTTATCCTGACTTCTTCTTTGGCCTCCTGCTCATCCTCGAGCTTTATAATCTTTTCCCTGTATTTGGGATCATGATTATATTTATAGTCGGAAATAGCCACTCCCGGCATCCGGAAAATCCCGCCGATCGCATCTGCCATCATCGCTACATGATTCCAGAAATAAAGCCGGTAGTAACTTTCAATATAGCCCATTCGCTTATAAAAAATCTCCACGGCTTTTCTGCGCCTCTTGAACCTCTCTGTAGCTAAATCTTTATCCGGGACTGTATTATTCTCGCCTAAGGTATACTCTAGGACAGTCTGTTGATTACGAGTGATTATATATCCCTCATCATACGGTTTTTTCCCGGGCTGGTATTTATAAGTAGCACATCCGGATAAAAAAATCACTGTTAGAAATAAAGCTAGAGTTTTTTTCATTAATTCTCCTTTTTATTGATAATAATATAAGGTATTTTATGCCTAAGAACCCTCTGCGTCAAGAGCAATCATACACACCCCGTAGGTGGATATCATGCTTGACCTAAATCCACCTACGGGGTGAATAAAAAAAGGGACATCCTTAGCTTTGTCTGCAAGGGTGTCCCTCTATTTGTCGTAGGTGGAGTAAAAATAAGGAGTGTGGGCTTGGAATTCGGCGGCGCAGGTATCCACTAGCTTAAAATCAGGAGAGATGTTAAAAGACTTACGAAGTTTATAAATATCTTCTTCGGCTTTACCGGTAAGCCTAGCTAATTGTTTATCGCTAAAGCCGTATTGTTTGGCGGTAATTAAAAACTCTTTTTCGAGATTAGCTTTATTTTTTATAATTTCTTTCTCCAGATCAATGATCTCTTTAATATTATAAATAAACCAGCGGTCGATCTTGGTCATTTCATAGATCTTATCAATATCCATGCCGCAGCGTAAAGCGTCAGCCAGATAAAATAATCTTTCAGCGTTAGGTGTCCTTAATTTCTGGTCTATAATATCCAATTCTCCCGGAGTCGGACTTATCCTGGACAAATCCGCAAAAATCAGGCTGTCTAAACCGTATTTTTTTATCTCTAAAGAGCGAATCCCCTTTTGTAAAGCTTCTTTAAAAGTCCTGCCGATAGACATCACCTCGCCAACTGATTTCATGGAAACAGTAAGTTCTGTATTAGCTCCCCGGAATTTTTCAAAAGTAAACCGGGGAATTTTTACCACACAATAATCTATTGCCGGCTCAAAACAAGCCGGAGTCTCTTTGGTAATATCGTTAGCTATCTCATCTAAGGTATAACCAACGGCTAACTTGGCGGCTATTTTAGCGATAGGAAAACCGGTAGCTTTGGATGCTAAAGCTGAGCTGCGGGAAACCCGGGGATTCATTTCAATAACTACCTGCCTTCCGGTTTGAGGATGCACGCCGAACTGGATATTAGAACCGCCGGTTTCAACTCCGATCTCCCGGATACAGGCAATAGCGCTATCGCGCATCTTCTGGTATTCCCGGTCAGTCAGAGTCTGAATAGGGGCAACGGTAATACTATCGCCGGTATGCACTCCCATCGGATCAAAATTCTCAATAGAACAGATGATTACTACATTATCTTTTAAATCCCGCATTACCTCTAATTCGTATTCTTTCCAACCAACTACAGATTCTTCAATCAGAATCTCGTTGATCATGCTCGATTCCAAACCATGCTTAGCCAGTCCTTTAAACTCTTCGATATTATAAGCCATACTTCCACCGGTACCACCCAAAGTAAAACTGGGCCGGATGATCAAAGGAAACCCAATTTCTCCAGCAACTTCTAAAGCCTCGTTTAAATTATAAGCCCTTCCGCTTTTAGGCAAATCCAGGCCAATCTTTTGCATTGCCTCTTTGAATAACTTTCTGTCTTCAGCTTTTTTAATCGCCTTGATGTTTGCTCCGATAGTTTCAACTTTATATTTTTTTAATACCCCTCTTTCAGCTAAAATAACTGTAGTATTTAAAGCAGTCTGGCCGCCTAAAGTAGGAAGCAGGGCGTCAGGCCTTTCCAAGGCAATGATCTTCTCAACTATATCCGGGGTAATTGGCTCAATATAGGTCGCATCTGCCATATCCGGATCAGTCATGATAGTAGCCGGATTAGAATTAACCAAGATCACCTGAAATCCCTCTTGCCTTAAAACTTTGCAGGCCTGGGATCCGGAATAATCAAATTCACAGGCCTGGCCGATGACAATCGGTCCTGAGCCAATAATCATTATTTTCTTGATGTCTTTACGTTTAGGCATTTTTTAATCGGGGACGGTTCTCAGCGCAATCTTAAAGTGTCCCCTTTTAGGGGACACTTTAGCTTTGTTTTGAGAACCGTCCCTGCTTTTTAATTAACTTAATAAATTCTTCAAATAAATAGCTCGCGTCATGAGGACCGGGAGAAGATTCAGGATGAAACTGCACAGAAAATATCGGAAATTTCTTATGCCGGAAACCTTCCAGGGTTTGATCATTTAAATTCTTATGGGTTATCTCAATATCTTTTTTGGGTAAAGAATCGATATCTACACAGAACCCGTGATTCTGACAAGTGATAGAAACTTTCCCGGTTTTCAAATCCTTAACCGGCTGGTTTCCTCCGTGATGGCCGAATTTAAGTTTATAAGTTTTCCCGCCCAGAGCCAACCCTAACATCTGTTGACCCAGGCAGATCCCAAAAAGCGGAACTTTGCCGATCAATTTCCGAACAGTATCTACTACATATGTAACTGCTGCCGGATCTCCCGGTCCATTAGAAAGCAAAATTCCGTCGGGTTTATCTTTAAGTATTTCCTCAGCAGTTGTGAATGCCGGAACCACATTAACCTGACAACCGTATTTTAAAAGCTCCCTTAATATATTGTATTTTACTCCGCAATCAAGCACTGCAATTTTACACCCAACCTTATTTATTTTTGACCGGCTATCCGCCTTCGCTAAAGCTTCGGCGGATAATCCTCTGGAACCAAGCACACTAAGAGTTTGACGAAGGAGGATATATTTTTTCTTACAGGTAACTTCTTTAACTAGGTCAATTCCTTCCAACCCGGAAGAATTCCTGGCTTTTTCAATCAGACTATTCTCATCCAGGTCAATAGTTGATAAAACTGCTTTCATTGCTCCGGCTCGCCTGATATGCAAAGTCAAGGCCCGGGTATCTATACCTTCAATTCCTAAAATATCATTTTCCTTAAGATACTCCCCCAATGTAGTTTGGGACCGCCAATTGCTGGCGATCTTACTATATTCTTTGACTACAAAACCTTCGACAAAAGGCTTAAATGATTCTACATCTTCCTTATTCACCCCGTAATTTCCGATCAGAGGATAAGTCATAGTCACAATCTGGCCTTTATAAGAAGGGTCAGTAAGTATCTCCTGGTACCCGGCCATACTGGTATTAAAAACTACCTCGCCAAATCTTTCGCCGGAGGCGCCAAAAGACTTGCCCTTGAATATTCTACCGTCTTCTAAGGCTAATATTGCTGGATTATCCATAAGTTTAATATTTTAACTTAGATTAAATTAAAAGCAAGTCAGATTTTTCTAATAAAAAGGCGTCCATCCCGATGATAATGGTGATGAACGCCTTTGTTCTTTTGCGGTTTAGTTAAGGCACTACAACGTGCCTGGCTGTTCTAGGTTTCTATTTAATAAAAAGCATTTCCCGGTATTTCGGTAATTCCCAAAGCTCATCCGGGACAACGCATTCTAAGGCATCCACATGCTTGCGGATATGCTCCATTAAGGGCTTAAGTTCCTTAAAATACAAATTGGCCCTAGAGTCATTATTCCTGCCTTTGGCTTTTTCCAAAAGCTTTACTAATTCTTTGGTATTGCGCCGGACATAATAGATCTTGCTGACCACATCACTTAAATGTTCTTTCTGGTCTTTGATTACATCCGGGCTCAGCTTAAGTTTAGCTTGTTTTACCAGCTCAACTATTTTTTTAAGGTTTCCTGCCAGGAGTTTTTCGTATTCATATCCTGCCGGCACGATGCTGGCGTTGACCATTTCATTTAAGGTATTAGCCTCGATTTCCAGGGTCAGGTTATACATTTGGACCCATATATGATGCCGGGCAATTAATTCTTCCCGGGAGAAAACATTATATCTTTCAAAAAGATTGATATTTTTCTGTTCGGTCAAAGCCTTAAGCGCCTCTATTGTTGAGGCGATATTAGGCAGGCCTCTTTTCTTAGCTGCTTTTATCCAATCTTGAGAATAATTATTCCCTTCAAAACGGATATCCTTAGTTTCCTTAACTACCTGAGCGATCACTTGCATTACTTTAGCACTGAAATCATCTCCTTGGGCCTTACTGATCTTATCAGCGACATAATCCAGGCTTTCAGTAATAATAGTATTGATCACTGCGATAGCGGTGGAGATATTCTGGGATGAACCTACGGCCCGGAATTCAAACTTGGAACCGGTAAAGGCAAATGGAGAAGTACGATTTCTATCAGTATAGTCTTTGTTGAATTTTGGCAGGCGGGCTATCCCTAAATCAATAATATCACGCTTGGAGACCTTGGATTTTACCCCTTTTTCAATCATATTCAGAATTGTGGTTAATTGCCCTCCTAAGAAAACGCTGATAATCGCCGGCGGTGCCTCATTAGCTCCTAAACGGTGCTCATTGCCGGCTAAAGCAACACTAGCCCTAAGCAGGTCGCCATGCAGATAAACCCCCCTTAATACCGCTGCTAACACTGCTAAAAACTGAAGATTATCCTCCGGAGTCTCTCCGGGATTAAGCAGATTGTTCCCTTTACTGTCCGCTAAAGACCAATTAATATGCTTTCCGCTTCCATTAATTCCAGCAAAAGGTTTTTCATGCAAAAGACAAATCAGGTTGTGTCTTAAAGCCACCTTTTTCATCAACTCCATTAAAAGCTGATTATGGTCCGCGGCTAAATTTGACTCCTCAAATATAGGAGCGAATTCATATTGATGCGGAGCAACTTCATTATGCCTGGTCATTACCGGAATACCCAACTTATAGGCTTCTTCGGCTACCTCAAACATAAAGTTAACTACCCGCTCCTTGATCGTCCCGAAATACTGATCTTCTAACTGCTGGCCCTTAGGAGAGGCAGCCCCAACTAAAGTCCGGCCGGTTAATAACAAATCCTGTCTTAAATTATAATAATTGCGGTCGATTAAAAAATATTCCTGTTCCGGTCCGCAGGTGGAAAAAACTTTTTTTACGTCTTTACGGCCAAAGGCCCTTAGTAATCTGGTTGCTGATTTATTCAAGGCTTCATCAGAACGAAGCAGGGGAAGTTTTTTATCTAAAGCCTCACCATGATAAGAAATAAAAATAGTAGGTATGCATAAAGTTTTGCCTAAAGCGCTTTCAATGATAAAAGCCGGACTTGAGGGGTCCCAGGCAGTATATCCCCTGGCTTCAAAAGTAGCCCTGATCCCGCCTGAAGGAAAACTTGAAGCATCAGGCTCACCCTGAATTAATTTATTTCCGGAGAATTTTTCAATAACTTTTCCGGGTCCGGTTACTGAAATAAAACTATCGTGCTTTTCGGCAGTAAGTCCGGTCATCGGCTGAAACCAGTGCGTATAATAAGTCGCGCCTTTTGAGATCGCCCAATCCTTCATCGCTGCGGCAATCTCATCAGCCTGCTTAATATTTATAGTCTTACCTTCTGACATCCAGGACTTAAATGCCCCAAAGGTAGTCTTGGATATATGCTTTCGCATAGTCTCCAAGCTAAAGGTATTCTCGCCAAAATAAGAAGATATTTTCTTGGGGTGTTCGATCTTTTTCAATTCTACGTTCTTAATCCTGAATAATGCTTTTTGCCTTAATCCCATAACTTCCTCCTTGCGCAGAAAGCTTAACACCTAACATACCCATTAGTCGGGATGCTTATTACAATCTTTAGCTTATATTTTACCACAAATTTATCCAGAGACACAATACTTATCTCTAGATTAAGTATTGCCTCCCCTGAAAAGCTCTAATACAAAAAACATATTTGTTAATGTTTATGATTTTTAGGCGCGGCGTCCACCAAATAAAAAAACCAGAGAACGCATTCTCCGGTGTGTTCTCTCATTATCGGCTTACGGGGTTAGCTGTCGGGCTCGGATTAAGAAACCCTGATCTAACAAATTAGAGATTCGCCCCAAGATCTTGCAAAAAACGCCTTGGTTCACCCGCTTTCTCTTTGTCTTTTTAGTAGACCAAAAGGATTAAGAGAAATTTATCATTTATATGGAGCATAAAAATAAAAGGGCGTTCTTTTTTAGAACGCCCCTATCTACTCTTGGCACGCTATTGTGTCTTGTTGTTTATCTATACCCCACTATCGGGCGTTGGTCAAATTTCTGGAGCTTTAAACTCTATTTTTTTTCAGCTCAGCAATAGTCTTTTCTAACTCATTGATTTTTTTACGTAATTGCGCCTCGATTTGTTTACGTTCAGCTATATCGATATTAACTTCAGCTACCATCCATTCACCATCCTTATTCTGAAAAGGTATGGTAATCACCTGGATTGGTCGGTTATTCTCCTTGATTAAACTCTCTTCGGTTATAACCGTAGTCTTGGTTTCTAAAGCCTTCTTTACTCCGCATTTCGGGCAAGGCTTAAAGCCATCCATAAAATACTCGTAGCATTTTCTTCCATTGGGATCACCGTAAACTTTAGCCCATTGCGGGTCAATAAAACAGATATTAAAATCGCTATCGATAATATCCAGGCCGGTCTTAGTAGCTCCCAAGATAAACTCTATCTGGCGCTCAAGTTCCTCGATCTCTCCTTGGGCCTGCTTATACCTACTAATTTCTTCTTTTAAATCAACATTGACCCGACTGATCTCCAAGGTCCTTTTCTGGATCCGGACTTCCAAATCCTCCCTGATCCGTTCCAAGGCCTTTTCAGCCTTCTGGCGTTTAAGTTTTTCTTTTTTCAATTCGGCCATTCCCTTACGTAGCTGTTTCAACTCGCTGAACAATTCTTCTTGGGGTTTATTTTCGTAGCGCATAGATTATTATTTTAATCCTGAATTGCTTCCTTAGCAATAAGATTTATTTTCAAAAAAATAACGCCCCTCCTGTGATTTCAGGAGGGGCGCAAAGCGTACTTATTTATTCTTTATTACACTACTCCCTGGTCAAGCATAGCATCAGCTACTTTAACAAAACCGGCGATATTGGCGCCTTTAACGTAGTTGATGTATTTTCCTTCCTTACCGTACTTAACGCAGGATTCATGGATACTGATCATAATCTGATGCAATTTCTCATCAACTTCTTCCCTGGTCCAGCCTAACCTCTGGCTGTTCTGGGACATCTCTAAGCCGCTGGTAGCAACTCCGCCGGCATTAGCGGCTTTCCCGGGGGCATAGAGGATCTTGGCATCCATAAATACTTCAATCGCCTCGGGAGTAGAAGGCATATTCGCACCCTCACCAATACAAATACAACCATTCTTAACCAGCTTTTTGGCGTCATTGCCATCTATCTCGTTCTGAGTAGCCGAAGGAAAAGCCATATCGCACTTTACATCCCAGGGTTTTTTCCCATCAATATATTTACACCCATATTTATCCGCATATTCTTTAATCCTACCCCGGCGGACATTTTTTAATTCCATCACAAACTGAAGTTTCTGTTCACTGATACCATCTGAATCATAAATATAACCGTTGGAATCAGACAAAGTCACCGACTTAGCGCCTAACTGAAGTAATTTCTCGACTGTATACTGAGCCACGTTTCCTGATCCGGAAACAGCGCAAATTTTCCCTTCCAGGGATTCTCCGCGGGTCTTAAGCATCTCCTGAGTAAAATAAACGCAGCCGTAACCGGTGGCTTCCGGACGAACCAAACTACCCCCCCAATTTAAGCCCTTGCCGGTTAAAACTCCGGAAAACTCATTACGCAGCCTTTTATACTGGCCAAACATAAAACCAATCTCCCTGCCGCCTGTGCCGATATCTCCGGCAGGCACGTCTGTATCCGGGCCGATATGCCGGAATAACTCAGTCATAAAACTCTGGCAAAATTTCATTACTTCATTATCGGATTTACCCTTAGGGTCAAAATCCGAACCGCCTTTACCGCCGCCCATAGGAAGCGTTGTCAGGCTGTTCTTGAAAACCTGCTCAAAAGCCAGAAATTTTAATATACCTAAGTTTACGCTGGGATGAAGGCGTATACCGCCTTTATAAGGTCCGATAGCGCTGCTCATTTGAATTCGGAAACCCCGATTGATCTGAATTTCACCTTTATCATCAATCCAGGGAACGCGAAATATTATAATCCGCTCCGGCTCAGTCATCCTCTCCAAGATCTTGGCTTTTTCATATTTGGGATGTTTCTCAATAAAAGGCATTACTGATTCAGCTACTTCGCTTACTGCCTGATGAAATTCGGTTTCTCCAGGATTCTTACGGATAACTTCCTGCATGAATGCTTCAATTTTTTTTGCCATTGATCACTCCTTTTTTAAATATTTCTTGCCTATTTTTAAGGCAATCCTTATTAAAAAATAAAAGACGCCTTTTAAAGTTTCCTAAGACGTCTTTGTCATTAAAACTTACGCACTTTTGCTAAAAGCTGTAAAAGACACTATCTTCTAACTAGTTTATCTTAAAGTACCCTCAATACTTTGTCAAGCAAAAAATGCCGGCTGGCGTTTATTTTTTGCTTGGTGCCGCAAAGGCTTTTGCGGCGCAAGTTCCTCGATCAATGCCGGAGTGGCGTTTATTTTTTGCTTGGTGCCGCAAAGGCTTTTGCGGCGCAAGCTATCTCTACTGGCTAGCGCTTTATTTAAGGTAATCTATTATCGCCTGGGCGGATTTTCTTCCTGCGCCCATAGCTGTGATTACAGTAGCTGAGCCGGTAACAATATCCCCTCCGGCAAATACTCCGGGCATAGAAGTCTGGCCTGAATCATCAGCTTCAATCTCGCCCCTTTTCTTAACCTTTAATCCCGGTGTAGTCCGGCTAAGAATAGGATTAGGGGTATTGCCAATGGCTACCACCACTTGATCGACATCGATTATGAATTCTGACCCCTTAACCGGTACAGGGCTTTGCCTGCCCGAAGAATCAACAGGGCCTAATTCCATTTTTAAACACTCTGCCTGCCTGACAAAACCATCTGGGGCGCCAATATATCTTATAGGATTAGTCAATAAACGAAAATCTACGCCTTCTTCGCGGGCCCTAATAACTTCCTCAACCCTAGCCGGCATTTCTTTTTCTGAACGCCGATAAATCAGATATACATGCTCAGCGCCTAAACGAAGGGCAGTCCGGGCTGAATCCATAGCCACGTTTCCTCCGCCAACCACAGCTACTTTTTTACCCCTTTTTACCGGAGTATCAAATTCGGGAAATTTATATGCCTTCATCAGGTTGACCCGGATAAGAAATTCATTAGCCGAATATATACCATTTAGATTCTCTCCGGGTATACCCATAAAATTCGGTAAGCCCGCGCCAGCACCGATAAACACTGCTTTAAATCCTTCTTTAAACAATTCCTCAATGGTCAGGGCCCTGCCGATCAAAACATTAGTGCTGAATTTAACCCCTAATTCTTTTAAAAGGTCAATTTCACTGGCTACTATATCTTTAGGTAAACGAAATTCCGGAATACCATAAACTAATACCCCGCCTAATTTATGGTAGCCTTCGAACACTGTGACTGCGTAGCCTTTTTTAGCTAATTCTGCGGCGCAAGTTAAACCCGCTGGCCCAGAACCTACTACCGCTATCTTTATATTTTTCAGCGGATCTGTTTTTGGTTTAGAATGTTTGCTGATTTTGCGATTTTCCAGATCCCAGTCAGCTAAAAACCTCTCCAGCCTGCCGATAGAAATAGCCTCGCCTGTTTTTTTCACAACGCAACAAACCTGGCACTGTTCTTCCTGAGGACAGACCCGGCCTGTCATAGCTGGCAAAGAATCATCTTTATGGATAATATCGATAGCTTTTTGAAAATCTTTTTCTTTTAAAGCCTTAATAAAATCCGGGATCTCAATGCGCACCGGACAACCCTCTATGCAGGGTTTCTTAACACACTGGAGGCAACGCGAGGCCTCCTGGATTGCCTCGTCCTGAGAATAGCCTAAAGGGACTTCGTTAAAATTTTTTATTCTCTCTTTAGCCGGCTGCTCCCGCATCGGGATTATATTTTTATTCATCACCATAATTTAATCCTTAGAGGATACTTCTTCTTGTTTATAGGTATCCAGCCTTTTCATCAACTCTTCAAAATTAACCTGATGAGCGTCAAAATCCGGGCCATCCATACAGGTAAATTTAGTCTTGCCTCCAATACTAACCCGACAGGCCCCACACATCCCCATACCGCAAACCATTAATGAATTTAAACTAACTACTGTGGGAATATTATTAGGTTTAGTCATATCGCTGACTGCCTTCATCATGATTGCCGGCCCAATAGCAAACACCTTATCTATTCTTTCACCGCTATTCATCAATTCCTTAATTACATCAGTAACAAAACCTTTTTTGCCGTAAGAACCATCATTGGTAGCAATCAGAAGTTCATCTGACACCGAACGCATCTCATCTTCCCAAAATACATACTCTTTTCCCCGAAACCCAATAATAGCAGTAACTTTGTTCCCTGCTTTTTTTAAACTTCTGGCTAAAGGATATACCGGAGCAATACCGATCCCGCCGCCGATAACCACCGTATGACCAAAATTTTCGATTTCCGTAGGATTGCCTTGAGGCCCAAGTAAATCCAAAAGACTATCCCCGGCCTTCATCTGGGAAAATAAATAAGTAGTCTTGCCCAAAGATTGAAACACCAAAGTAATCGTACCTTTATCGCGATCAAAATCAGCGATAGTCAGAGGTATGCGTTCGCCCTGTTCGCGAACCCGGACAATCACAAACTGCCCGGACTTAGCTTTCCTGGCAATTAATGGCGCCTCAACTAAACAATAATGTATCTGCGGAGCCAAAGAATACTTTTCCAATATCTTAAACATCTCTACTCCTGCCCCACTCCACCCCGTAGGTGGGCGCCACCCCGTAGGTGGAAACGGTTAAAACAATAAAAGACGCCCTATAAATGTTTTGGACGTCTTTGTCTACCCTCTTATAATAATATAAATACGTTCTTTGTCAATATTTTTATAAAGAAATGGGGTCAGAATTATTTTTTCAGGCTAACCATAGTTATTGTCTCCAACGGACGACCAAAGGATAGCGGCGAATGGGAGGATTTTTAATAATTTTTGTATATCGTGGTTTGATTGGAGCTGAGAAATCCAGCGAGGGGTCAGGTCCATTGCAGCGAGGGTGCAGCGAGGGTCAGCAGCGAGGGTCACAGCGAGGGTCAGGTCCATTGAATATAACTAATTGTAATATATGTTAGTTGCATAAAGGCAGTTTGCACTTTTTTATATTAGTGTTATCTTGTAAAAGTGTAAAGTGACTAGTTGGAACTTATTGTATTACTTGATGTTAGTTCAAAGGGACCTGACCCCCCAGTGGTTATTTTTTGCGGCGGAGGTGGCCGTTAGTGTCTAAGGCGAGATTATATTCGGGAAGCTTAAGATAATTCATGGTTAAATTGCTGGGCTCAGAGACGAAGAATATGGGCTGGGTGCCTTCCTCTTTAGTAGTTAATTCACAGTGAGGGGTATCTCTAAGCATAGTAAAGATGCTGGTCTTGGTATTATTGTATTTTAATCTTAAGAGCATTATATCATTTGATGTTAATTCCTTATTCTTGGCCTTCTCCTCCAGAATATTATGTTTATGCAAACCTATAGCCATGTATAATGGTTTAAATTTTGTAAAGGTATTGTTGATAATGATAAATTCCTCGTTATCCGGATGAGAATTAAGTTCTATCTGCGTAGAATTAGCGCTTAATCCGATGCAGATCAGTTTGTGGGATCCGAATTCGGAAGCGGAAGTATAAATAGTATCCACCATACCGCCGGCAGAGTGATTTTGCAATATCTTTAAGGTAGGCCTGAGTGTGCGGATCAATTGCCTCTCCTCAAGAAAACAGAGAATCTGGTAAGTTATATTAACCGGTTTAAGTTTTAAGGTATTCATAGATACACTCAAGTGGTGAACCCCGCACCTTCCTTCCTATTAATTATATTAGAAACTTGGTCTTTGAAACCATTAAGTTTTTGGAAGGTGCGGGGTAAATGTGATAATTCTACAGGATAATTTATTTTTTGCAAGTATTTTTATGCGATAAAGAGCATTCTACCTGGTTTCCTGGATGATTTTGGCAAATATCTCCTGGGCTAAAGCCATATTCGGTAAATGGTACTTGCGGACCCTGACCCTTATCCGGGTAGTTGCCCGGGTCATCCGGCTTAATTTAATCCAGATATGCAACGGGCCTTGTTCCAACTCTAGATAGCCCCTGGCGTTATTTTCGTATTTTATATTGCCGTAATCTTTACTAATTAATAAAGCGGAATTCCAAATAGACTCATAAGACTTATCCAGGTCTGTCTCAATAGTGTCTTTGCTCATCGCATAACCGCCTACTGCTCCGGCCCCTACTGCCGCACCAATGAGTATAGGAGCACAACCAGACGCGATCATCGAAAAAATCATCAAAAAACAAATAACTAAGGCATTTTTCATTTCAGCTCCTTTTTTGAGAAAACCCGCACAAAGCAAAAAATAGTCAACCCCAAAATAATACTCCATGAAAAAATCAAAAATATCCAACCCTTGAAATTCATTTTATCTTATCCAATATCATTTTTCTTTTTTTCCAGGATTGCCTAACCAGTAACCCTAATATTAGAAATACCGCAAACAAAATTATCCTGGTCCATAAAACATAGCTGCGGTCCTGAGCTGACACCCCTTTCATAAAAATCACCGACAGCCACTCTTGCCAAAGCCACATCCCCAAAATAATAATAAGGAAAGACGGAGTAATATACTTGATTATGAATTTATAAATCTTAGGGATGGATAAATCCGCGCCCCGGTGTATCTCGTCCCAGGCTTTTTCCATTCCAAAGACCCAGGCAAAAAGTATAGTTTCTATAGTCGCAAACAAAACTAAAAAGAATGTCCCTCCCCAAAAATCCAGCTCATTGACCACGCCTTTGCCCAAAAAGAAAATTGCCGGCTGACAAAGTATAAAGGTAGCCCCGGCAAATATAGAAACCGCCCTTTTCCGCTTTAAATCAAACTCATCCTCTAAAAAGGCTATTGTCGGCTGGGCTAGGGAGACCGACGAAGTTATACCGGCCAGAAATAAAAGGAAAAACCAGATAAAACCCATAATCTCAGGTAGTGGCAATTTACTTAAAATTAAAGGAGTAGTTACAAACCCTAAGTTAAATACTCCGGAACGGGCAATAGATTGTATATCGATAGGTCCAAAAAATACAAAGGCTGCCGGGATTATAATGCTTCCTCCCAATATAACTTCGGCTACTTCATTGGTGGTGGCGGCAGTAAGTCCGGACAAAACAACATCATCGCCCTTAGATAAATAGCTGGCATAAGTAAGTATCACCCCTATGCCTACGCTTAAAGTAAAAAATATCTGGCCGGCCGCTTCTAACCAGACCTTGGCTGATTTTAAAGCCGAGAAGTCCGGATTCCACAGAAAACCGAATCCGTTATTAATATTCCAGGCAGGATTAGCCGGATCAGGGGCACCTAAAGTTATAACCCTGATAAAAAGCATTAAGCCGCAGATAAATAAAAGCGGCATTGCAAATTTACATAACTTTTCTATGCCGCCTTTTATCCCGTAATAAATTACCGTAATGTTCAGGATAAAGGTAACCAGAAAGAATAAATAAGCCAGACCTAATCCGTTAAAATACTGATTGTTTTCCAAGCCCTGGAATCCATGCAAAAAACTGAGCATCCCCGGTTGACTGGTTATCTGGGAATATTTCCCTATTAAGGCAAAAAAACTATACGCCAGAGCCCAGGATTCTATATAGGTATAATAAATAAATATAACCAGAGGTCCAAAAATACCAATAACCCCAAAATATTTGATAAAACGATTTTTATTCCAGATGCTCTGGAATATCCCGGGGGCAGTGCCATGGCCATATCCTCCCCCGTACCGGCCCAGGGTCCATTCAATCCACATCAACGGGATACCTAAAAGAAGTAGGGAAACAAAGTAGGGAATCATAAACGCGCCTCCGCCATAACAGGCGGCCTTGGCCGGAAACCTTAAAAAATTTCCTAAACCAATGGCAGAACCAGCCACAGCCATAATAATTCCTAAGCGCGTTCCCCAACTATCCCTTTTCTTCACCCACTTGCCGTCTTTAAGCGCATCCATTTATTTATGCCGATAGTAAAGCCCTTTTAATCTCCTCGGGCGCAGGCTTAGGTTTAAAACCTTCCCCCACACAAACCCAGGTAGTTTTAGATTCGACTAAAACAACATCTTCCCTGGTAATCTTCTGGATAAAATTTATTGAGGCATTTCCGATTCTCTCGATACTGGTAAAAACTTTAATTTTATCCTGATAGCGGGCCGGAGCCTTATAATTAATTTCAGTATGAGCCACTACAAAAAAAGTATACTTATTTACCCAATCGCCTAATACTACTCCCTTATCCAGGCAATATTCAGTCCTGCCCTCCTCAAAGAACTCCAGGTAATTAGCGTAATAGACTACGCCGCCGCAATCAGTATCGTGATAGTATATCTTTTTTTCAATAACTGAATCTTTCATAATCCGCCTTTTTTTGTTTACTTATTCTTCTTTCTCTTTGTCTTTTTCACTCTTTAGTGCAGGATCAGGCAAACCTTCTAACATCGTGAAGAGCCTCTTAGAAATAATCTCTTTTCCGTAAGTGCTTAAAGATGAAACTTCCACCCGGGTCTTTCCAGGCTCAACCTCTTTAAAGAATAACCCTACCGGCGTAGTATCTTCAACCGTTAAGTAAATAGCGATCATCTGCTTTTTATTATCCTTCGCGTAAATATACGCGCCGATCTGCTTTAATATATCTTGTGTTTTAGCAAAACAATCCGGGTAATTAAAATTGAAGGCTTTACTGATTGCTTCAGGACGCTGCCTCTCCAGCTCAACTGTTGAAAGCCCGGAGAGTCTCCTGGGTAAGTTTGCCAGAGAAGAACATCCCCCGGCAAAAAACCCAAGGCATAAAATATAAATCAATTTAACTTTAAGCTTTGAACTTTCCTGCCTGCCGGCTAGGCAGGACGCTTTGCACTTTCTCATGTTTCCCCCTATTCATTAATAACCTTCCAGATCTTGTCTAGATGTTTACGGGTCTCCTCTTCGCCTCTTTTAGCGAATTCTTCAGCCTTATGCAATTCCAGCCAATGCATCCCAGAGGTATCCGGATGTAAAACTATATCCGCAAGATTTTCCTCCTGCTCAGCCACTGTTGACTGTAGTATTTCAAAACTGCTGAAAATTATATCCAGGATATTTGTTTTAAACTTCTCTTTAAAATATTTCCCCAGGTTAAACCATTGTTTTTTATCCACACCACGACTATTGATAACCATATCCTTGGTCTTCTCATACTGCTTTAATATATCTTGACGCGATGGGGTAACATTAACCGCGATTATCTTTTTTACCCCCATCTCAAATAAAGGCTCGGTGGGAAGAGGATGAACCACTCCCCCGTCAAAAAGGGAATCCTCCTTTATCCGGAAAGGCTTAAACACCCCAGGCATAGAACAACTAGCCATAATCGCGTCCGCTAAAAACCCCTTGTCCAGAACCTTGGGCTCTTTCATTTTAATATCACTGGCAATAATCTTCAAGGGAATTTTTAAATCATAAAAAGTCTTGTCCTGAAAATGTTTCTTGATTAAACTATAAAGCCGGTTGCCCTTGATAAAACCAATACGGGGAAAAGTAAAATCCAACATTCCGAATATCCATCCGGGAGCCCTTAATTCCCAGGAAATATCCAGGATCTCTTTGCTGGTTTTTCCTAGAGCCCACAGGCCAGCGACAAACGCGCCCATGCTTGAACCGGTAATAACATCAATGGGTATCTTCTCTTCTTCGATTACTTTTAATACCCCAATATGGCAAAATCCATAAGCCACGCCAATGCCTAAGGCTAACCCCACCATGCAATCACCTTCCTGGCGGGCTATTCTACGGATAGCCTTAGTATAATCACAGGTTGGTTTATCCATAAATAACCTTACCGGATCCTTGGATTCTATCCGGGGCAGGATCGCGAAGATATCATTATCCAGCATCTTTATCTCGTCCGGATAGCTGATCCTGGCTATCTTGTATTCGTTAATAATAACTTTTATTTTTGCGGGAGAAAATAAAAAATCGTTTTTCATCTTCTGAATCAACCTACGGGTCCTTTTTAAATCCGCAAGATCAGGGCTAGTCAATAAATGGATTATATCCGATTGGTTTAAGATGCCGAATATGGAATCATCCATATAAGAAGGAAGGTCTAAGATGATATAGTGGTAATCATTAACCAATAAGCTTAAAATACCCAAGAGCATCCGGATATAAGATTTGTCTTTGAGCCGGTAATTAAAAAATATGATGTCAATATCAAATCTATCCTGGGAGATAAACTCTCTTATTTTGTTTATTTCTGCGCACTTGTTGGAAAGGTCAAAAACCTTATAACCGGATTCCAGGCCCAGCCTTCTGGGCATACTGTGAGTTTTTATTTTTGGGCAAATATCCAGGATGACTACGGATTTATGGGTTTCTTTTTTTAAACCAAATGCCAGATTTGCCGAGTAGAGAGTCTTTCCTGCCCGGGGGTAGGAACTAAAAGCCGAAATAATCGTGCTTTCAAATATCTTCTTGGTGTGAATATCTTTACGCTTCAGCCTGCGGGATAAGGTCCGGCTCAGGTCAATAGCCAAGGAGGAGATTTTTTTCAGCAGAAAATTAAAATCTTCTTTATCTATAACCAAAAGCAGACAGTCATTAATAGCCTTAGTAGTGACAGAGTGGGGTTCGCTGGTAAGCAAAGAGATGACCCCGAAATATTTCCCCCGGTGCAGGTATTCCAATATAGTTTCTTTTCCCTGATAATCCTGGGCAGAAATAACTACCCTACCTAAAACAATGCAATAAAACGCCGAGGGACCGGAACCCTCTTTATAAATAACCTGGCCCTTACGGTATTCAATAAACCTAGACCTTTCTTTGATTAAAATGATTTCTTTGGGGGCGAGGCTGGAAAATAAAGGTATTTCTTTTAAAATCAGCTCTTTCTTAAATGTCTTCATTGATCAAGTCTGCCGGTCTTACAAACCAGGGATAATTTTCTAGCGCTCTCTCTAACTGTGCGCCGGAAATTATTATATTCTACATCTATCAGCCCAAAACGGGGGCCAAAACCTTTATCCCATTCAAAATTGTCTAAAAGAGACCAATAGATAAACCCTAAAACTTTTATTCCTTTGGCCATTGCTGAACTGATACTTTTTAAATGCTGGCAGATAAAATCCCAACGCTGGACATCATCCGCGGTGCATATTCCATTCTCTAATATCATAACCGGCAAGTTATACTTTTTTAGCTTTAACAAGAGATCATATAACCCTTGAGCATAAATATCCCAACCCATTGAATTCTTAGGGCACGGGCTGTGATTATCCTGACAAACCCGGGTCAATAAATTATTAACCGACCAGCTGGAAGTTTCAACCAGGCTGCGGCTATAATAGTTAACTCCGATAAAATCCAGAGTCTTAGCCTGGGCTAATTTATCCAGGAGATCGAAATTAAAAGATTTATCCCGCAGATAAACCGCCAACTTATCCCGAAGGGTATTTTTGCAAGGGACAAAGGCCTGCATATTCTTGGCAATACTCACCTGAGGCAAAGGCAATCCCTTATTTTTATAAATATCCCGGATTAACTTGTAGGAGCGGATATGCGCGGCAATAAGATTATTAGTCACTCTTCGAGCCTTTGAAAAAGATTTCTTTTGGGGAGGCCAAGAGCCGATAATGTAAGAATAATATACATAGACCATCGGCTCATTAATAGTCACCCAATATTTAACCTTATCGGCAAATTCTTCAACTACCTTACGGACAAAATATAGAAAATATTCTGGTGATTCCGGGTTTTCCCAGCCGCCTAACTTACTAAACCAGAGAGGATTAGTAAAATGGTGCAGGCTAACTATAGGTTCCAGGCCACGCTCTTTTAAAGCCAAGATTACTTCCCGGTAATGTGAAAACTCCTGAAAAGATAACTCTTCCCTATAAGGAAAAATACGGCTCCATTCAATCGAAAAACGGTGGCAATTATGATTAAGGGATTGGGCCAAGTCAAAATCTTCTTTAAAAAACTCGTAATGCCGGCAGGCGAGCCCTGAGGTTTCTTTTAAATTCGCGGATTTCTCCCACTCCCACCAATCATTATTAATATTATTGCCTTCAACCTGATGGCTAGAGGTAGCCGCACCCCATAAAAAACCTTGCGGAAACACAATCATAGGCGTTATTATACCACGAGAAAAATAGAAAATCCCAACAAAAAATGTTGGGATTTTCTACACTTATAGCATAAGGCTATTTATTTTTCAAGCTCAGCTACCTCTTCTCGCTTGAGGCAGAAGAAACTAATGGAGTTGACGCTTTTGGAGCCGGCTCCTGATTAAGATACTGGCTTAATACTGACCAGGTCTTAGGTCCAACCTTACCATCTACCTTAAGATTATTGGCTTTCTGAAATTCTTCGACTGCCTTTTTGGTCATCGGTCCGGCCTTACCATCAACTTTACCAATATAAAGACCGGCATTCTTTAAAGCTGTCTGGATCTCATTAACTGCAGGCCTAAAGGGGCCAGATGGGGGTAACGGTTCCAGCTTTACCTCAGGTATCGGCGCTACCGCTATTTGAGACTGCAAAGCTTGCGCATTTACTTTTTGGCCTTGAGGCATAGCCTCTGGCCTTACTTCTATAGCAACCAAGCTTTCAGTCTTAAGCCTGCTTAAATCTTCAGGCGCCATAGGCTGCTGCATCTGCTCTAAAGCCTCCTGCTTTTTGCCACAGCCAGCCAGAGCCACAACCACCGCTAAAGTTAATATTATAAAACCAAATTTCTTCATCTAATATTCCTCCCTTCCTAAAATCATTATATTACTTCCTAGTAAAAAATCAAATGAAATATTTAAAGCCTTCTTAAATCCGAGTATCGGATACCAATGGCTAAAAATAAAATCAGGCAGATAACTCCCCCCAACATCACAGCAAAAGGAGCGCCGGTTTTAGAGGCCAGGCTTCCGGAGATTAAGTTACCAAAAGGCATCATTCCGGCAAAGGTGAACATATATACGCTCATTATCCTTCCCCGGAATTCATCTTTAACCGTAGACTGCAATATGGTATTGACCAAGGCGAACAAACTGACATTACCCCAGCCCATCAGGATCAAACTAAAGATTGAAAGTAAATATGAGCGGGAGAAAGAAAATAAAATTAAGGAAAGCGAAAATACCAAGGACGATATTATTAATAAATATCCTTTATATTTGAAATCTCCCAGCCTGGCCAGAACTAAAGACGCGATTACCGCGCCTACACCGGCAGAAGACATCAAAATCCCTAAGCCCTTAACCCCGACTTTCAAAATATCATTGGCGAATATCGGCATCAGGATAGCGTAAGACGTGCCAAACAGGCTCATAATCCCGATCATCGCTACTAATATCAATATTAAAGGATTATCCCGGATAAACATTAATCCTTCTTTTAAATCCGCGATTGCGCCCGCGCTCTTTCCGAAAGCACCCCTTACTTTGGTTATATTAATGAATAAAAGGGCGATAATAACCGCTATAAAACTTAGGGCATTAATATAAAAACATCCGCTCATCCCGATAAGGCTTACAAATATACCGGCTAAGGCCGGGCCGATGATCCGGCTGGAATTGAAGGCAACAGAATTTAAGGCAATAGCGTTCATTAAATGCTTTTTCCCTACCAATTCCACAACCATTGCCTGGCGGCTGGGCGCGTCAAAAGCCATAATCGTTCCATTTAAAACGGCAATAAGCATTATCTGTCCGGGGGTGATTAATTTTATCTGAGTCAGAATGGCTAAAATAAAAGCCAAGGCCATAAAAACTACCTGGGTGAATAAAAGCACATTGCGCTTATTCATCCGGTCCGCGATTACTCCCCCGAATAAAGAAAACAAAAATATCGGGATCGAGCTTAAAAAACCCACCACCCCCAGTAAAAAAGCGGAGTTGGTCAGCTGAAATACCAGCCAGCTCAAAGCTACGATCTGAATCCAGTTTCCGGTAAGGGAGATAAACATCCCGCTCCAATATAAGCGGTAGTTCGGGACAGAAAGAGAGGAAAACATCTTTTAACTAGTAAGCCTCAGTTTAATCAAATCACTGACTAATTTATTATCACAGGCTCCGGCGGATTTAGCCATTACCTCTTTGATCACCTTGCCCATATCTTTCATACCCGCGGCGCCGGTTAAAAGGATAACTTCTTCAATCAGCTTTTTAAGTTCATCCAGGCCTAATTCTTTGGGCAGATAGCTTTTGAGGATCTCCATTTCTTTTGCTTCTTTATCAACCAAATCTAGCCTGGCTCCTTTGGTAAACTGCTCTATAGAATCCTGATGCTGCTTAATCAGCTTTTTGATCACCGACATGCAATCAGCATCATCCAGTTTATCCTTTTTCTTTTCTAGGGCCAGGTTCATAAACTGAGCCCGTAAAAAACTTAAAATACTGCTTTTTAAGCTATCCTTATTTTTCAGCGCATCTTTATAGTCCATGAATATTTTATCTTCCAGCATCTTCAACCTCCTCGAGCACCTAGATACGTCTGCCGAAGGCAGACATTAAGTGAGATCCGCCGTAGCGCGCCAGAGCTATTTCGTGCTCTATTAAAGCACGAAGGCGGATAGAACAGATTTATCAAAATATAACTATATCTTTAAATTCCTTTAATCTTTTTTCCAACTGCCTAAGGTTAAACCGACAGGTCTTCTCTACCCCAAAACCCTCAACATTAAAAGAAGCAGCGATAGTCCCATAGCAAATCGCTTTTTTAATTGAGAGTTTATTTATTTTTCCGCACCTGGCAAGATATCCCATAAATCCACCGGCAAAGGTATCGCCCGCGCCCGTGGGATCAATTACTTTATCCACCGGATATGCCGGCAGAATGAATTTAAATTTATCACTATAAAGCAAGACGCCGTGCTCGCCTTTCTTGATCAAGACTATGTCTGGACCTAAAGAACGTAAACGTTTGGCAGCCTTGATCAGATTGGTCTCGCCGGATAAGCCCCTGGCCTCAGCGTCATTAGCCACATAAATATTCACTCTTTTTAACAGGCGCAGGAGAGAAGCGCGCTTCGTGTTTATCCAGTAATTCATACTATCCACTGCTACTATCCGCGGAGAATCCATGCCCTCTAACAAATGCCGCTGAATATCCGGGTCAATATTGGCCAGAAATATATTCTTGATCGATCTATCTTTAAAGCTGACTCGGGGCTTAAAATCTGCGAGTACCCCTAACTGCGTATCCAGGGTAATCGCAGAATTCAAATCCCCTTCGTATTTACCTTCCCAATAGAAAGTTCTTCCGGAGCTACGGACCAACGAATCCAGGATAATGCCCTTATCTTTTAAAAAATTGATATGCTCCGCAGGAAAATCTGCGCCCACTACCGCCACTAAGTGGATAACAGTGAAAAGGCGAGCTGACATAGAAAAATGCACAGCTGAACCGCCCAGCATTCTTTTGCGCAAGCCAAACGGAGTTTTTACGGTATCTAATGCAACTGTCCCTAATACCAGTAGGCTCATCTTATAAATAAAAACATTAATAAAGCCACGGTTATACAATAATAGCCAAAATAATAGAATTTAGCATCTAAGATCATCTTGCGTAATAATGACAGGGCGATTATACCGGCAAGAAAACTAAAAATAAATCCGGCAATCAGATTTCCGGCCTGGCCTTGATAAACCAAGGCTATATCCTTGGCCTCTAATAGGGCCGCGCCTAAAATTGCCGGTATGGAGGCTAAAAAAGAGAAACGAAAAACAGTATCCGCTTTTATTCCGCGCAATAATAGCGTGGATATAGTGATCCCGGAGCGAGAAATACCAGGGACAATGGCTATTGCTTGAGTAACTCCTAAAATTAAAGCGTCTTTAAAATTTAAATCTTCCCTTTTATAACCCCTGGTCTTCTTAGTCAGAATAAGGATTGCGCCTGTCACTAATAGCCCTAAACTAACATACGCAGGTGCGGAAAACATACTTTTAAAGAAATCTTTACCGGATATTCCGATGGCTCCGGTAATAACTGTAACTAAAAGAATAAGCAATACCCATCTAAAATTCCGCAGTAATTTAAATATATCTTTATGGAAAAAAACTAGTAAGGATAATACAGTCCCTAAATGTAAGACTACCGACAAAACTAATTCTTCTCCCGCTAAACCTAAAATCCGCTGCATAATTACCAGGTGGCCAGAACTACTTACAGGTAAAAATTCAGTCAACCCTTGAGTTAGGCCTAAAATGATATATTTTAACATTGGTGTTTTCCTAAAAAATCGCCCAGGTATCTGGATAAAGGTATATCTAGGCTAATCATTTTAGCGTTAACCGGATGAGAGAACCTTAGCGCCTTGGCCTGCAGGCATAGATGTTTTGACCTTAAGGCAAAGTCTTTACGGAAAACGAATTTATCATCGCCGACAATAGGATAGCCGATTTGTTTAAAATGGATCCTGATCTGATTCGTCCTCCCGGTTAAAGGCCGGATTTCAACAACGCTAAAATCTTTTTTCCGCTGACAAACCTTATACCGGGTAAGAGCGTTTTTTCCTTCAATCCGGTTTTTAATTTCTCCTTCATCTCTGGCTAAATTACCCTGGACAAAAGCAATATAGACTTTATCAACTTTACGCTGATGAAACAGCCCCATCATTTTCTGCTGCGCGGATTTACCCTTAGCATAAATGATTAAGCCTGAAGTCTCTTTATCCAAACGATGACAGGGGTGAAGATTAAATACTCCACCCTTCTTCTTCATCTCCTCATTCAAAATGCTGGTTAAAGTCCGGGAATCCTTCTTGGGCGTAGGGATAGTTAAGAGCCCGGGCGGCTTATCTACAATCAAAAGCCACTCATCTTCATAAACTACCGGTATATTGCTGAGTTTATATTTAAAATAATCCTGCATCAGACTATTTTAAGCATCTTTTCAATAGCCTTAATTGCCCGGCGCCGGATATCGTCGGATACCCTTACCTCATCCTTTAACTCCTGCAAAGACCAAAGGATCTTCTCCTGGGTAGTACGTTTCATATTCGGGCAAACTGCCCGTTCAGAAGCAGGATAAAATTCTTTATCCGGATTGTCCTTCTTCAAGCGAAAAATAATGCCCACCTCAGTCCCTACTATAATCTCTTTTGCCGAGGTCTCTTTAGAAAACTGGGCCATCCTGCTGGTTGATAATGCCTCATCTGCCATAGCCACTACCTCCGGTAGGCATTCCGGATGGACTATGACTTTAGCCTTAGGATGAAATTTCTTCTCTCTTTTAATATCTTCCGGCAGTATCTGAACGTGAGTAGGACAAAACCCATTCCAGGAGATCAGTTTTCTGCCGGTTTTTTTAGAGACATAATCTGCCAGGTATTTATCCGGAACAAATATAATATCCTTAGCGTCTTTCAGGGCATTGACCACTGCTACGGCATTGGTTGAGGTACAACAAACATCCAATTCTGCCTTAACCTCTGCCGGGGTATTGACATAACCTACCACAACGGCATCAGGATGCTCTCTTTTTAATTTTCTCAAGCCCTCAGCAGTAATCATACTTGCCATAGGGCAGCCGGCAGATATATCCGGCATAATTATCTTCTTGTCCGGGCAAAGAATTGACGCAGTCTCAACCATAAAATACACCCCGCAAAAAATAATCACTTTAGCGTCTATTTTAGCGGCAATCCGGCTTAACTCTAAAGAATCTCCGCGATAATCAGCCACATCCTGGACTTCCGGAAGCTGGTAATTATGAGCCAGGATCACAGCAGCGCGTTTTTTCTTCAACTCTTTGATTTTATCTTCCAAGCTAAACTGGAATAAATTCTTAAGCATCTAAAACTCCTTTTCAAGTAAAATTTGCCGGCTGGCGATTAAATTTTACTCGATCCCGCAATGACTATTGCGGGATATTAAACCTAAAATCCGGATTTCTGGTGATTATACCTTAATCTTAGCCTAAGAGCAATCTTCTTTTTACCGACAGAAAGTAACATCGCCAGCGGTAAACTTATGAATAAGTCCGGAATCATTTCTCACCAGAAGAGCGCCGTCAATATCAATATCCAGCGCCTCTCCCTCAATATGCTCTTGGTGAAAAGATACCCGGACCCTTTTTCCTAAGGTAATATTGTAGTCCCGCCATTTCTCAAGTATAACCCTGGGCCCATCTTTTTGAAAAGCCAGATAATTAGCTTCAATCCGACGGAGTAATTCCCGAAGCACTTCTACCCGGTTTATTTCCTCTTTCTTCTGTTCCTTTAAAGAAGTTGCGCCCGAAACAATACTCGCCATATCATTATTAACATTCAAACCTATTCCAATAACCAAAAAACGCACCGCATCCATTTCCGCGTCTAATTCAGTTAATATCCCCCCGACTTTTTTATTTTTAATTAAAATATCGTTGGGCCATTTTATCCTGGCCTCCAGTTCAGCCGCCTCCTTAATCGCCTCGCAGATGGATACTGAAGCCAAAAAAGTAAATATAGGGGCTTCAGAAGGCAAGATCTTGGGCTTTAAGATCAAAGACAGGTATATGCCTTTGTATTTCGGAGAAGACCAGATCCTGCCTAGCCTGCCTCTGCCTTTAGTCTGGGTCTCAGCCAGAACCAGAGTCCCTTCGCAGGCACCCTTAGTAACCCATTGCATTGCCACATCCATTGTAGAAGCGACCTTTTGAAAATAATAAACCTTGCGACCGATGAATCTGGTATGCAATTGATGGGTTATGTTCGCGCAGGATAATTCCTCCGGATGGCCGCTTGAAATTTCCTGCTTTAGCTTTAAAAAATCCAGAATTTTATCTTGCATTGTTATTTTAGAAATGCACTTCCAAGGAGTAGGTAGGTCAGGTCGATTTATACGCCAGCCGCAGAAGGAAATGTAAAACTATACGCTTGGTAATTATACCGCAACCACCGCTTTTATCTGAGGGACTTCTTGTTTTAAGGCCCGCTCAATACCCATCTTTAAAGTCATCTCACTCATCGGGCAGCAGCCGCAGGAACCGGTAAGTTTAACCTTCACTATCCCGTCTTCGGAAACATCCACTAATTCCACATTTCCGCCATCCATAGCCAGCATTCCTCTTACTTTATCTAAAGCCTTCTCTATCTGTTCGCGCATTTTAGCCTCCTCCCGCAGTGGACGGGACACCCGCCGATTCGATTAAGCGGGGTGTATTATTTAATCAGCCGTTCTTTTGATATTTATTTCGTTAAATTATACCAAGATTATCCGCTTTAAGCAAATGAATCCGCTCAAAAAACACTTGTTACTGTTTAAAACGGTATCTTTTCATCATAAGCGAATTAACCACAACTGAAACTGAGCTAAAAGTCATGGCTAGGGCAGCGACTACAGGATTTAGCAAGACCTTAAAAAATGGATAAAGTGCGCCCGCGGCTATAGGTATACTTATAGTATTATAAAAAAAAACCCAAAAAAGATTCTGGCGTATCTTTCTTAAGGTGTACCTTGATAAATCCATAGCTAAGATCACACCTCTTAAGTCATCCCTGATCAAAACGATATCTGCCGACTCCAAAGCTATGTCTGTTCCCGCACCTATAGCAATACCTATATCTGCCTGGGCCAATGCCGGGGCATCATTGATCCCATCGCCGACCATAGCCACGCTTAAACCCTTAGCCTGGATTTTCTTTATCTCCTGGACTTTATCCTGCGGTAAAACCTCGGCCAATACTTTTTCAATGCCTGCCTGGCGGGCGATCGCCTTAGCCGTAGACAGGTTGTCCCCGCTAACCATTAAAACTTCTTTACCCATTTTGTTTAATGCCCCTACCGTATGTTTCGCGGATTCCTTTAATGTGTCTGCCAGAGCCAAAATACCTAAAATCTCATTATTGAAACCTACCATCATTACAGTCTTACCCTGTATTTCTAATGCCGTTAGCCTATCTTCAAGAAAAGAATAATCTATCTTTCTATCGCTAAACAGTTTTCTGTTCCCTAAAATTATTACCCCCGAATTAAACCTGGCGATCACCCCTTTTCCAGCCAGAGAATTAAATAAATCCGGTTCAGGAATATCTAAATTTTCTTTTTTAGCCTCTGCACAGATAGCTTCAGCCAAAGGATGCTCTGAGCGCTTTTCGGCTATGGCAGCATATTTTAAAACTTCCTGTCTGTCTTTAGCCTTAATTAAAACAATATCAGTCAAGGATGGCCTTCCTTCGGTTAAAGTCCCGGTTTTATCAAAAACAATTACCTGGGCCTTATGGCAGATTTCCAGGCTAGAGGCATTTTTTATAAGTATGCCTTTATTAGCGCCTATTCCGGTACCCATCATCGCTGCAGTAGGAGTAGCTAGCCCCAAGGCACAAGGACAGGCGATGATTAACACCGAGATAAAATTATTTAAGGCCAGATCCGGATTTTTTACCCAAAAAAACCAGATTATAAATGTCAGTATCCCTATTAATAAAACCGCTGGCACAAAAAAGCTTGAGACTTTATCCGCCAACTTTTGGATAGGGACCTTTGACCCCTGAGCCTCTTCAACTAATTTAATGATCTGGACAAGAATCGTATCTTTGCCGATTTTAACAGCTTGAAATTTAAAAGAACCGGATTTATTGATAGTCCCGCCTATAACCGGGGAATTAATAGTCTTTTCTATCGGCAGGCTTTCGCCAGTAACCATTGACTCGTCTACACTGGAATAACCTTCCACAACTTTACCATCTACTGGGATCCGTTGGCCGGGTTTAACAATAATAATATCCCCGACTATCAATTCCTCTACGGTGATTTCTTCTTCCTTGCCTTGGCGGATAACCAAGGCTGTTTTAGGACGCAATCCCCATAAACGCCTGATCGCCTGAGAGGTCTTCCTCTTAGTCACTGCCTCCAAGTATTTGCCTAATAAAATAAAAGTAAGTAAAAAAGCTGCTGCCTCATAATAAAGATTAGCTCCTTTAAAGAAACTTGCTCCTAGGCTATAAAAATAGGCGCTGCCTACCCCTAAAGCCACTAAAGTATACATATTCGCCCGCTTATTCCTCAATAGCACGGTTATCCCCTGGGAAAAAAACTTATAGCCGCAGATTAATACCGCAGTCGATAAGATAAACTGGGTTAGGACTATTTGAGAGTGATTTATCATTGATATAGCCATCAGGATGGATGAAAAAACTAGGGCGATAATGAATTTTATCCTTAAGACCTTAATTTCCTTATCCCGGATTTCTTTTTCCGCATCCATTGTTCCGGGGACATCAGCTTTATACCCGGCTTGTTCAATTATCCGGATAAAATCCTGGACCTTCAACTCTTGGGGATCAAATTCTATATAAGCCTTTTCAGAGGCAAAATTAACCCGGGAACTAATTACTCCAGCAACTTTTATCAAGGCTTGCTCGATATTTAAAGCGCAAGAGGCGCAATGCATTCCATAAATATCCAGCACTATTTTATTATTCATTCTTTCCTAAACTTTAGGGACGGTTCTGAAACTGATCTTAAACTGTCCCCTAAAAAGGGACACTTTAGCTTTGTTTTCAGAACCGTCCCTGCTTTTTACCTTTGAATAAAAAAATCAGGGAAATTACAACTAAAACTAGGCTGATTATCTGGGATATCGTCAAATTATTCAACACAAAAAAGTTATTTTCGTAATAACGAAACCCTTCAATCATAAACCTAAATAAGGAATAAAGCAGGATAAAAACCCAGAAAATAAACCCGTTAAACCTTTTCTTTTTCTCCAGGGCTAAAAGTATAAAAAATATTACCAGTCCGGCCAGGGCAGAATAAATCTGGGTCGGGATTACCGGTAATGAACTTTTTGCTGTCAGGGCTATTATGCCGTCAAAGACCTGTTGGGCAAAAGCAGGGGGATTATCCCGGGCCGGAAAACTGACCCCCCACTTTTCAGAGATTAAACCATAACAGCATCCGTTTAAAAAACACCCGATCCTGCCCACAGCTTCACCTAAGGCTAATGCCGGGCTTAAAATATCCGCTGTCTTCCAAAACGATATCTTATTCTTTCTTAAAAACCATATGCTGACAAAAAAAGCTAGAATCAATCCGCCGTAAAAAACCAGGCCGCCTTCCCAGACCTTAAAAATACCAATCAGGTCAGACCTGTAGTAATCCCAATTTATTATGACGAATAGGGCTCTCGCGCCCAGAATCCCGGAAAAAAGTATAAGAAAAACTAGGTCCAGGATCTTATTCTTATCCAAACCTTGCTTCCTGGCTCTTTTCTCAATTAAATACATCCCGGATAAAAATGCCAGAGCCAGCATTAATCCGTAAGAATAGATATTTAGCGGGCCTAACCTAAAAAGTATTCTTAACATAATTTATCCTTTAAAAACTTAGGGCTTTATTAGGGCAGGATGCGATGCAAATCCCGCACTTAAGGCAATCATAATCTTTAACTTCCTGCGCGCCTGTTTTTTTAAATTTATAAGGTTTGATCTGTATAGGACAGGCTTTAGCGCATAATTTGCATTCATTACAGGCTTCGGAATCTATCTTTAAGACAAATTTATTCCTGCCCACTAAATTAGCGATCGTGCCTACAGGGCAGAATAAACACCAGCTGCGTTGATGCCAAAAAAACGCTAGGATAACCCCCAGAAGCGTAGTAGAGGTCATCATAATTACAAAAAACTTACCTATATTTTCAGGATTTGGCCAGCGGCTTATTAAATTAATCCCCATTACCGCCATCAAAAAAAATAATACTCCTAAACGGAAATAGATATTCTTAAATAAATCCGGCGTTTTTCTTTGCGGGCTCAAGGGCTTAATCCAAGCGTCATAAAAACTTCCCCGGGGGCAATACCAATCGCAAAATTTCCTGCCTTTAAACAACCCTATACCTATTCCCAGGATCATACACAAAGGAATAAAAAATCCCAAAATAGGATATTTCCAGCCAAAGATAAATACGCCCATGAAAACCACAGCCATAACAAATTGTCTGATCTTTCTGGTTTTATTCATCGCTAATCTCTTTATTTAAGGTTTTGTTTGATCTCAACTAGCGCAACCAAATGCCCCTGCTCCTGCTGGATAAGCGCGTCAATTATGTTATGCTGCTGAACGGGAACAACTTTTTTTATTACTGAGAAAAGGATAATAGAATCTTTTTCAAAATTTATCGCCAGATCGATCGCTTCTTTATCAGTTTCTATGCTCCGGGCAATCTCCTTCCCCTTACCTTCCCGGGTGAAAACGTGTTCGCTAGCTACAGCATTTAGATAAGCCATATTCTCGCCGTCATAACTTTCAACCGGCTGATACTTGCCGGCCTTATCCAATATCCCCTGGAAAACGAGAATATGTTGTTTCTCCTGATCAGCAAGATAGAGAAACCTTTCTTTGGTATTTTGGTTTTTCGATTTTACGGCTACGCCAGTATAAAAATCAAAGCCGTTTTTCTCGATCTGAATACCTAATTCTACTATCTCACTCGCGTTTAGAATATTACCCATTTCTACACCTCTTTTTTGATATGCTGCGGGGTTAAATCTATTACTTCCTCAACTTTGACCAGCACCATATAAGCAGGCTTAGGCAAAAGTGCTTCCGGATGCTGTTTCTGGGCCTTGCCGTTACGAATATTCTTAATTATACGGTGAGAAATACGCTGGGTAAGCAATTCATCCCACTTAATGATAATCTTAGGCGAAAGATTCTCTCTTTTAACTATAGAACCCCGGCCTTTAAGCGAATAACCCCTAAACTGATGTTCCTCTACCGCAGTAACGCTTATATCCGGTTTAGCTTTCAAATTATTAAAGGTGTCTTTCATATAAAGGTCCAGAAGATACACCTTTCCATCCGGTGTAATATCCACCATACCCTTACATGAATTATGCGGCCTACCTTGCTTATCAATTGTAGTCACGATCACAAAGTGCTGCTGCAGAAAAAAAGTCACTACTTCTCTGAGAAGATGAAGCATAGTTATAAATCTGCCTCCGCTAGCCAGCGGCCATGCACATTACAATTCTCCAGCGCCAGTAATTTTCCGCTTGAGACTTTTAGATGTATACCAATAACCGGATTAATCTTGTCAGGAGTCAAGTGCGCCCGGCAAAGAAAATTATAATCATGATACACATCGATGTACATGATCAAATGCTTGGCCTCCATTACATGCAATACCTCGCCAACCTTAATATGCGCGTCAATACAACCCGGGCCGACTAAACCGCAAACCTTATTTATTTTAATTACCGGAATATGTTTTTTCTCCAAGTCATTTAGATTATTAGGATCAATGGGCTTTTTGATAACATCCGGAGTCAATTGAAACGCCTGTTTAGCCGCTCCACAAACCGGGCACTTATCCGGGGCGTCTTTAAAAGAAACATAACCACAGACTTTGCAGACAAATGTATCCATTTTTCGCCTCCCAGCTCTAAACCTTCTCAAACTCACTTTTTCCTACCCCGCATTCAGGGCAAACCCAGTTATCAGGCAAACTTTCAAATGAAGTTTCCGGCTTTATCCCATTATCAGGATCTCCAATTGCAGGATCATATATATAACCGCAAACCGTGCAACGATATTTAGCCATCACACCTCCTATTTCATCAACTCCGCTATCTTATTTTTAATCAACTGCTGGTGTTTCTCTTCCTCGATGATCAAAAAATCAAACATCTCCCTTATCGACTGGTGCTCCGCAGATAATCTTCTGTACAGAGCTATTGCTTTGGTTTCTTCAGATAAAGCCAACGTCAATGCTTCTATAGGTATCATATCTGCCTCCTATTTTATCCTCTGGGCAAAATCTTTACCGTATGCCAAGCAACTCTGCATCTCTTGAATATCAGGGACATATTTAAAAGAAATTGGAGGAGACAAATCTTCAATACCTGCCTCTTTAAGCACTCCCTCAATTTCTTTTACTGCCCCGCCTGCCCAGCCATAGGAACCAAAAACACCAGCTATCCTATTTTTAGGCTTAAGCCCTTTGAAAAACTCCAGGAATCCTCCCATGTTAGGAAGCATATTGTTATCATGAGTAGATGAGCCAATAAGATAACCTTTGGCATCGAGCATCTCCTGAATGATTTCAGTATGGTCAGATTGGGCGACATTAAAAAGTTTTACCTCTAAGCCGCAGTCAATTATGCCTTCGGCGATCTTATGGGCTATTTTTTCAGTAGAGCCCCACATGGTTTCATAAACAACCACTACTTTAGGTTTGGTTTCATTTTTAGCCCACCCCAAATAAGCCTTAATAATCTTCAGCGGGTCTTTACGCCAGATGATCCCATGGCTGGGAGCAATCATTTGAATGAAAATATTCAACTTCTGGACCTCTTCAATCTTTCTTATGACTAAACTGCTCAGAGGCCAAAGGATATTAGCGTAATATTTAGCAGCTTCTTCCATTAAAACGGCTGGGTCTACTTCGTCGTCAAATCTATAACTCGTGGCGTAATGCTGGCCAAAAGCGTCATTGGGAAAAAGTAATTCCTCTTCAGAGAAATAAGTAAACATGCTGTCTGGCCAGTGCAGCATCGGGGCCTCTAAAAAGGTCAAAGTTTTTTTACCTAAATTCAGCTTATCCCCGGTCTTTACAACCTGAAACTCCCAGTTACCATAATAATGTTTATACAGTCCTTCTTTGCATTTAGCTGTACCCAGGACTTTAGCTTTAGGACAAAGCTTCATGATCGCTGGTATTGCCCCGGAATGATCCGTCTCTACGTGATTAGCAATCACATAATCTATTTTCCCAGGCTCGATAACCTGACGGATATTTTCAATCATCTCCTCCGCAAAAGGGCCATAGACAGTATCGATCAGGACATTCTTATCACCTTTAATTAAATATGCGTTGTAGGTAGTACCTCTTTTGGTATTAAAAGTATGTCCGTGGAAACTGCGCACGCTCCAATCCACTACCCCCACCCAAAATACATCCTTTTTAATCTCTATAACCGACATGCTAGCCCCCTTTTTAATATCCTATAAAACTTTCGGTATTGATATGCTCCTTAACTGGACTGATCTCTAAACAGGTATTTTTCATTGCCTCCACCATCTTGGGAGGTCCGAAAATAAAAAACACCCTTTCAGGTATATCTGGGATTTTATTTAATAATAAATCCTTGCCGATCCTGCCAAAGATGTATTCCTTATTAATAGGCTGAGAGTCAGACACCATATAAAATATCTTAATATTAGAGTTGTTCTCCCGCCAATTATCTAACTCGGATTTAAAAGCTATATCCTCTTCATTGCGATTGGAGTAAAACAATAAAACATCGGTATTGATTTTATTCCCGGCTATATATTCTATTATAGAAATAACCGGGGTTATGCCAATCCCTCCGATTAGGAAAGCTATTTTTTTATACTCATCTTTAAATACGCAGGCGCCCAGAGGAACTTTAAATAAAAACTCATCTCCTGTTTTTAAACTTTTCAATTTCTGGGAAAAAGCGCTTGCGCTGATCCTCTTAGTTAGTTCAAAGTAATCCTGGTTAGGAGAAGAGGAAAAAGAAAGATACTTGTTTAATTCTTTATTATTGCGGTCATTTTCATCAAAAATTACCTGCAGGAATTGTCCGGCTAAAAAGTCAATCTTTTTCTCCGGAAGAAACCTGAAACTCTCCACACTGGAAGTTCTTTTTATCCTTTGAATAAGTTTAGCTTTTATCTCTTCCAAAATAAACTCCTTTTTAGCCGCTATAGTTTCTCCCCTTTAATACTTATAGTTATTTCTTTAAATGGTATTTGTTTATCCGCAGAATTAAGCGCAGATTTTACTAAGCTGACCAACCCGAAACAACAAGGCACCTCCATATGGGAGCAAGTTATGGATTTAATATTGTTATTCTTAATAATCCGAGTGAGTTTTTCCCGATAAAATTCCGGGTCATCTAATTTCGGGCAGCCTATCATCAGAATTTTATCTTTTAATAAATTCTGATGAAAACCAGCATAACTAAAAGGAACACAATCAGCGCAAATTAACAGGACCGCGTTATTGAAATACGGCGCCCCTTCAGGAACAAGCTTAATTTGAACCGGCCAATTGTTTAACTCCGAGGAAAAATTAATGGTGCCTGTATTTTTTCCTAATGGCTCTTTGGTTCTTTTAAATTCCCTGGCCTGGGAACCAGGACAGGCGCAAGGCTGGGATGAATCCTCTAACGTTATTTTAATCCCTTTTTCTTTTAAATAATCCAGGGCATCTTTAAGATAGTTAGTTGCGCCATGGGCTTTTAAATGCTGGAGATGAGCCCGAATAACCTTATCTCCCTGCTGGGCGATATTCTCCATTACCTTGCCCTCATTATACTCCTGCGCGGTTCTTTCTTCAATTTTAATCGCGCCTTGCGGACAGTACCCAAGGCAAGCCCCCAGGCCGTCACAGAATAAATCGCTGATCAGTCTGGCCTTATTGTCTATTATCTGTAACGCCCCTTCCGGGCAATTAGGTAAACATAACCCACAGCCATTGCACTTAGATTCATCAATCTTAATAATTTTCCTTTTTGGCATAATAGATTACTCTAATAAATAAGCTAATTTGAACGAATTTAGTTCTGAAATAACATATTTTTCTATCCGGTCTATTTTCTTCTTTAAGATACAAATCCGTATATCCGGACAAAGGCGTTTATTCAAAAGACACTCATTAAAATTGAATTCGCCTTGGAAAATTCGCATCACATCTAAGATAGATATCTTATCCGGCTTAAGGGTCAGAAGAAAACCCCCGCCTTTGCCTTTATATGATTTTAGTAAGCCGATTTTATCTAGCGACTGTAGGATCTTGCGTAAAAACGGCCTGGGCATCCTTAGTCTTCTAACTAATTCCGAAACAGGCGTAACTTTATCTTTATTCTTGGCGATAAAACATAAGGCCCGTAAAGCGTAATCCGTGTCTCTGGTTATCAATTTCATTTTTTCTCCGCTAATTATTGATAAAAAATACGGGCAGTTTATTGTCGTGCCCAGGACAATCTAGGGCAGCCCTCTTTACAGTGGGCAACCGGACGCAGCATATATTTAACAGTTATATCCATATCTGCCTCCTTTCTTTTATCTAATGATACCACATTTGTATCATTTGTCAATAAAAAATGTGATTTAATTAAATACCCCTGGTATGATGACCTTGCAATATGAGCAGCTATTATTTTGAAGATGATTATCTAGAATATTGAATCCTTCTCTTTTAATTAATAATTTTTTGCATTTATAGCAGATAGTATCATTTCCCCAGGCAAAGACATTACCAATGTAAACATACCTTAAACCAGCCTGATAACCAATATCAAAAACTTTCTTAAGGGTTTTTTCTGGGGTTAAGGCGGTATTTTGCAATTTATAATCAGGATGGAACCTAGAGATATGCCAAGGGATATTTTTATCTACACTGGCAAGAAACTGGGCGATCGCCCTTAGTTCTTGCTCAGAATCATTCTCACCAGGCACTACCAGAGTAGTTACTTCGACCCAGATACCCAGTTTATTCATTAAGGCAATTGAATCCAAAACCGGCTGTAAGCTTCCGTTGCAGATTTTGTTATAGGATCCCTCTTTAAAGAATTTAAGATCTATATTCGCCGCGTTAAGATACGGCATAATCATTTGCATTGCTTCCTTAGTCATAAAACCGTTGGTAACAAAAATATTGTGCAGCCCTTTTTCTTTAGCTAGCTGTGCGCAGTCTAGGGCGTATTCAAAAAAAATCGTCGGTTCTGTATAGGTATAAGCTATACTCTTGCAACCATTATCCAAGGCAGCCTTAATTACGGTTTCCGGAGAATGATAATTTTCTTCTTTAGCGATATTTTCATCAACCCTTACCTGGGATATCTCCCAATTCTGGCAAAAACCGCAGCGGAAATTACAGCCTATAGTGGCAATAGAAAAGCTTTTTGAGCCAGGTAAGAAATGGTATAACGGCTTTTTCTCAATCGGGTCAACATGATATGAAATTATATTCCCGTAAACATGGGTAAATAAAACCGCATCAATATTCTGCCTTACCCCGCAAAACCCGAATTTTTCATTAGCAATCTTACAGCGGTGGCAGCAGAGATTACATTGCACCTGCTGACCGTCCAATTTCTGATAAAGCAGCGCCTCTTTTCTCATAATAACATTATTATAAGCTTAGCGGGTGACCAAAGGATGGCGGTGACTGGGAGGATCCACACCGGGCGGAGGGGCCCAGGAACTGCCTCCTTTGGGCAGGACCCGCAAAATTATATTCTTAGTTTAACTAACTCTACTTCTGATAACGCTGATACTAAGATTATTTTTTCTTCGTCCGATGGAAATATTCTGTAAGTTATATTTATGGATTGTTTACCGTTTAAGTCACAGTAGCGGCTGGCGATAGAGGCGCATAAACGGATAGATTCTTCATTTAACTTTCCTCGTGCCAACGCAGTTGTCCCGGCAACATCTAGCGGCGGATAAAAAAGATGATCCCCGGTCTTGGCTAAACCAATTATCCGGTTATCTTCAGCTTCATTTCTTCCTACGGCTAATTTTACATCTGGCGTTACTCTGAAATACCTGCCGATCTTTATTAATTCCACATTTTCCATGGTCAATTCATTATGCCTTAAAAGATCTTTCGCTCGGTCGGTAAAATGGGGGTCGGTTAATAAACACCCTCCGGCGGGGCTGGAATAATTTTTAATCCCGAATTCTAAAGCTAATTCTATCTGCGGAGAGCGGGTGCGTCCGTTAAAATCAAGCAAGACTTCCCGCTTAACCCAGCCTTGTTTCTCCGGGGTAGTCTCATCTAAAAGCCTGGCTGAAAGCGGGCGCAGGATCAAGCCTTCCATGCCGGAATTTCTTTCAATAACCCCTAAACTTTGCTTGTTCTGGGACATTGGCCTTTGCCCTAACACTTCTCCGGTAACTAAAAAAGACCCTCCATTCTCACGCATGAACTCAGCGGCTTTTTTAAGCATAAAAGTCTTACAATCTATACAAGGATTAATATTTGAACCGTATCCGTGAGCCGGATTCTTAACTATTTCTAGAAAATCATCTGCCAATTCAATGACTACTAATTTAATACCTGAGGCTTCGGTTAATCTACGGATCGAATCTTCGGATTTTATCCCGGGTTTTTTAGGGTTACCCAGGAATGGGATTTTAAAAAATAGCGCGGTTACAGCAATACCCTGTTCTTTAATCACCCGAGCAGCCAAGATACTATCCAGGCCGCCGGAAATTAAGGCTACTGCTTTCATTGATGTTCCAGAAGCTTTTTAGTTAAGGCCATAAAACCAATACCTAATAAAAACGAGAAGAAAGCCAGGGTTGAACGCTTCAAATTCTTTTCTTTGTGTATTTCGGGAATGAGATCGGAGGTAGCGATATAGATAAAACCGCCGGCAGTTAAAGGAAGAATAAAATTTGAGAAATGGGCTACCTTGTCGCTGAGAAAATAGCCTAACAAAGCCCCGAATATCGCCGTTAAAGCCGAAATAAAATTAAATATCAAAGCCTTGGTTTTAGTAAACCCCCCGTAAACCAAAACCCCGAAATCGCTTAATTCCTGGGGTATCTCATGCAAAATAACCGCTAAAGTAGTAGCCAGGCCTATTTTTATGGATACGGTAAAACTTACCGCAATAAGCATGCCATCTAGTAGATTATGAAATCCGTCTCCGATCAGGTTTAAATAAGTAAAGCTATGGACATGGCAATCTTCATCATGGCAATGCCGCCAATAGAAATATTTCTCCATTAGGAAAAATAAACTCAGGCCCAGGATCAAAAAATAAAAAACCTGCATAGTGCCGGTCTTTTCCAGGGCTTCGGGCAGTATATGCAGGAATGCTCCGCCGACTAATGCCCCGGCAGAGAAACCGATCAGGTAAAATATAATCCGATGGAGAAGTTTATCTTTTATAATAAAGGTAACTACCCCGATAAGAGAAATAAGGCTCACCAGGAATGTACTTCCCAAAATCCAGGCTAAGATCATGGAAGGATTGGTTGAAGTGTTAGGAAAAATTTATCCTAAATTCGGCTTACGGCCGTGATTGGCCTTCTTGGAACGCCAATTAAGCTTGCCCCTACGTTTACGTTTTCCCATAGAATTAATATTTATAGTAGTTTGCTGATATTGTTTGTGAAATATAACGCACCGCCTCAATAATGCAGATGCGTATTGCTTTTTCCATCGGGGTATTAGCGTAGCCCGACAAACCTATGCCTAAACCCCAGCTGCCCATAAACCCACCCATAAATCCTCCGGCTATATCGCTGGCCTGACCCTGTACCCGGGTAGCGGCTAATACTTCGGAAGTAGAAGTATCTACGATACGGATATCCAAAGCCATATGGGCCTTGTTCATGGTTGCGCCTAATAACCCGCCTAAAATACCGCTGCCTATACCGCCACCTCCGCCTATACCCGCACTACCGCCGGAAGCCTGAGGCTCAAACTCAGTTACAGCAGCAGTAATAATTAAATCTGCGGTCTTGATCTGGCCGCGCTGGGCGCCTGCTCCGGCCTGGGCAGCTCCGGATATAGCTAATTGCTGTTCTTGCATTACCGCGTTTAATACCTGG
>JBDRLN010000065.1:0-11074 GCA_043812955.1 Candidatus Omnitrophota bacterium | reverse complement strand
CGCCTGAACAATTGCCTGTTTAAAAAGAAAACCCTCTTTTGCGAATTTATCAATATTCGGTGTAGTCTTACGAAAATACCCTAGGCAACTGGTATGGGATGCCTGTAAAGCGTCAAAAGAAACAAATAAAATATTATATCCAGAGAAATTAAAATCATTTTTTTCATTGCGCTATCTAGAAAGAAAATGCTTAAAATGCCAACAACTATTAATGCAGAAATACGATCTGCCTTAAATAAATTAAACATATATTGCTCCCGTGATTACCAATACCCTGTTTTTTTAATCCTCTCCCTGGTTTGCGGATCTATCTCCTTGATAAATTCGCTATTCTTTTCATTATATTTAGGCAGGCTGGAAATTTTAGCCTCTAACTCTACCTTAAAAATATCAGCTATGCCTGGTTCCATATTTATAAGATTATTCTTTTCTAAAGGGTCATTTTGGATATTATAAAATTCATTATTCCCAGCGGTTCCACCCATACTTCTCCTGATCAATTTCCACTTTTGCGAACGAATAGCCAAAGAGCCATCCAAGGATTTAACGAATATATAATCATTAACCACAGCCCTAGGCCTTTTCTCAATTAACCCGGTCAGGCTTATCCCCTGCGCCTGATGCGGAAGTGGAATCCCCAAAAGATCTAAGACCGTCGGCATTATATCAATGCTCTGGGCCAGGCTATTAATTCTTACAGCTTTATTCAAATGCGGCAGGTAAAATATCAATGGGATCCGGATTACTTCATCGTATATGGAATAATTGTGTCCGATATCCCCGTGTTCGCGGTATTCATTCCCATGATCGGCAGTAATAATAATAATCGTTTTATCATAAATATTAATCTTTTTTAATTCTGCTATACCCCTACCGATAAAATTTTCATCTAATTCATGAATACTGTTATCTAATAAAGACAGTAAAAAAGGAATATCTATATCATTCAACGAACCTAATATAAAATTTATATGTTTATTGCGGAAATAATCAAGCAATCTATACCTATTAACTAATAGGTCTTGCATATAAATAATCTTCCAGAAATTACCCTGAGAATAAGGTTGACTAAAATATTTGGCATTTTTTTTACTCCAACCATTACCAAACACTATATCTAATTCCTCGGGATTATTTTCACACGCGTATCGCATATATTCCCACTTTTTAATTAAAAGGCTTTCAAGTCTATCGATGAAACTGTTAGGCGTATTATAACTATTATCAAATTTGTTAAATGGGAAAAATGTCTCATGGGTTAAATATGAATGGATAGTTAAAAAAAAGGGTGTTTTATGGTATTTATTGCTGCCGTTAATTGTCCAATCGTATACCTTCAAGCCAACACTTAATTCGGACGAAATATTGTATTGCTCTTCAAAACCAGTGAGTAACCCATCAGCCATTCCTGAATGAGGATCATATTTATGTCCTAACCAAACAGTATTATAACCGTATATATTTAATATTTCGGCTAAGGTATAAACATTATCCGGAAATTTATCTTTAAATATATGTTCCATTCCGTGAGAAGGAGGATAGAGGGAAGAGAAAATTGATGCTACGCTGGGCAGGGTATTATGAGACTGGCTGAAGGCATTAGTGAAAATTACGCCCCGCTGGGCCAATAGGTCTATGTTTGGCGAGGTCTCCTTGGCATATCCGTAACAACTTAAATGATCGGGGCGCAAAGCATCCAATATTATCAAGATTACATTATAATCTTTGTATTTACCGGACAGGCTTGAAGGCTCACCTGGAAAAGACACGCTAGAAAAACATATAAAAAAATAAACAAAATAAAAAAATAAATTAGCAAAGCTGAATATTTTATTTTTTAGGTTTTTCATAATGATTAATTATACCACAGGATAAACCTATACGCATGAATAACTTCGTTGAAGTTGACATAGGCTAAAAATTATGCTAAAGTTAGTCTATGTCTGAAGAGTTGAATAAAATTAAACCTGACTTAGAGCAGATTAAGCAAGAGCTGGAGAAAACTAAAATAGAGCTATCTATCCTCTATGAGATCTCCAATGCCATGCGAACTACCCTTAAACTAGACGAGATCCTTTATATAATCCTTACCGGAGTTACTGCGCATATGGGCTTGGGGTTTAACCGGGCAATGCTCTTTTTGGTTAACGATAAAGATGGCATTATTGAGGGCAAGATGGGTATTGGCCCGGAAAGCCACGAGGAAGCTAACCGGGTCTGGTGGTCAATAGAACAACAAAACATGGATATGGATGACCTTATTAATACCTATACTATATCCCAGCATAACCAGGTATCCGGATTTAACCGCCAGGTTCAGCACCTCAAGATATCCACGCAGGGAAAAAAAGATAGCCTTTTGAGCTTAGTAGCCTTGGAAGGCATGCCCCTGCATTTAACTAAAGAGACTATCCAGAATTATGTTCAAGACCCAATTATACAAATCTTAAAAACTGAGGAACTAGTAGTAGTCCCTTTAAAAGCCAAAGATAAGGTAAACGGGATAATTTTCGCGGATAACTTTATTACCAAAAAACCGATTACTAAAGACAACTTGCGCATGCTGATCATGTTAGCTAACCAGGCTGGGTTGGCTATTGAAAACTCTCAACTTTATGAAAAAACAGCTACCCGGGCAAATATAGACTCCCTGACTGACCTTTGGAACCACGGTTATTTTCAATATCTATTAAGCACGCAGGTGGAAAGATGTAAAGCTACTTCCACTCTTTTGACTTTAGTGCTTTTGGATATTGATGATTTTAAGATATATAATGATTCTTTGGGACATCAGGCAGGAGACAAGATCTTAAAAGAATTGGCTTTAATTTTAAAGAATCAGTCCCGGAAGATGGATTATGTCTGCCGTTATGGCGGCGAAGAATTTGCCATTATACTGCCCCAAACAGATAATAAAGAGGCTTTTTTAATTGCCGAACGCTTAAGAGAAAATATTGAAAAACACCATTTCGGTCATCAGGAGATCCTGCCCAATAAACTCCTCACAGTAAGCTTAGGGTTGTCAACCTTTCCGGAAGACGGAAATATCTCTACGGAATTAATCTCCCATTCGGATAAGATGCTTTACAAAGCTAAACACGCGGGCAAGAATAAAACCTGCTCCTAAAAATTAGGGGACGAAATTAGGGGACGTTTCTATTTTTCAAAATTAAGTCAGATAAAAAATAGAAACGTCCCCTAATTTTACCAACCTCCGGGTACTAAACTCTGGGTTTTATGCTTAATTATACGGCTACTACCTCCCTCTGAGGTTCATCATTCTTCTTAACTTCAGTGCTGTGCGAAGAAAATTTAACCGAAACAATTTTCGAAACCCCTGACTGTTCCATAGTTATCCCATACATTACATCGGCATTGGCGATCGTGCGTTTATTATGGGTAACTACGATGAACTGGGAAGTCTGGGTAAATTCCTGGAGTATCCTGCTGAACCTATCCACGTTAGCTTCATCCAAAGCAGCGTCAATTTCATCCAGGATACAGAACGGCGCAGGCTTAACTTTAAAAATAGCAAATATCAGGGCAATTGCCGACATAGACTTCTCTCCGCCGGATAATAAAAGTACGTTCTGAAGCTTCTTTCCCGGAGGACGGCAGATTATCTCGATCCCTGATTCCAATGGATCGTTTTCATCGATTAAAAACAACTGGGCATCGCCTCCGTTAAAAAGCATACGGAAATACTTTCGGAATTCTTCATGCACCTTCTCAAAAGTATCCATAAACATCTTACGGGTGGTCCGATTGATCTTTTGGATAGCATCCTGAAGCGTTCCCTTGGAAGTTACTAAATCATACTGCTGCTGGGTCAGAAAATCATACCTCTTCTTTAATTCATCATACTCCTCAATGGCTACTAAGTTAACCTGGCCATAAGAATCTAATTTACTCCTCAACTTTTCAATTTCTTGACCTAATACATTAACCTCGAATTCCTGGCTTAGCGATTCCTGGGCATCCAGCTCTAACTTATAAGCCTGGTAGATCCTGTCTTTAATACTAATGACCTTAAAATCTAAATCTTTATCTTCCATCTGTAGGGAATACACCTTATCCTTAAAACCATCTAACTCCTGGCGCCTGGCCTCTAATGCGCGGACCTTATCATCCAACCCTTCCTGGCTCTGCCTGTGTTTTATCTCCGCGTCTTTTAGCTGGCCACTCTGCATTTTAATATCTTCCTGGGTCTGATTAATCCTCTTAGTAAGGCTGGTCATTTCCAGACTCAAAGCATCCTGCTTCTCCTTAGCCTCGCCTTTCTGTTTCTCCAAGTTATCCAGATTTTCCTTATCCTGATGAAAAGCATTTTCAAGAATCTTAAGCGTAGAATCTTCTGAGCCCAGCTGTTTATTTAGGGAATCTAATTCCGCCTTAACCTTGGCTATGGCTACCGCGAATTCTTCTTTTTTGTGGCTATTGACACCTACCTTCTCCTGCTCAATATGAATAAAAGATTCTTTCTCTTTATAATCATTTTCTAATTCCAAAAATTTATTCTTGGCGGACTTAAGTTTTCCTTCCAGCCGACAGATATCCTCATTAATATCGGATAGCTCTAAGGCGATAAGTTCCTCTTCTTCTTTGATCTTGTTAAACTGCTCAACGATACCCTGATAAACGGTCTTCTTATTCCCCAGGGTTATCTCCTGTAATTTTTGTTTCTCCTGGCATTCCTGGATGGTACGCTTCAAATCGTCAATCAGAGACTCCTTGGCTGTTTTATCCGTCTTTAAAATTTCAATCTCTTCTTTTATCCTGGTAATCTTCTCAGTTACCCGACCGGTATCCAAATCAACCGGCTTAGCCTCAGCTGATAATTTAAGGCCGGTTGTTGAAAAAGCAGCCTTATCCAGTTCCCCGATATTTAAGTATTCTTTAATCTTAACCACTAAACCGCTAATCTTTTCGCTCGGCGCCTTATCTAGATAGATCAAAGCATTCATCGAAGTATCTATACCTTCATATTCTGTTTTCAACTTCTCTAAGAATTCTTTTTGTGATTCCAGGGTTAATCTCTGCTTTTCCAGTTTATCCAGCTCACTATTCATTTGGTTAAACAGATTAGATTGACATTCTGTTTCGCCCTGGAAATTAGCCATCTCTATGCCCAGGGCCCGGCCTGATTCCTCTATCCGGCTTATCTCCAGCCTAAGATTATTCAAGCCTGTCTCTATTCCCTTACGCTCCTCATCGGTCTTATTCTTTTCTAACTCTAGCCTTTTCTGGCGGGCGAACTGGACATTATGTTTAGAATTCAACTCAGACGCCTCATTCTTTGCCTGGGCTATTTGGGTTACCAGATCCAACATACTTCTTTTAGCTTCAGCCATACACTCCAAAGAAACCTTGATTGCTGAGATCAGATCATTAAGTTGGGTTTCATTATCTTTTAAGAGCAAACATTTTTGCTGGATATTCTTCTGGATAACGGAATGCTCTTCCTTGAATTTATTCAGCTTTTCCTCATCAAGCGCTATCCTTGCTCTAGTCTGTTCGATCTGGCTGTTCAAATACACGGCCCGCTCGCTTAATTCGGCTATCCTCTCCTGGTTAAAGGCAACATGCTGCTTGTTTCTTAGGATCAAATTCTCCAGGCTGAAAATCTCATTTTTTATAGCCGAAATATTATCCTCCCAAACTTTTACCTCCTGCCTTCCCAACTCAATCTTAGCCTCTTCTTCCTTGATATTATTCAAGAACGCCTCTTCTTCAGCCTTCAAGGCACTGATTTGGCTTTCAATATCCCGCTTCTTTTGGATCAAATCATTTTTCTGGTAAATTGATACGGTAATATCTTTGGTTTTCAACTCCTCAAAAAGCTCTTTGTAACGACGGGCCTTGTTAGCCTGGCGTTCCAGATGGCCGATTGAACGCTGGACTTCTGAAATAATATCATTGATCCTTAAAAGATTTTGCTCAGTCTCTTCTAATTTCCTGAGCGCCTCTTTTTTCTGGGACTTGTATTTAGTGATTCCTGATGCCTCGTCAAATACCATACGTCTTTCTTCGGGTTTAGAACTTAAGATAAGATCGATTTTGCCTTGAGCAACTATGGAATAACTCTCCGCACCTATACCTGTGCCCATTAATAGATCCATTATATCTTTTAAACGAACTTGGGTTTTATTCAACAGATACTCACTCTCGCCTGAACGGAATAGCCTACGGGTAATAATAACTTCGTCATTATTAACGCTGAAAAACCTCTGTTCATTAGCAAAAGCCAGACTCACCTCAGCCATGCCCACCGCGGCCTGGGAATCCGTACCGTTAAATATAACATCTTGCATATCTGAACCTCTCAGGGATTTTACCGACTGCTCTCCCAATACCCAGCGGATAGCGTCAAAAATATTTGATTTACCGCAACCATTAGGACCGACCACAGCAGTTACGCCTGGTTCAAAATTTAAGGTTGTCTTATTCATGAATGACTTAAACCCTGCCAGCTCTAATCTCTTAAAATACATAGTTGTCCCTCCTAATGTGTAGTTTGCTGTTGCATCCAGGCATCGATCTTTTCTCTTTGGAAACGCCACTGGCCGACTAACTTCAAAGCCGGAATCTTGTTATGTTTTAGCCAATCATAAATAGTCCGACGGCTTACTTTTAAATAACCAGCTAATTCATCAATCGTCATTAATTCTGTCAGGCTTAATGCCATTTCACTCCATACTTTACCACATACACCTCGTAGGTGTTGCACACCCCGTAGGTGGACGCCGCCTACGGGGTGGATACGGTTTTATAATGACACATTTCGTATTATACATGAGAAATATTTATTGTCAAGGAAAATCTTTACATTCTTTAACATATATATACATATAGAGTAGTTATATACTTAAAAGATGTATAAACATGCTAAATCTAACCCTAGACCGTTTCTATTTAACTCTAATAGTATGAATAGATTATGACAGAAATGCCCCTCCTAAATACCACCATAAAGATTAATATTGATATAGTTACTGACTGGGCTTCTTAAACTATTGTAAAAATGATAACTACTATACGGATAATCGGAAACAGACTCCGCCATTCCTGACCTTAGTGGATTATTATGAATGTAATTAATGCATTCAAGAATATATTTATCGCCATCAATGATCTTACTTTTGAATCGGCCCTGCCAAACATACCCTGAATAATTATACTTCCTTCGGAATAACTGGCTATAAGACAATGTTATAGCCTGCATGATCTTTGAAATGGTAATATTACTTCCTGTCCCTATAACTAAATGGATATGGTTATCCATTAATACAAAAGCATACAACTTAAATTTAAACCTTAACCTGAATTTATTTAGAGTCATTAAAAATATAATTTTATCATCGTCCGCGCCAATAACTCTCTGCCTGTTATTTCCTCTTATACAAATATGGTAAACAGCATTATTAAAATATATCCTCTTATGCTTAGACATATATCACCTCCTAACATAACAGACGTAAATGAAATCAAAATCTAACTAACTTTTTTTCATTAAATATTTTGTGGCGAATTTTATATTGGGTTGGAGCTGGGGTCACTTCTATAGGAACTTATTGATAATAAGATACTTGGGAAGAAACGGTCTAGAATAAAAGATGTAACGTAGGATTGAAAACAATGCCCTGAGGTTTGATTACGGTCGGATAAATAGCGCGCCTCCCTGTGGATCCATCTCTTCTACGACTAAAAATACATCGCCCTGTACATCCACAACATTTTCTCCCTCTTTGACAAAGGCATAAGCGAAGCGGCCGTTTTTGCCGATAGTGAGTAAATTAAAGGGGATATCTAAAGAAAAGTTGACGGTTTCGGAGTATACGGCGATGCCCGGCGGGTATTCTATACTGTACTTTTCTAAAATCGGAACCTTGTCTTTAACGCCCAACCCCAATTTAACTCTCCAGGCTTTACCCTGCTGAGGTTGAGTTATGAGTTGAATAATATCGCCTGGCTTAACACCCACCACATTTGCAACGCCTAAGGTTTTTATATGCCTGGAGTCGGGTATTTTAATACGCGTGCCTTTACGTATAATTATACCTTTTCCTGTTGCCCGGCTATTTCTTAAGTTTATAAAAGCGCTGGCCTGACGCACCTTTTCTCCTAGCCTATCCGGCTTCAACTCCAGGGTAACTTTCACCGCAGAAATTGATGATAATGATTCTTCGGGAACAGGCACGGGAAGCTCAGTATTGGAATTATCGTAATATTGAAATCTTGCCTGAGTAAGCTTAAGGCCTTTAAATTTCTCTTTAGGTATGACTTCAATTCTATTCGCATAGGTTCGGACAAACCTGGCCTCCTGAGCATCCCATTTTATTTTCATCAAGACATCCGGCTGATTCATGGCATCGGCCTCAAAAATGATCTTAGATTCGGGCCCGTCTCCCAGGGACTCGCCGAGCATAATTTTATCTTCTTTTTTTCCCCTCGTTGATTCCTGATGCGGAATAAAGCTAATCGCCCAGGGTATAAAACTATCTTTTTCTTTAGCCTTAAGCTCAAGTATAGGCATAGGAGAACCTAACTTGACCGAGCGATTTAAAATCAAGGTCTGTTGTTTGCCGCTCACGCGATGAGTAGTATCAACCCATAAACAAGAAAAATTAATTACATCTGCCTTGGCTTCATAAATCCCTAAGGCATCTTTTATTCCGTAAGTGCGAAAACCTTCTCCGCTTATTTCCTCGAGGACCTCATCCAGAACCTTATGGATTATAGCCTGCTCTTCGCTGTATAAATACGCATCTAAGCTGCTCCCGAGCATCAAAACTATAGCGCCACCTAAGATGGTCGATATGGAAATAGTGATGAGCAATTCGATGAGCGTGAATGCGCTCCGTGTTAAATTTATCCCTCTTCTGTCCATTCTAAATCTTCAATTAGCGTAACCAACTCTAAAATAGGTTTGGATTCGACGATAATCGGATCCTGAAAAACCAATATGCGCACCTCTAAGGGGTTGCTGTTTTTATCCACTTTGCGCAAAATTCGCCATTTACGTTCATTGTATTCTAAAGCGGGCTTATCCAAAGGAGGTTCCCAGACATCGCCTAAGTCTTTAATTTGGGCTTTGGTAAAATTAAGATTTTTTAATTTTTCCATCCCTTCCTTACCCAGATAGCGAGCAGTATTTAACTCCGCGATGTTATAAGTCTGCTCTATCGCGTTGGTAAACATCTGCATCAAAGGAACAAAGGCGATAGCAATAACCGATAGGCTAATTAATAGTTCAATAAAAGTAAAACCTTTTTTCATACTCAGCGGATCTCCCTCCACATATCTATTCCGATGTCCCTGCCTTTAAAGGAACCAAAGGTTACGGTTCCGGCAACTGAAGTAAGTACAGGACTGGATGCAGGAGTGATAGTGACTACCTCTGCCTGCTGATCAGTAATATAGATGGTTGCTGCGCCGCCCTTAATGGTAACCGCAATGCTTGTGGCATCGCTTGAGGCGGAGTCATTGGGCGTAGCTTCAGTAAAAGTTATGGTAAAGCTAGTAGAATCATCCTCAGTAACCAGATTATCCTGGCTGTCTAAAATCCTTACAGTCACCGGCACACTGCCTACCGGGCCAGAGGTAGAGAAGATTTTGATTTTTACTTCTTTAACAGTAAACTCTGAAGACTCGCCCTTAACAGCAGTAGCATCCTGGTCAATAACGTTAATTTTTATTTTACCACCGGAAGCGAAACTAAATAAAAAATTATGCACGCCGGCATCGGCACTAAGAATGGTATGGGTTAAAGACTGGCTTCTGTCAGAACTGGAGAGTTGAATTGTCCCCTGATAATTAGCTATAGTATTGTTATCATTATCCCGGGCAGTGACTGTGGCGATAAGTTGTTCGTTTTGATAATAAAAGGTACGGGACTTAGGCGGCGTAGAAAGAGTGATGGTAAAATCTTTAGGATTAAACTTGATCTCCTGGCTCTGGCCGGTGCGCTCGGCGCTTAAAGAGTCAGTGGCTTTAATCTTAACCGTCCCCCATTTATTATATTTGGCAGTAGTCAAGCTGGCCAGGCCATTGCTAAAATCAGCGCTACCCAAAGAAGATGGGCTGATGCTTGCGGATTGATCCGTAGAAGGCGAGACATACACTGCTGAAAGATTAGCCGTGCCTTTGTAATTGGGGCAAGTTGTGCCCTGGGCATTGCGGGCAGTGACTTTAAGGCCAAAGGCCTTGTTGGTGGTCTGGGTCAGAGCATCAGGCACAACAGTAAAATCGTAAGGCAGAAAGACGATATTAGTTGAGGAACCGGTTTTGGTGGCGTCGTCGGACTTGGTAGCAGCGATAGTGATAGTGCCACAGTCGGAGAAACTCTCATTATTAATGATAGCTATGCCGCTGACAAAGTCAGAGGTCTGGGTAACTGCGAGGGTGCCTGAGCCGCTATTAGGAGAAACATAATTGACGGCAAGATTCACAGTGCCGGAGAACTCGGTAGATACTGCCCCATCCTGGTCAATGGCTGAAATTGTTAAAGTAAAGCTTGAGCCGGCAACCTGGGGAGTAGAAGCAATGACATAGAAGGTGTTCACTGCGGAGTTAATCGTTTCCTGCTGGGTGGCATCGGTCCAGCCTACTGAAGGGTATTCTGAGGCAGTGATAGTGGGGGTGCCGACAATAGAATCCTTGTAATAAAAAGATGCTGAGCTTTGGCCGGCGGAAATAGTGATGGTTGAGGTATTATCCGAGCTCCAGGCTGAAGGATCGCTCTCAGGAGCAAAACTGCCCCCTGATGATGAAGAGCTTAAATCAATGGTGGTTGCCACTGAAACTGTTTTGGCATTGCCTGCGGAATCGCAGGCCTGCACAGTAATTAAGGTTGATGACTGGTTCTGAATCAGGGTCTGAGGAGAAGTGGTGATAACCAGCCGGGAGATCACAGATTGCTCTGCCCCGGTACTGATCGTCGGCTCAGTGGAGGCGTATTTACGCACCCTTGCCCAGTCTACAACAATATCCTTGATATCTGTGGTACTTGAGGCAGAGCCGGTAAAGTAACCCAGCCATAAATAAAAGGCCTGGTTCCAGGTTCCGCTAAGATTGG